>JBLMXM010000027.1:0-46490 GCA_050257775.1 Hyphomicrobiales bacterium
GCTCGCTATAGAGCAAGAAGGCTACATTTCCAGTGAGACGCTGCGGAACATGAAAGATCCGCAAGAGTTTCTGGTGATCAGCACGTGGAGGTCTTTGGAAGATTGGCAGAAATGGTTTAACAGCAGCCAGAGAAAGGAGCTTCACTCAAAAGTCGATGTGCTGTTAGAGGGGGGAACCACCTACGAAGCTTACCAATACGGGTTCATGTCTTAAGAACCCGCGCAGCTGCCCGGCTCATCTTGGCATGGCACCTGTCAAAAGTTACAGATATCAACCAGCGTAAAGCTATATTCATAAATTTCCGCCAAGCCTGTGATATCATCCGACGTATCACAAGGTGGTGGCTCCTTGTGAATTATTCGACACGCTGAAAAATTGGCTTGATCTTCCCCTATTGGAAAAGATATAATCTGCGCAATCCGAGGGGGTCACTCCAGACAGCTACACGCACCATATCAGGTTTTTGATAACGTGAGGTTGACGGATTATATCGCTGGACCTGGCGGCTCAGGGTGTTCCGGTTTGGATTTGACATAAACAGGCCAGCGGGGGTAATAATAGAATATACGGAATAAATCTGTAATGATTTTATATTGTTGAACGCTTGTAATTTATCCGACAAAACACCGACCAGCCATTTCTGAGATAGTTTCAATCAACCTCAAGAGTCTATGGCCCCCCCAATCTTCCGAAGCCGCAATAAATCGGCAATTCCCGGAATCGATACTTTAAAATATCACCTCAGTCCAGCAGTGCTATATGCGTTAAAAAGGCGCTCATCAAAGGGCCCTGCTTTATTCGGTGACAACTTGTATTCGTTTTCTAATGAAAAATTCGGGTTCAGTCGCAGTACATTTTGCGCCGCCCACTGGGCTTCAGCATGCTTGCCTGACAGTTCGTACGCTGCGGTGAGCCCTTTGTAGGCAAGATAGGCGAAACGGGATTGAGGGCTTCGATCGATAACCTCTTTGAATAACGATATCGACTTATCGTATTGGGTAGTTCCCACCAGAGCCCATGCAAGCTGGACGACATAGTTAACCGGTTTGAAGGGTGCAAGCTGGATAGCGGTTTCGCAGACATCGACGGATTCTTTAAATTCCTCCCCCATGAACAACGCTAGGCATAGCATGTAGTGGCGACCGGAATCGTTCGGTGCTTGTTGAACGGATTTGCGCCCATATACGATGGCGGTTTCCATATCCTTTTTTAACCGGGCGATGCGGCTCAACGTACCATAGGGCGGATAATCCGGGTCCACAGCCAGTGCTTTTTGAACCGCCTGTTCGGCCTTTTCCATGGGTTGTTCGCGCTGCGTTGTCAGGCGCAGTTCAATTTCATCCAAATAGGTATTGGCCAACCATGTGTAAGCCCTTCCGAACTTGGGATCGATCTGAATCGCCTCCTCGAACGACTGGCGAGCTCTTTGAACATCCTCCGACCTGCGGCCAAGATGATAGTATAGACCTCTCAGGTAGTGTTCATACGCTTTCAGGTTATTCGGCCTTGAGTATTTCAACGCTCCCGTAGCATAGCCGGTTATCTGCACATTCAGAAACGCCATCACATCCATGGCTATTTTGTCCTGAAGGGCGAACAGATCGGAAAAACTGCGGTCATAACTTTCCGACCAGATATGATTCCCATCGCGGCCGTCAATCAATTGAACATTGATGCGCACCCGGTCTTGGTCGTGTTGCACGCTGCCCTCAATCAGGTATTTCACCCCAAGCTTCGCTGCAATTTCCTGGGCCTGCATCGCTTTGCCCTTGAACGCGAAACTGGAAGTGCGGGCGGCGACATAAAGGTACGGTCCTTGCGATAGACTGGTTAAAAGCTGATCTGCAACACCTTCGCTGAGATACTCCTGTTGGGGGTCGCCGGTTAGATTTTCAAAAGGCAAAACTGCCAAAGACGGCTTATCGATGGGCGGGTAGACCGAAAGGCTCAGATCTACCCTTTCGGCAGGCATTTTTGTTTTGTATGAGAAAAATATCCACCCGATAGCGATGATGACTACCGTAACCGCGGTGGCCACCATAGCCCCCAGGCGCTTGTGAGACCTTTGGCTACGGCTCCCGTCCGTTTGTGATAGTTCAGTGGGTGCAGCTTCGTTTGGTTCAATTTGAAGCTGATCATTTCCGGACATGTTCCTGAGACGGGTTACAAACTCTTCCCAGGCCGTATTGTCCCGAAGATCTCCAAGCGTGACGGAAATGTCATTCAATCCGACGGAAGCCGAATCGAATGCAAACTTGAAGCGCCATTTGTTGTTTTCATCGTAGCCGAAAAGCCCTGCCCAAACATCACACTCTTCTTCCGAGCATTGGTACCTGTATTTCCCCCCTTTCTCATAGGGGGAAACAAGCTCCCGATCGAGGACTTTAAAGAGCGCTGCCGCCTCAAGGTCCGGAAGCCGGTTGCGCCATGCCATTCTAATTTTTGCCCACATGCCCTCGACATGCTCGGATGCCTTCTTACCTGAGAGAGATTTATCAAGCAGGGTCAGGATTCTCTGATGCCGGCGAATGTGAACAAACCCCGGATTCCCTTGTTTTTTCGCCTCTGTAATGATCAGGGCAATCAGCGAAAGGTAAAAACGCCTGGAAGGCGTATCAAAATGAACTACGAGAGGTGTTATAGAGCCTTGGATTCGAAGCGTGATTTTGTATTCAGCCAAATTACATTGAATTGCTTCAACCTTTTCCATAGCAGCACCTTGAAAAGATTGAACGAAGAAAAACTGAACCGTTTAAACGGTTATACCCTTACGATCTATGATAATCAATGTTGGATCGTGGCTTAATGCTAAGTATCTCAACATTTCGATTTTATTTATTAAAGGAGGCACATTATGAACCGGTTCATTATAATTGCCGTGACAAGCTTGGGCGTTGCCATCGGTTGGGGCGGACACGCTTTTGCTCAAGTTGCGAAAGAGGTTCAATTTTCCGGAACGCATTATTATGGGCATACACCCAAGGTCTTCAAACTCGATCAGGACCAGATGATTATGCAATTTGAGACTCTTGGGGTGAGGGTCAACGACAGCGGAGAGGGTCCGTTCCATGAGGCATCGGTCCAAATCGTGGGCATTCTATATAGGGGCAAAGATGGAAGCAGACTCAGAGGGTTCGAGACATGGACAGACAAGGATGGGGATAAACTGGTCTGGGAAATCATGGAAAAGAAAATTGCAGACCCACAGCCCGGCACCTCCCCCGGCACGGCGAAGGTATTATCCGGTACCGGAAAGTATGTCGGGGTGGAGGGTACAATAGACTGGATCTTACGGTTTCCAAAAGCGTTCCCGGAGGGCACCGGTCGCGGAATCTGTCGGGAGGATGTGAAAATTTCGAGCAAATAACATTCTCTAAGACTCCACAGATTTTCTATTTACCTGAGATACTTTATGCTTTTCACACAGGCGGCCAAAGGATTCAAGTCTGAAGCCTCTGATGGGTTTACATTTCTCTCTGGAGGCTCTTTCGATCTTTGTAAGGCGATTTCAATTACTTAAGGAGAATAACTCATGAAAATCAGGTCGCTTTTCGTTGCAATAATTCTTGGCCTATCATTTCTGTCTGAATTGGGTTTGACCACCTCAGTCATCGCCGGGAACACGACTATCTCAGCAGCTGGAGATAACTGTTTCGTTTTGAAATCAGATGGTACAATTTGGGCTTGGGGAGCAAACAATAAAGGTCAGTTGGGCGATGGGACAACAGTCAACAAACCATCACCGGTTCAGGTTGGTAGTGACAAAGATTGGGTTTCAATTGCGGTGGGAACCTATTTGGGAGCTTATGTGCTTGCCATAAAGGCTGATGGCTCCTTGTGGGGATGGGGCATGAACGAGCATGGTCAATTAGGAGACGGCACAACCGCAAATAAATCTTCTCCCGTACGGATTGGAACGGCCAAAGATTGGGTACTTGTAGCGGCAGGAAATTCTCATACTCTTGCTTTAAAATCAGACGGAACAATGTGGGCCTGGGGATTGAATAATATGGGCCAGTTGGGCGACGGGACAACGGCAAACAAGCAGTCACCAGTGCAGATTGGATCTGACAAAGATTGGGTTTCATTTGCCCTGGGACGCAGTCATAGTGTCGCCTTAAAAAGAAATAATTCATTATGGGCATGGGGAGGAAACGCCAGTGGTCAGTTGGGGGATGGGACAAACGAAGCAAGAACAACTCCCAAGCACATTGGAACGGAGAGCAACTGGGCTTCGATTACCGCAAACTATGACCAAACGCTTGCTACGAAAAAGGACGGAACCCTATGGGCCTGGGGATACAACGGGAATGGACGGTTGGGGGATGGGACAATTGAAGGAAAAACGTCTCCGGTTCAAATAGGAAATGACAAAAACTGGGCTTTCGTAACCACCGGATTCGTTCATACTCTTGCTTTAAAGTCTGACGGAACTCTTTGGGGGTGGGGAAGGAACCAAAGTGGTCAGCTGGGAGACGCAATAACCGCAGACAAGCATTCTCCCGTTCAGATTGGAAACGACAAAGATTGGGTCTCGGTTTCAAAAGGGTCAGCCCACACTATTGCATTGAAAAAGGATGGAACTCTTTGGGCCTGGGGAGCAAACAATAATGGTCAATTGGGTGACGGAACCACGGTAAATAAGACCACGCCGGTGAAGGTTAGCGGCAAATGGTAATTTGGTTCTGTCTCTGATTATTGAAATGCCAACGCTTAACCGACCCACTATCTATCGCCGAAAAAAATAAAGGGAGTGAATTAGCGATATTGACAGCGTAGTTGTACTCGCACATTCACTCGAAGTGACAGTGATATTCAGGCCATACTCCATTATCCGCAGGTTTCAGGGAATGGATTTCGGCGAGGAACCCGATCTTTGAGAATTATCGGGTTATTGACGGCGTTAGTCCGGTAATCGCAGGAGACAGTCATCGGGAAAAGCATGAATAACAGCCTTCCTGGTCGAAATTCAGATAGACCGTGTCTTTGAGGCATATTCCACACAAAGCGGTTGGCTCTGAGTGGGTGTTCCACAGATCAAGAGCCTTTAAACCCCGGCCTCATTTTGCTGCTTGTTCGCCTCTCTGATCGTCTGCGCATAAGGTTAGGGAGAAAGTACCAAACCAGGCATACGGCCTGAAGGGCCAGGAGAATGGCAAAGCTGGCGTGGTAGCCTTGGGAGGAGTAGTTTCCGGTGGGTGTTACAGGGAAAAGGGCGATGACGGCGCCGATGCCCCACTGGGCGGTGAAGGCGGCGACGAAGACCAGGACGTTGAGGCTGGTGCTGACCCGGCCGGCAAGCTGCGCGGGAAAGCTCATGGCGAGCGCCGGGTAAGAGATGACGCCGGCCGTTCCCATGAAACCGAAAAGGATCCATAGCTCCATGGCCCAGTTCACGGGCGCCACCATGAGCAGCGTCTGCACGACCATGAACAGGACCATCCCCCACACGGAGGTTGCCATCGGTGTGATGCCCGCCTGGTTGAGCCTTTCGGTGACAAAACCGGCTATGATGTAGCTTGCCGTCATGGCCGCGGCGCTCCAGAATAGAACACCGGCGATGGCGGCACGGTCCATGCCAGCGATGTCCCGCAGCCACGGACCGGACCACAAGCCGTATATGGACATGAACGCCACCTGGGATATGACGGCCAGCGGGGCCACCCGCCAGAACAGTCCGTTGGTGAACACCTGCCGCACCCCTCTGAGCTGGTCGGCCAGCCGGATGACGGGTGCCTCCTGTCTTTTTTCAGGCACCCCCCAGAAGATGGCTGCGGCTACCAGCGCGCTCAAGACGGCCAGAAGCATGAAAACCCCTCGCCAGTCCGTGTAACCCAGCGCGTACTCCACCGGCAAGGTAGCCGAAAGCGCCCCGAAGCCCCCGGCAGCCAAGTGCAGCCCGTTGATCCGCGGCCATTGGTGGGCCGGGAACCAGAGGGTATAGGCCTTTATGGCAGCCATATAGCCGGAGGAAACCCCCAAGCCGATCAGCGCGCGTCCGATCGAAAGCCCCAGAAGGCTTGTGGCCCATCCGAAGGCCAAGGCACCTGTCGCGGCAAAAACCATCAGCCCCCCCTCGACGCGCCGCGGGCCGAACCGGTCCAGCAGGACGCCCAAGGGCAGCTGGAATGCGGCAAAGGAGATAAAGTAGACGGATGTGAGCAGGCCCAGGTCCGCCGGGCCGACCTGGAGATCCGCCGCCAAGTTGGGGGCGATGATGGCATTGACCACCCGGAACAGGTAGGACAAAAAATAGGCCAGTGCAAAGGGGATGAGCACCCGCAGCAGGGTCACAAGGGATGATTGACCTGCCTGGGTCGCGTTCATTACAGCTTCAACACATCCGGATTGAAGGTGAGCGTGGCGAAGTGATCCTCGATGGTCTCTTCGCGACGGATCAGCTCCGCTGATCCGTCGCGCCGCAGCAGCAGTTCCTTGGGCCGCAGCCTGCCGTTGTACGTGAAGCCCATGGCATGGCCGTGGGCGCCGGTGTCGTGGATGACCAGGAGGTCACCGTCCAGAATGGCCGGCAGCTCCCGCTGGATGGCGAACTTGTCGTTGTTTTCGCACAGCGAGCCCACCACGTCCACCGGACCGGCCGACTTTCGGTCAAGTTTCCCGGGGACGGTGATGTGGTGGTAGGCGCCGTACATCGCCGGCCGCATGAGGGCAGACATGCAGGCGTCGACCCCAATGTATGTGCGGTAGATGTCCTTGCGGTTGATGGCCGTGACAACCAGGGCGCCGTGCGGGCCGGTCACGAAGCGGCCGCTTTCCATGAAGAGCCTGGGCGCGTACCCATGCCTCTCCTTGAACCGATGAAAAAGCCCGGTGACCTCAGCGCCCAAAGCGGCAAGGTTGAGCGGCTCGTCTCCGGGCCGGTAGGGAATGCCCAGGCCGCCGCCCATGTTCACGAAATCGAAACGGATGCCGAGTTCCTTCGAGACTCCCTCGATCAATTCGAAGAGCATCGCCACGGTCTGGACCATGAAGCTGTAGTTGCGCTCGTTGGACACTACCATGGTGTGAAGCCCGAATCGCTTGGCGCCACGACCGACAGCCTTGCGGTAGGCTTCGACGAGCTGGTCGTGGGCAAGGCCGTATTTGGCTTCGACCGGGTTTCCGATGATGGCGTTTCCGCTGCGCCTCGGCCCGGGGTTATAGCGGAAGCATATCAGTTCTGGAAATTTCGGGATTTTCGACACCAGGCTGATGTCGTCCAAATTGAGGATGCAGCCGCCATCGGCCGCCGCCACCTCGAACTCGCTCACGGCGGTATTGTTCGAGGTGAACATGATGTCTTCGCCCCGAGCGCCGGCGCTGCGGCTAAGGAGGATCTCGGGCGTCGAGCTGCAGTCAAAACCGAAACCCAGATCCCGCATGATCGCCAGAATGCGCGGGTTGGGCAGCGCCTTCACGGCGAAGTACTCGCGAAAGGACCCCACTCCGGAAAAGGCTTTCTTCAGGGATTCCCCGGTCGCGCGAATCCCTTCCTCGTCATAAATGTGGAAAGGGGTCCCGAAGTGCGCAACCACCCTGTTGAGCACGGGATAGAGGCGCTGTTCAAAATCGGGCGACATCGGCATGCTTCAGGCTCTCCTTTTCTTCAAATTCTGGATGACAGAATCATCCAGCGGAATTCGTCCGGTTTCCTTGTACGTGCGCATTGCAATCACGGTACGGGTGGACCCCACCTGGGGCAAGGCGATGATCTTCTCGCGGCGTAGGCGTTCCAGCTGGACGGTCTCGGCCACCCTCACCTTCACCAGGAAGCAGTCTTCACCGGCCACGTAATGGACTTCCTGGACATCCGGTATGGCAGCCAGAGACTTGCCCAAATCCGACTCATCGCTGTCCGGCTGCGGGGTGACAAAAACGAACGCCACCAGGCTGCGGTTAAAGCGTTCGGGATTGAGGCGGACCTCATACCCGTCGATGATTCCCTGCTTCTCGAGCTTGCGCACCCGTTCGAGGACACCCGAAGGCGCCATGCCCACCTGCCGGGCAACCTCGATATTCGGCACCCTGGCCTTTTCCTGGAGGATCTTGAGAATCTTGATACTGATATCATCCATGGTGGCTATTAAATTTCATTAACATCAATTTTTTCAGATTAATATTTTATAAATATTGATATGTCAAGAACTATATTCTAATTTTTGCGTTATTATTAGAACTGGCCCGTTCAAGCCGAGTCAAGCCACTATCCTCTCTATCGCGTGAAGTGAGAATTGAGAAACCGCACTGTCAAGCCACTATCCTCGAATGTCTTGCACCTGGATAGCGGATTGACGCCGGCGCCTTTCAATTTCCCCTAATCAACGCTCAACTCAATTCATTTTGACTGTATCCGACCGGACGTAATCATGGCGCATAATTCTGCTCTATATGCTCGCGTCACGACCTTCGGTTGACTTTAAAGCTTGAATTTCGACAAATAAATATGCGATACTTATCGGTGAATTCCCTTGAGTCGCCAAATATCGTTTCCGAAAGGAAGACGTCGATGTACCTGTCCCATTACGGGTTGAGCAAAAAGCCGTTTGAAATAAGCCCGGACCCGGATTTTCTCTGGCTGGGAGAGAGCCATCGGGAAGGCCTTGCCATTCTAAAATACGGCATCCTCGAGAACAAGGGTTTCCTCCTCATCACGGGCGAGGTCGGCACCGGCAAGACGGCTCTCATTCGCTCCATCGAAAAGGAGGTGCAAGCGCGCGCCATTGTCGTAACCATCCCGGACCCGGGGATGAGCCTAATGGATTTTTATAATTTCATGGCGTCCGAATTGCACATGGACCGCAATTTCAAGAACAAAGGGGAGTTCCTGATCCATTTCAAGAAGCTTATTCTGAATGCGTTTTCGTCTTACCGCCGGGTCTTGCTGATCATCGACGAATCCCAGCGATTGAACCACGAGTTGCTCGAAGAAATCCGCCTGCTCTCCAATATAGACCTGGCCGGCAAAGTGCTGATCAACATCTTCTTCGTCGGCCAGACCGAATTCCGCCAAATCCTAGCCCGGGAAGAAAACCGGGCCGTAAGGCAGCGTATCACGGTGAGCTACCACCTGCCGCCGCTCACTCCCGACGAGGTCGCGAAATACATTGCCCACCGCCTGTCCGTAGCCGGTGCGTCGCGGGAGATTTTCACGCCCGATGCGCTTCAGGCCGTTTACCGCTTTACCAAGGGCTTTCCGCGACTGATCAACATCGTTTGCGATCATGCCCTGATGTCCGGCTATGTGCGCGGATTGGACCGCGTGGATGCGAAGATCGTCCGGGAATGCGGCGAAGAACTACGGATCACCACCGGCGCCGGTATGCCCTCACAGGAAACGCGGCCTTCCGCCGAAGTTCCGGCGAAAAAAGCCGCTTCACCGCCTGCGCCGGCCGAGCGCCCCCAGCCGCGGACCGCCCGAAGCATCTTGTTTTTTGCAGCATTTGTGCTGCTGCTGGGGGTCGGCTGGCATTTCTGGGGGGACTCGGTTTCAGAAGAATTGGCGCGCTGGGGCAAAGGGAGAGAATTGCGCAGAGCTCAGAGTTCAACGGCAGGCGAAAGCGCCGAAAGCCTGACCCGCGTCCCGCCGCTGCCGGTGGAAAGCGGGCCTCGCGAGCCCAAACCGGCCGAAGCTGCCGAAGGCGCGACACCGGCGGCTTCCCCGAGGGCCTCGAAATCGACCTCGGCTCCCGGCTCCAAGGCAGAAGCAAAAGAGCAACCTTCCGCGTCTGTGCCTCCAAAAATGGAGCCCCGAACCGTACCCCCGCCGCCGGCCATCGCCGCCGAAACCGCGGCCAAGCCGGCGCCGCCCGCTCCTGCGCCTGCGCCTGCTCCGGCCGCGCTACCCCCTGCTGAACCCTTTAAGCTGAAGGACTTTGTCGTGTATTTTACCCAGAACTCGGCCGAAGTTCCTCTATACGCCAACGACGTTCTGGCGACAGCCGTCGCGCTGCTCAAAGGCAACCCCGGAACTTCAGCGATCATAGAGGGCCACACCGATTCAACCGGCGACCCCGGCTATAACAAAATCGTTGCGGAAAATCGGGCGGCTTCAGTAAGAACCTACCTGGTCGAGCGTGGCGTCGAGCCGTCCCGCCTCACCGTTTCGGCCTTCGGCTCGGATAAACCCATCGACACCAACAGCACCAGCGAGGGGCGCAGTAAGAACCGGCGGGTGGTCATCCGCATTGTCCCCAGCAAAGCAGGGGGCTGACTTCGTAATAGGGCCAATTTCGGCGTTGGGCTTCATCGAACACAAAGTACGCCTCGCGCCACGCGACTCGCGCGCCTTGACCATGGCTGTATGAGCGAGTCATCGCAGCGGACGATCTGGCAAGAAGCCTGCAGAGTTTGAGGGGTTCAGCTCTTCTTGGATGTAATCGTCTGGAATGCTGTGAGCCGCTGTTTGACCTTCTTGGATTTGCACTTCGGACAGCTGAATTTTTTCTTCTCGTAAGCTGAAATCTTCATGAAGAGGCTGAACGACTTTTTGCAGTTACCACAGACAAACTCATACGTCGGCATGCTCGCACCCCCTTTCAGATCTCGTCCATGAGACTCCCCCCATCCGCATCAGTCAAGGACAGCCGGAATAGATCTGATGGCAAGACCTCAGATCAGGTCCAAGGGCAAGGCTCCAGCTGATTCGTAAGCACAGAATACAAGCTCCTGCCGCAGGCTGGATGAGGCATTTCGTATCGGTTGGCAATCCCACCATCGGCGGAACCATCGGCCCTTAGATGGGGTTTTGCAATCAATTATCCCAAATGCCGCCCATCTTCGTCAAGAGCACCGACCGCTGCATACTCATGACTGCGGGCGGGCCGATGGGTCATCGGGATCGCAGTTTCCAGCGAATGACCGAATTTTCGTAGTCGATGGCATACTCCACCCGGCTCAGAAAATCCATGCCCAGCAGGCCGCCGTATCCCGGGCTGTTGCCCTCGAAGAACAGGATCACGACCGGCACATCTCTGGCCGTGATGGGGCCGACTCGGATGGAATCGACCTTGCCGACTTCGGAGTGGACCGACTGGCCGCCGGCAACTTTGGACTGTCCTTTACCCAGCGTCAATATATTCAGCTGGTCGGCCACCGGCCGGTAAAGGACCGTGTGGGTGGCGCCGGTGTCCAGGATCAGGTCAGCGGTTGTCTCCTGGCCGCTGTTGGTGAAGGAGACCGGCACCAGGATCTGGTTGTTGGCGATGGTAACCTTGGTTTCCATGGCCTTCAATTGCTGCTGCTGGGAGGCTTCAGCTTGCCTCAGCCGTTCGGCTTCCTGGCTTTGACGCATTTCCTGCAGCTGGGCCTCGGTCTGGCGCTGCTGCTCCATCTCCAATGCCCGCCGGCGATCCTGCTCGGCTTTCATGGCCTGGGCCTTCTGGTCCGAAGGAAGATTGTCGTGGTTCTCGAGGTAGCGGCCCACCTGCCCCCGGTATTCCTCCGGGATCTTCCAGATCTCGTCGACGTAATAAGTTTTGCCGCTCCCGTCGACATATTTGTAGAACTCGGCGCCTGCTGAAGGAGCCAGACACAGGCCGACAAAAAGGACCAAAACGATCCAGCGTGCAACGGTTTCACCCATTTTTTTTGAACCCCTCATGTCTGCGATCCGGTTTCCAACACCTGATTCAGGCTGCCCGCCATGTATCCTTCAATGTCCACGGCGATGCATTGGAAGTCGATCGCATGCAGACTCTCCAGGATTCTCGCCCGCGGCGATGCGAATGACCTCGCCGAAAACGTGCTGCTTGCAGATGTAGCACCAATGGCGCGGGTTGGCGACGAAGTCCGGCACGGCGAACTCGCCGGACCTCACCCGGATATGCCGGACGCCGAGAGCTTCAGCGATTTCAGCAGCCTCCCGGCTTTCCCGGTGCGCACGTACAGGTGACTCCGCCGCAATGGCTATCAGCCGATCACCCAGGATGTCCATGGCCGCTGTCAAGAAAAAGGGCTGTCCACTCCTCCGGAAAAGGCCACATCCAGGGCGTCAAACCCTTCAAGCATCGCCGGTAAACGCTTGCGCTTATCCTCGAGCGATGAGTTTTCCCGGGCCACCGAATCCCTCAATTTGGGGTTTACATGCCACCGCCGATCTTTTATATGGAAATGATCGACACGCTTTCGGTATTGAGAGTGGGGGTTTCTTAGAAACCGGCGCCGAATCGGTTACAGTTCTTGCCCAGAACTATAATTATAATTCAAAGCGCCAATTGCTGCAAAGGAGTTTTTTTTGAGCACGCGCCGGTTCCTCATACTTATTCCCGTCACTCTCAGTTTGGTCTTGCTCCAATCCTACTTCCATGTGCCCACCTACGAGGAGCAGGCCCGGGGCAATCCCGGCCGCCTGGAGGAATTCATTAACGCGTCCATCGGCGACGCCAGCATTCTCAATCCGGTCCTTTCGGCCGACTCGGCCAGCGCAGACATCGAGAACCTCGTGTTCGAGGGGCTCATCGACCGCGACGAGAACCTGCGCTTTCGCGGCCGTGTGGCTGCTTCCTGGGCGGTTTCCGAAGATGCCTATTTTTTCGTGAATGAGGCCCTGCCGATACCCGGCTTGAAAAGCCCCAGTGCCGAGGCCGTCGCGGAGTATGTGATGGTGCTACAGGGCCGACCAGGGCCTCTGCCCGGGCAGGCCCAAGCCTCCCTGGGCAACATCATTGACATTTCAGTGATCCCGGACCGTACGTACAGGGTCATCCGGAAGCGTCCGGCTTCCGCCGGTCGGGAGCCGGTCGATCTGGACATCCAGGTCTCGGCGCCGGCCAGAATCAAGCTCTCCCTTCGGGAGGTGGACCAGGACATCTTCACACACCTGACCGCAGTTCTGGGCCCGGAGTACTTCACCTCCTTTAAGCCCCGGCGGTACGTTTCCGTGACACCGGCGCTCGATGAGAAGGACCTCGATGCCTTGGCAGCGGAACTTCTACCGGCAACCGAGCACAACCCCATCCTCGAGTTCCGGCTCAGGCCCGGCGTGAAGTTTCATGATGGACACCCGGTAACAGCAAACGACGTCAAGTTCACCTACGAAGCCATCATGGATCCACGAAACCTGTCACCACGCGTTTCGGACTACGAGCCGGTCAAGGAGATCCAACTCCTCGACCCGCTCGCTGTGCGCGTCATTTACAAGCGGCTGTACTCGCCGGCGGTCGGCACCTGGGCCATGGGATTGCTGCCGCAGCACTTGTTGAACCCCGAAGCTTTACGCCAGGAGGCACTGCGCAGCGGAAAGGACCCCGCGACCTTCTCCATGCGCGAGAGCGACTTCAACCGGCGCCCGGTCGGGTGCGGGCCATTCGTATTCCGGGAATGGAAGTCCGATCAATACATCGTCCTCGACCGGTTCCCGGACTACTGGGAAGGAGCTCCAAACTACCAGCGCTATATCTACCGGATCGTTCCCGATCTTCTGACCCAGGAAATGGAGTTCTACGCGGGCGCCATCGACTCCTATGGCGTGCAACCTTACCAGGTCGCCCGTCTGAAGGACGATCCGCTCTACCAAAGCTTTTCGGGCACCTCCTACGCCTACACCTACATCGGCTACAACCTGCGGCGCAAACCCTTCGATGACCCGCGCGTGCGCCGGGCCCTGTCGATGGCGATCAATGTGGACAGCATCATCGACTATGTGCTCTACGGCCAGGGAGAACGCACCACGGGGCCCTTTCTGAAGCAGACCGAATACTATAACCGTGCCGTCGCGCCGGTCCCCTATGACCCCGAGGGGGCCCTGAAGCTGCTGACCGAAGCGGGGTGGCACCGCAATTCCGACGGGCGTCTCGAAAAGGACGGACAGCCGCTTCAGTTCACCTTAATCACCAACAGCGGCAATGACATCCGCAAGTCCATCCTGGCTATCGCCCAGGACGCCTGGAAGCAGCTCGGCATAGACGTGCGCACCGATCTCGTGGAGTGGTCCGTCTTCATCCAGGAGCGGGTCAACAAGCTGGACTTCGACGCGCTGGTGCTGGGCTGGTCCATGGGCATCGACCCCGACCTCTACCAGATCTGGCACTCGAGCCAGACCGGGCCGAACCAGCTCAACTTCGTGGGCTATCGGAATCCCGAGGCCGATGATCTCATCGTGCGCATCCGACAGGAGTATGATTTCGATCGCAGGGTCGCCTTGTGCCACCGACTGCATGCCATCATCGCGGGGGACCAGCCTTACACCTTTCTCTATGTTGGAAAATGGACGGCCGTCCTGGACAAACGCATTGTGATCCGTGAAACCGACTCCGGCGGCCGGCATCGTTTCCGAAAAATAACCCCGACCCCGACCGGAAATTACATGTTCTACTTCAACCAGTGGATCAAATTGGCGGAGATGCCGCAGTTCAGTAACCAGTAACGAGTGATGCTGGGGCAGATACTGGATATGGGATACTTGATGCTGGATAGTTACTCGTTACTCGTTACTCGTTGCTCGTTACTCGTTACGTAATACTCATGAGGAGCCCGATCCATGATCGCATTTATGGGCCGCAGCGTGATTCAGAAGATTGTGACGCTTTTTTTCGTGTCAGTGGTGTCCTTCGTCATCATTCACATCGCCCCCGGCGAGCCCAGCCAGGTGGACCCCCTCAACCCCAAGTTCACGCCGGAGATGGTGGAACGGTTCCGCCAGGCGTTTCACCTGGACCAGCCGCTTTACGCGCAATACGGCTATTTCTACGGGGACCTGCTCAGCGGCCGAACCGTCTCCTGGAAGGATGGCCAGCCGGTGCTCCAGAAAATCTGGGAGCGGTTTCTCAACAGCCTGCCGTTGTTCATCGTTGGCACCCTGATCACCTGGACGATTTCGTTTCCCGTGGGAATACGCTCGGCCATCTTCCGCGGAGGAATCTACGACCGCAGCGCCACTTTCATCTCCTACGTCCTGATTTCCGTCCCCGGATTTTTCTTTGCCTACGTCCTCATCATTTTCGTGGTGAACCAGTTCCACGTGCCGGTCATCGGCATGGAGACCTTCGGAATGGGGGACACCTCCTGGCTCTTCCGGGTCAACGACCGGCTCTGGCACATGGTGCTGCCTTCCATTCTCGGCGCCACCGGAGGCATCGCCGTGCTGTCGCGCTACGTGCGCAGCCAGATGCTCGAGGTTGAAGGACAGGACTTCGTGCGCACCGCGCGCGCCAAGGGCCTTCCCTGGGAACGGGTCCACTACCAGCATGCGCTGCGCAACGCGCTGCTGCCGTTTGTAACCATGTTCGGTCTGATCCTCCCGGGATTGATCGGCGGCTCGGTCATCATCGAATCGATTTTTTCCTGGCCCGGACTGGGCCGGATGGCCTATGAAGCCATTCTGGCACGGGATTACCCGGTTATCCTGACCATCAACTTCATCGCGGCCGTGCTGGTACTCATCGGCACCCTGATTTCGGACATTCTGTATGTCATCGTGGACCCGAGGATCCGGCTGTGAACCCTGAAGATAAAGCCCTTCCCTTGCAGCTGGAGCAGCCCCCGGCGCCGAAGCGAACGCGCCTCGAGGAATCCTGGAGGCTGTTCCGGCGCAACCGCATGGCCCTGGCCGGCATGATCATCTTCGCCTTCTTTTTCGTCAGCGCCGCCGTCGGGCTGGTGCTCACGTCGGGAAGCCGCCCGTTATTCGACCCGTCCCAGGTGTGCCTTCAGGAAAAACTGCGCCCTCCTCTGTCGGCACCGCATCTGGAGTCGCTCAAACCCGCGGAACGCCCCTTCCTGGGCGTGTACCTTTTCGGCACCGATGATCTCGGCCGCGACGTCTTCGCCCGCATGCTCCAGGGCGCATGGGTGTCCCTGACCGTCGGTTTCGTGGCGGTCGGCATTTCAGTGGCCATCGGCATTGTATTAGGCGGTCTGGCGGGCTTCTATGGCCAGCAGCACATTCGCCTGGAACAGATGCTGGTGGCCGCCGTGCTCCTAGCCGGGGCCGGCCTTATGGCGGCCGGGCTGCGGGCCGGCGGCGCCGTGCTGCTGATCAGCGGCCTAGCCTGGCTGTTCTGGTCGATCTCCCCCTGGGGGTTGCGCCGCTGGGAGTCGCCGCCACGCATTCTGCGGGTGTTGCAAACCAGGACCCTCATGGTGGACACCCTCATCATGCGCTGGGTCGACATCATGCTGTGCTTCCCGAGCTTTTTCCTGATCCTGACCGTAGTGGCGCTGCTGCCGGCCAGCATATACAACATCATGATCGTAATCGGCCTCACCAGCTGGGAGGGGACCACGCGTTTTGTGCGCGCCGAATTCCTGTCGTTGCGTGAGCAGGATTTTGTCGCGGCTGCCCGAGCGCTTGGCGTCGCGAACCTCCGGATCATCTTCCGCCACATGGTGCCCAACGCCATTGCGCCGGTACTGGTCTCGGCGACCATCGGGATCGCCTCCGCCATCCTGACCGAAGCGGGGCTGAGCTTCCTGGGTTTCGGCGTTCCGCCGCCGCACGCCACCTGGGGCAACATTCTATCCGACGGCAAACGCTTCATCTTCGATGCGCCTTGGTTGACATTCATCCCCGGTGCCGCCATTTTGATTGTAGTCCTGTCCTTCAATCTGTTTGGAGAGGGATTGCGCGATATCCTGAATCCGAAGCTGAGAGAACGGCGCTGATGACGCGTGACCAATCTGAACTTCTTCTGGCCGTCGAGGGGCTGAAAGTCTATTTTCGCAGCGAGAATGAAATCGCGCGGGCTGTGGACGGAGTGGATTTCGAGGTGCACCGCCGCGAAACGGTCTGCCTGGTCGGTGAGTCCGGATGCGGCAAGACTGTGTCGGCCCTCGCCATTCTGGGTCTCATCCCGCACCCGCCGGGTGACATCGCTGGCGGCCGCATTCTTTTCTCCGGCCGCAACCTGCTCGAATTGGATGATCAGGGCATGCAGAACATCCGGGGCCGCCGGATTGCCATGGTGTTTCAGGAACCCCTGACATCCCTCAACCCCGTTTTCACCATCGGCGAGCAGATTGCCGAGCCCCTGCGCATCCACCTGGCGTTGCCTGAACCCGAAATCCGCAAGCGCTGCGTTCAGCTCCTGCAGGATGTGGGCATCGATTCACCGGCCGATCGGCTCAAGGACTACCCGCATCAGCTGAGCGGGGGCCAGCGCCAGCGCGTGATGATCGCCATGGCCCTGGCCTGCGGGCCGGAGCTCATCATTGCGGACGAGCCGACCACGGCACTGGATGTGACCGTGCAGGCGCAGATCCTGAGGCTGTTGAACCGCCTGCAGCGCTCACACGAAATGGCCATCCTCTATATCACGCACGATCTCGGCGTCGTGTCCCAAATCGCCGACCGGGTTTACGTCATGTATGCCGGGGCGATCGTCGAGCACGGTAGCCTGGAGCAGATATTCAAGACGCCCTGGCATCCTTACACCCAGGCGCTGCTGGCCTCTCTGCCCAGCCGAAAGAAACGCGGCCGCAGGCTTTACAGCATTCCGGGCCAAGTCCCGAACCCGGCCTACAAACCCGCGGGCTGCCCCTTCAATCCCCGCTGCCCCAAGGTGACCCCTCCCTGTCGGGAGCTGTACCCCGGGGTTTGCGCGTTTGAGAAAGGCCACTTCGCCCGCTGCCCGGTTGCGGCAGACCGGGGGCCGGAAGACTGGTGCAGGTAGCTGAAATGGAACCGTCGATCGACAGGGAGCCGGATATCCTGCGCATTGAAGGGTTGAAGAAATACTACCCGATCCGGCGGGGCTTTCTGCAGCATGCGACCGGCTGGGTGCGCGCCGTGGAAAACGTCTCCCTGGCCATCGCCGGCGGCAAAACCCTCGGACTGGTCGGGGAGAGCGGCTGCGGCAAAACTACGCTGGCACGAATGATCCTCAGGTTGCTTCCGAGCGATTCCGGCCGGATCTTTTACAGGGGTATCGACATCGCCGCTGCTTCTGAAAAAGACATCCGGCCCCTTCGCAGAGAGATCCAGATCATCTTCCAGGATCCTTACGGCTCCCTCAATCCCCGCATGACGGTCAGCCAGGCCATCGGCGAAGGCCTGCGCACCATCGGCATCCGGAATCGAAGTGAGCAGGCACAGCGCGTCGAGCAACTGCTTGAGCAGGTCGGAATGCCTGCGGCCTCCGCCGACCGCTACCCGCATGAATTCAGCGGCGGCCAGCGCCAGCGCATCGGCATCGCCAGGGCTTTAAGCGTCGGGCCCGCGCTGATCGTCTGCGACGAACCCGTCTCCGCCCTGGATGTGTCGATCCAGGCCCAGATCATCAACCTGCTGAAGGACCTCCAGGACCGCTTGGGCCTGAGCTATCTCTTCATTTCCCACGACCTGAATGTCGTGGGGTACCTCTGCCATCACGTGGCCGTGATGTATAAGGGGCAAATCGTGGAATACGCTGCGGCCGATGAACTCTTTGAAAACCCGATTCATCCCTACACTCACGTGCTGCTGGCGGCCGTACCGGATCCGGACACAAGCAAAAAATCGCTGATGGCTCAATCCGAAGACGATCGGCCGGAGCCGCCGGCCGAACCGCCGGGAAGGTGCCTTTTCCAGGCCAAATGCGCGGAAACGGACGATCGCTGCCGATTGTTCGGAGGCGAGCTGGCTCAAGTGGGGAAGGAACATTTCGTGCGCTGCTGGAAGACATGAGTTCAGACGCCATCGCGAAGGACAGACGCGCCATGTATGATCGGACTCTCAACACCCCCCGCTCCGAAATCGAAAGGCGCATCGGAGGGCTACAGCAGGTGCTGGCCCAAAAGGGGTTGGATGCAGCGTTGATCTTACAGAAGACGGACCTATTTTATTTCGCCGGCACCATTCAGCAGGCCACCCTGTACGTGCCGGCCGAGGGAAAATCCGTCCTCATGGTCAATCGCAGCCTGGAACGCGCCCGGGCGGAATCGCCCATCAATCGTATCGTGGCCATGAGCAGCCTCGGCCAGGTTCCGGGAATCCTGAAAGCAGCCGGATGCCCGTTGCCGAAGAGGATCGGGCTTGAACTCGACGTCCTGCCCGTGAACCTTTTCTTCAAATACCGGGACGTTTTCAAAGGCGCTGAGACGGTGGACCTCTCGACCGAGATCCGCCTGATGCGCGCCGTGAAATCAGCATTTGAAATCGACTTGATCCGTGAAGCCGCACAGCTTTCCGATCAGGTGGCCGCCCGGTTCCCCGAGCTGATCCGCGAGGGCATGACCGAGGTCGAGCTGGCGGGACAGGTCGAGGCCGAGGCGCGGCGGCTGGGGCACCAGGGCGTCGTACGCATGCGGCTGTGGGGAGGAGAACTCTTTTACGGCCACCTGCTCTCGGGGCCTTCGGGCGGGGTGCCGAGCTACCACTCATCACCGACCGGAGGAAGCGGTGTGAACCCGGCTGTGGCTCAAAGCGCCGGGTTCCGGACCATTCAACGCCATGAACCGGTTATGCTGGATTACGTGTTCGCCTACAGGGGTTATATTTCAGACCACACGCGCATCTTCTCGCTCGGCCGGATACCGGATGATCTCAACCAGGCCCACACCACGATGTTAAATCTTCAGTCGGAGATTCAGCGGATGGCCAGGCCGGGGGTTGTGTCCGGTTCTATTTATGATTTCGCCCTGAAATATGCGACCGAACGCGGCTACGGCGAGCATTTCATGGGCGTGGGCGGCGAACGGGTCCGTTTCGTCGGACACGGGGTGGGCCTCGAACTGGACGAGTTCCCCTTTCTCAATGCCGGGCAGACGCTCGAGCTGCAGGAAGGCATGGTCATTGCCCTCGAACCCAAGCTGATCTTTCCCGGCCGCGGTGTGGTCGGCATTGAAAACACCCATGTTATGACCCCGGAGGGTCTGGAACAATTGGGGCGGTGTCCGGGCGAAATCATGGTGATCTGAACGGGTAAATTTAGGTTGGGCAGAACATCAGGAGGAACGTCATGCAGGCAGAATTTTCCCCCCGTGAATTGAGAGCGCTCATTCGAACGCGAAAATGGACCCAGCCGACCAGCGGGGCGTCCAAGGGCTATATCCAGGCCAATCTGGTGATGATGCCCCGGGAGCAGGCTTTCAACTTCCTGCTTTTCTGCGTGCGCAACCCCAAGCCCTGCCCGCTCTTGGATGTGCTCGAGCCGGGGATGTTCGAGCCGGCCATCGCACGGGGGGCGGACCTGCGCACCGACCTGCCGCGCTACCGCATCTATGAAAACGGCACGCTCAAAACCGAGGTGGAGGATGTGGGCGCCTATGCCCACGACGGGATGGTGAGTTTCCTCTTGGGCTGCAGCTTCTCGTTTGAAAATGCCATGCTGGCTGCAGGCCTTCCAGTCCGGAACATCGAGGAGGGGAAGAACGTCTCCATGTACGTCACCGGCCGCGAATGCCGACCGGCCGGGCCTTTCACCTCAAAGCTGGTGGTCACGATGCGGCCCATGACACCGGAACAGGCCGTGCGGGCCGTGCAGATCACCACGCGCTTTCACCTGACCCACGGCGCGCCGGTTCATATCGGCGATCACCGGCAAATCGGGATCAGGGACCTCTCCAGGCCGGAGTTCGGCGATCCCGTCTCCATCCGCGCCGGCGAGGTTCCGGTGTTCTGGGCCTGCGGCGTCACCTCGCAACTTGCTGCCACATCGGTGCCGCTGCCGCTTGTGATCACCCATTCCCCCGGGCACATGTTCGTCTCCGATTTAAAAGACGAAGACCTGACCATCATGTAGCGGATCAAACCGCTTGACAGGCAGAGTGGCTTACTATATCCGTATCCAGCTTGTCGAGATTGCGGCTCCATGCCGCTCTCTGGTTTCAGATCCATCGCGCCCACCTTTTGCTGACTCTTAACCCGACCATCAAAGGAGGACTGCCATGAAAAGTTGGCCAAGAAGTGCAAGAATGCTGCTGGGTATTGTTTTGGTCGCTGCATTGGTGTTGCCGTCCGCGCTTTTCGCGGCCGAAGAAATCAAGATCGGGGTTTTGTTTCCGCTTACCGGCGGCGCGGCGTCAGCCGGACGGGAACTGCGTGCAGGCGCTGAGCTGGCTTTAGAGATTGCCAACAGCGCCATGGCCGACATCAACATGACCATGGCCAAGAACGCGGGCATCAAGAGCATGGGCGGGGCCAAAATCACCCTCATCTTTAAAGACCATGAAGGCAACCCCACCCTGGGCGCCGACCTGGCCAAGAAGCTCATCCTCGACGACAAGGTCCATGGGCTGATGGGTGCCTACCACAGCGCGGTGACCAAGGCCGTCAGCGCTGTGGCCGAACAGTACGGCATCCCCCTGATCAACGACTCCTCGACATCGCCCGAATTGACCCGGCAGGGCTACAAGTGGTTCTGGCGCACCACGCCCCACGACGTCTATTTTACCAAAGACCTGTTCGAATTCCTGAAAGGTATGACCGAGGGCAAGGCCAAGGGACTTTCCGCCGTGCCCAAGAAGGACATCACGAACCTCGCCTCGGCCTGCGAAAAGACCGAGTGGGGGGCGGCAGTCTCCGAGCTGATCGAGAAATTCGGCAAGGACTATGGGTTCGAGGTCAAGAAGTCGATCCTCTACGCCGCCAAGGCCACCGACCTATCGAGCGAGGTTCGGTCCCTGATCGCCGTCAAGCCAGATGCCATGCTGTTTGCGTCCTATAGCTCCGATGCGATCCTGATGATGAACACCCTCAAGGACCAGAAGGCCGCTCCCAAGATCCTTTGGGGCCAGGACGCCGGATTCGAGGTCCCGGAGTTCGTAAACACCCTTGGCGGCACTGCTGTCGGATCCCTAACCCGGACCGTGTTCATCCCCAAGATCGGCCAGGTGAAACCCATCGCGGCCAAGATCAATGCGATGTACAAGGCCAAGACCGGCAACGACCTGAGCGGCGCCTCCGCTCGCTCTTTCACCGGTTTGCAGGCTTGGGTCTACATTCTCGAAAAAGCCGGCTCCGTTAAAGCGGCTGACATTCAGAAGGCCGCCAACTCCATCGAAATTCCGGGCGATGAGCTGGTGGTACCATGGCAGGGCATCAAGTTTGCCACCTCGGGTGAAGACATGGGCCAAAACACGCTCGGCATGGGTCTAATCGGCCAGTACCAGAAGACGGCCGACGGTAAAATCGATCTCGAAATCGTCTATCCTTTCAATGTGGCCACCGCCAACATGATTTACCCTTTCCCCAAGTTCTAAGTGGGATAAGTAAATTATGGTTTACTCCGCCCCCCCTTGGTCTCGAGGGGGGCGGAAAATTTGCGGTTCGCAACCTCGGAGACATGCTCTGAATGGACATCCTGTTCGGGTCCATAATGTCCGGCCTTCTGTTGGGAATGGTCCTGGCGCTGGTGGCACTGGGCCTTACGATCATTTTCGGCCTCATGGACATCGTCAATTTTGCCCACGGCGAATTCCTGATGATCGGCATGTACACCGGGCTTTTGACGGCCAAGGCCACCGGCCTGGATCCGCTGCTCACTCTGCCGCTGGCGGCCGGTATCGGATTCTTTCTTGGAATTCTATGCTACAGGGGGTTCGTCAAGTTCCTCCTGCGCGGCCCTATGATTGCGCAACTCCTCGGAACCTTCGGGCTTATGCTGGTGCTGAGGAATATCGCCCTGATGCTCTTCGGCTCCGAAGACCGGGCCCTTCTCCACGGAGTGCTGGTCGGAAAGAGCTTTGACATCGGGATGGGCATCATCGTTTCAGCCACCAAGCTGGCCGTGGCTGTCCTGGCGGTGCTGTCGTTCTGCGCGGTCTGGCTGCTGATGAACCGCACCAGACTCGGCAAGGCGCTCACAGCCACCGCCTTGAACCGCCAGGGTGCTCGCTACATGGGAATTCCCACCGAACGCATGAATGCGCTCGCATGGGGGATCGGCTGCGCCACTGTAACCGTTGCCGGGGCTCTCATCGTAAACTTCTGGTCGGTGAATCCCTATGTCGGCCTGCTTTTCACCATGATCGCCTTCACCGTTGTGGCCCTAGGCGGTTTCGGCAGCGTGCCGGGGGCTTTTTTTGCAGGTCTGGTCGTCGGACTTATCATGGAAATCCCGGGCTTTTGGGATTTCTTCGCAATCACGTTTAACATCGGGTGGATGGATGACGTTCCGATGATTTCATTCAAATACACGTGGATCTATGTAGCCTATTTTGTAATCATGCTGGTCAGGCCCAGGGGGCTGTTCGGGTGGAAGCATTAAAAAATGCCGTCGATTTCTCCGACTTCCCGTTGACCGATCGCATGGTCGCACTGGCGGTCCTCACCCTCCTATTTGTTTTTCCCCTGTTTCCGCATTCTGCCTTCGCCATGGCCACCATGATCCAGTTTTTCATCTTTTCTTTATACGGGATGGGCTGGAACACGATCGGAGGGTACGGCGGCCAGGTCGACCTGGGAAAGGCCCAGTACGTAGGCATCGGCGCCTACACCACCATGGTCTGCTTGGTGCGCTGGGATATCCCCTTCTGGGTGTCGATGCCGGTTGGCGCCTGTTTTTCCATCGCATGGTCTTTCATCATCGGATACCCCCTGTTCAAGCTCAAGGGCCACTACTTCGCCATCGCCACCATCGCGACGTCTCTCGTGCTCAAGGACATTTTCGAGGTTTGGAAATTCGTGGGCGCGGCGCGCGGGCTCGGCATTCTACCGTACAAGTATCATCCCCCGGATTTTCTGCGCCTGATTTTCAAGGAGGACATGTATTATTACTATGTCATCTTCGCCTTTTTCGTCATCGGCCTGCTCTACATGAACTGGTTCCGCAAGTCCCGTCTGGGGTACCAGCTGCGCTCCATCAAAGATAATGAAGACATGGCCCGCTCACTCGGCATTAACGTCCACTGGGCCAAGATCAGGACATACGCCATCGCGACCGCTTTCGTGAGCGTGGTCGGTTCCTTCCACGCCTGCTATATCAAAAACATCGAGCCGGAAGACACCATGAGCCTGGACATCTCGATTTTGATCGCCCTGATGGCCATGCTCGGAGGTGCCGGTTCTCTATGGGGCCCGGTCCTCGGAGCCGGAATACTGATCCCTTTAAAGAACTACCTTAAAGAATGGTTGGGGGGCACGGTGGGGTTGCTCGGCATCGATCTCGTCATCTATGGCGTCATCATTATGCTCATTTCGGCCTTTGAACCCAGAGGGATATGGGGCATCGTTGAAAAAATCCGACGGAGGAAACGCGCCTGATGGCCTTGTTGGAAGTGCAGAACCTGGTGAAGACGTTCGGCGGGCTCAAGGCCAACGACGACGTGTCGTTCGCCGTTGAAAAGGGGGAACTCCTGGGCCTCATCGGGCCGAACGGCGCCGGCAAGACCACCCTGTTCAACTGCCTCGCCGGGATGTTCCCTCCCACCTCCGGACGGATCGTCTTCAACGGGAACGACGTTACCGGGCTGAGCGCCCACGAGATGGCCCGCCGGGGGCTGGCGCGAACCTTTCAGGTATACGTGGCCGCGGGCGACCTCAACGTGCTCGAAAACGTTATGGTAGGCTGCTTCATGCGGACGCGTTCACCTGCCCGGGCCAAAACCAAGGCCGAGGGGATTCTGGAAAACATTGGGTTAAAGGAGCTCCGGCACAGCCTGGTCAGCGAGTTGCCGGTGGCCGCTCAGAAAAGGGTGACCATGGCTACGGCCCTGAGCACCGATCCCATCCTGCTGCTGCTGGATGAAGTTGCGGCCGGCCTGAACCCCAGCGAGATCGAGGACATCATGGCGAGCATCCGGCACATTCATGGGAACCTGGGCGTGACGGTCATGCTGATCGAACACGTGATGGAACTTGTCATGAACATCAGCCGCCGCTTGATCGTCCTCGACTATGGCAAGAAGATCGCCGAGGGAGACCCACAGCAGGTCGCGAAAGATCCCCAAGTGATCAAGGCGTACCTCGGGGAACGCTATCTGGGAGAGCGGAAGGCTTTGTAAATGGCTGCGCCGATCCTTGAAGTAAAGAACATCAAAGTCAGGTATTCGGGCCTGCCGGTCTTGCAGGGAGTTTCGCTGGCTGTCAGCGCTGGGGAGACTGTCTGCGTCGTCGGCGCCAACGGGTCCGGAAAATCCACCCTGTTGCGCGCCATCATGGGAACCCAGCGCGCCTTCGAAGGGCAGATTCTTTTCTCAGGCAAGGAAATCCAGCGGCTGCGCACCGAGGAGATCGTGCGCCTCGGGATCGTGTATGTCCCCGAGGAAAAAATGCTATTTCGGCCACTCGCGGTCGAGGAGAATTTGCGGCTGGGCGCTTATATTCTCAACGATCCGCACCGGATCGAGGAGAATCTGGATTTCGTCTACACCCTTTTCCCGCGCCTCAAGGAGCGGCGAAGCCAGCCGGCATCGACGCTTTCCGGCGGTGAGCAGCAGATGGTCGCCATCGGCCGGGGGTTGATGTCGCGGCCTCAGGTCTTGATGCTGGATGAACCCTCCCTGGGGCTGGCTCCGAGGCTGGTCGACGAAGTGCTCGATACGGTTAGACAACTGAAGCAGCAGGGCATGACGATCCTGCTGGTAGAGCAGAACGTGCGCGAGGCCCTGGACCTGGCCGACCGGGGCTACGTGATCCAGACCGGCCGGATCATTAGCGAAGGCACCGGGAGAAAACTGCTGGAGAGTGACCAGTTCCGGCAAGCCTTCCTGGGCATCTAGGCGTCTTCGCGAACAGCTCGGACCCTGCAAACCGCTTCAATACAGCAAACCCACCGGCCTGAACTAATTCCCCAATTTTCCTAACCCGCATCTTCCTTCTGCCAATCAAAATACCGTTTAGTCAAAATCCGAATTCTATTGCCTATCACATTGCGGGCAGGGTACAGAGTAGCATCCTACGTATCACCGAAGCACCACACTTGTGATATGGCCCCTTTGCCAGGGCGGTAAGGCACTTAATATCTGCAAGATTTCAAACACAAGTCCCCTACCTGACTACAGATTAGAAGCTATCTCAAAAATAGCAGATCACGCCCGAGGGTAAGGCGCAGGCCGATTCGAAAGCGCAGCATACACGGTAGTATGTGAGCATTTCGAGAGGCCTGCAACGCCGCTATCGGGTGTCAGATGCATTTTTGAGATAGCTTCTAGTCTATCCATCCCAATCCAGATCGATTAATAGTCCTTATTAAGGCTCAGCTTCATCAGGCAATTCCTATTCGCAAGATAGTATTTTTAATAATTTTCTTGCATTGCCGAATTGAGACAAACTATAATTTTTACTGTAACTCTACTGTTAGAATCCGGACCATAGTTAATTCTCTCTTGAATGGCGGTCCGGCCCACTCCTCCCTTTGATGACATATTTCAGCATTACTTTCATTTCTTGCTTTTCGACATTCAATTGTTCCTCTTCAGCAATAAGAAAGGAGGTGGCAAATGTGCGAATTGAGCCGGTTACAGGAAACCTATTCATTCATTTTAAAATTTTTTGTTGAGACTGGCCAAGCGCCTTTCTATACTGAGATCGCCGCTGATTTGGGGGTTCCGGTGGAAGATGGTCGCAAAGCCCTCCATGCGCTTTTGGGGCTGGGAACGGCCGCATGGGTATATCCGAATACAGAATACATCGTCTCCTTTTCTCCTTTCAGTAACCTTCCCACACAATACAGGATCGCCATCGAAGGGCAGCAGAAGTGGTTCGGCCAATGAGGGTTTGAATCGCTAGCGGTCAGCTGGCTCTTCACAGGAAAAACAGTTCAAATCGAGGCTCCTTGTCTTGATTGTGGATTGCCAATTCGGGTGGAAATGAAAGATGGTTTAATAAGGACTGCTGAACCGCAAGGCTTGGTGGGCTACACTTCAGTACCCGTTCGGGATTGGGCTAATGACTGGCCTTATAATTGAAGTACCATGAACCTCTTCCGGTCGGAAGATCATGTTCAGAATTGGAGCGGGTTCCAGCCGGGCACCGAAGAAGGTATCGTCGATTTGTATGTTTTGATGAAGCTTTTCTCAGTAGATACTTTTACCAGACGGTTGGACCCCGATTATGTCTCCCGGATGAAGGAGTATCGAGCTGCCCGTGGCGCCGCTTGGGGAGAGATCATGAAAAGGAATCCGTTCTGGCAACCAAAAGCTCCTTAGCTGTCCAATACACCATAATGTAAATCATTTTTTGAAATACCCGAGCAAAAGGAAACAGGTTAGGCGCCATTTTCAACGGTCTACAGAAGATAGGGTCGTTAAAATCCAAAGGACCGGGTTAATTGGCCTATTCCTTTTGATTACATTGCTTTATAATCTTAATAATAGATGTCAAACAAATAGCGAGCGCAAAAATTTTCAAATGGAAAACCGTTGGATCATTCTCGCGATTTTGTTCACAGTCCGAACCGTGATGGGTATTCAATTTCAGTCGGTCGCATCCGTTTCCCCTTTTCTAATAAGGGATTTGGAAATCGACTACACACGAATTGGTGTACTTATCGGATTGTATCATTTGCCGGGGGTCTTTCTTGCATTTCCTGGGGGACTCTTGGGAAACCGTTTTGGTGATAAGCGGGTAGTCATGAGTTCCTTAGTGCTGATGGCAATCGGTGGTCTTATAATGGGTACGAGCGATTCGTACACCCTATCTGTGACCGGGCGTTTGCTGAGTGGATTTGGGGGCATTCTTCTTAATGTACTGCTGGCCAAAATTATCGCAGATTGGTTTGCCGGAAAAGAAATAATCACCGCTATGGCGATTCTGGTCAGCAGCTGGCCTTTCGGCATAAGTCTTGGGCTCGTTTCTTTGGGAAAGTTGGCAACTGTTCTGTCTTGGCAGTTTGTAATGTATCTAACGGCAGCAATCTGTTTTATTTCACTTGCACTCGTGGCCGTTCTTTATCGAACGCCGCCGAGCGTACGTGAAAATAATAAGACCAAGCCCCCAAGGGCAAAGTTGTCTGAACATGAGTTTTGTTTGGTGATATTGGCAGGCCTCATCTGGATGTTATTCAATGTCGGCTTTATCGTTTTACCCAGTTTTGGACCGGATCTGCTCACATCGATTGGATATGCCGTCACTGCCACGGGTTCGATTGTAAGCATGGTCACCTGGATCAGCATTTTTTCAGTTCAGCTTGGTGGATACATCTCAGAGAAAATTAGCCATCCGAATATTATTTTAATAACCTGTTTTGTAGGGATATTTTTAGCGATGCTGATATTGCCCTATTGCCCTTATTCAATCGCATTATTTGTCTGGCTTGGTTTTATTTTTGGTCCCCCCGCCGGTATTATTATGGCTCTTCCAGCAGAAGTTTTGCATCCGGAAAATAGAGCAGCCGGCATGGGAGTATTTTACACTTGTTATTACGGCGGCATGATGGCAATGACTTCACTTGCCGGTTATTCACGAGACCTGACGCAGAACGCAGCCGCACCCCTTTTATTCGGGGGGATGTGTCTAATAATAGCCATTGTTGTACTTGTAGTATTCCGTACAATTCAGATCCGAGTCAAGCTTAATATTCTCAAAACAGAAATTGAACGTGGAACATAATCATTTCTTAGTCTTCACTTATGGTGACGATCGAATTACTTAAGAAATAGAGACTGAAAAACATGTGTTACTGATGATAGACAGGTAGAAATCGACGGTGGCAGAAGTTACCGATATAGACAGGGCAAGGCGCATAGTCACAGATTACCGTCATGCCGGTGATTTCATCCGACGTATCATCAAGCCACCCACTTTGTGTTATGCTGTACTGTCACCGGGTAATATTTCCATCCACTGATCGGGATTTCCATTCCCTACCTATCCTTCCACCACAATAGAGATCAATCCCATCCTAATCCGCATCTGACCGGTATGAGCGTCTTAATCGAGGTAATATAACCATGACCAAAAACGGTTAAATTTCAATCGAAGCCTAATTTTCAGACCCTTGTTAGAAATCCCGCCAAGCAACAATAGTGCAGGCCTTGAAATGATACTTCGATACTCGGAGCTTGACTGTCAAATTGACCTTGGCGTTATCAAATTGTTTTTACGTGAAATAATAGCTACCAAATTAGCTAATACTTATTTACATAATTATCATCTGTTAGCGTATCCATTTGTAATCACTTACATAATTAAAATTACAAAAAGTAAAAAACATTGACTTTTCTTGCGTATCAATAGAATACTGCAGGTGATTTTACTAAAATTCTCAGTTAATAGGAGGGCTAAATGAGAGAGGCAAAGTTGATTTCGTCGTGTCTGTTGATTGTTGTTGTGGCGGCATTGTTTATTACGGGTTGTGGAGGTTCGGACGGTATTGATATGTCTAACCTCAGCGGCGCATGGCAGAACCCATCGACGAAGCAAAGAGTTAGTATTAATTTTAGCAATGATAAAACTACAATCGTTATCGGCGACAAGACCCTGCCGGTCACAATGAAACCACTCACGTCTGATAGCTATACCCTTCGCGTTTCGGATGCAAACCTTGGGGAGAAGGAGTGGAAACTTTCCAGGGTCTGGGACGACAATGGGAAGTCTTTCACGCTGAAGTTCGAGCACGACGGCGAGACAGAAAATTTAGAGCGCGTAAAGATCTAATCCTCCAAGCTCCTGACATCGCTTGAGGCAACATCAAGGACCGGGCCGATATGCTCGGTCCTCGATGTTAGGTGACCGGCTTTTGGGTGAAATTCCCAGATCTGACCAAGGTTTCTGGTTCCCAAACGCCATCTATCACCGAAAAAAATTAGGAAGGCTTTATGGCAATACTGCCTACTTTTTAATTTTCATCCTTCCTACGGCAAGCGATATCCCACTGAAATTGCAACCCGGCTCGTATTAGGTATATCGTGATCTGATCGATAATAGATTGCCGCTCAGAAGAGTCTGGGTATCATTCATTCCAAACTTCGTTTAAACTTGGCTAATTTGTCCTCCATCTCCCGTAGCGCCTGAACGGCGGCCTCCAGCGAAACAGCCTCAAAGGACGCCGAGTCCCCGGGGGTGACTTGGCCGAGCAGCGACAGGTCGGCCGATATCACTGTGGCAATTTTGCGGTAGCCACCTGAGGCGGTTTCGCCCAGAATGATGATGGGCTGCCCGTCTCCCGGCACCTGGATCGCGCCGGGAAGGATACCCTCCGAGATGATCGACTCCTCGACTCCCGGCCGCCGGTCTACGACGGGCCCCTTGAGGCGGATGCCAGTGCGGTCTGAATCCGGAGAGACCGTGAAGGCGGCGGTGACGAAGGAATGTTTGCCTTCCTCGGAAAAGTGGTCGTCCTGCGGGCCCCAGACCACCCTCAGGCGCCAAGGTGACGCGTAAACCGGCACGAGTTCGGGCGCAATGCTTCTTCCAGTGTAGCAGGCAATATCCGCGGTTGAATCAACGCCTAGGATGTCCCCCTTGCGCAGCATACGCCCCTCGAAGCCCCCAAATCCCGAAGCCAGGTTGGTGGACCGGCTCCCCATCACCACTGGTACATGGATGCCGCCGGCAACGGCGATATACGCGCGCAATCCGCTTGACGGGCCTGAAAAGGCGATGATCTCTCCTTCGCGGACGAGATGCGACCGCCACATGGCCAGGCGCTCGCCGGCCCTCCGCGGCTGCAGGTCGCCGCCGGTCACGGCGACGACGCCATCGCGTAGGACCTTCAGCCGCAAGCCCATGAGGGTTGTTTCCAGCACGGCTGCATGTTCATCATTCCCCACCAATAGGTTCCCCACCCGCACAGCGAAGGCGTCGAGGGCCCCGCTCGGTGCAACCCCATAGCGGGCGTACCCGAACCGGCCGAGGTCCTGCACGGTGCTCAGGATTCCGGGAGAAAGCACTTCGAACGTGTTCACGTCCGCCATCGGTCATATCTCCACTTGGCACACGGCTTCAAATTTAACCCGGTCGCCCATCTCCAGCAGGGATGGCAGCTTACGGTTGGGATCGAATAGCTCGATGGGGGTCCATCCGATGATTTGCCACCCGCCGGGGCTCTCCACCGGGTATATCCCCGTCTGGCGCTGAGCGATGCCTACCGACCCCTTGGGAACCCGCGTGCGCGGCGTTCCCCGGCGTGGAATGGCCAGTGCCGCCTGCAGCTCACCCATGTAAGGGTATCCCGGCGTAAAGCCGATCATGTAAACGCGGTAAACGGTTTCGGTGTGAAGCCGGATCACTTCCTCGGTGGAGATGCCGAGATGGCCGGAGACCCACTCCAGGTCCGGCCCGTAATCCCCGCCGTAAAATACAGGAATGGTTACCGATTTAGCCTGCGGAAGGCCGGATGAACCGGACTGGGCAGCTACGTTCGCGATGCGCATCTGCAAGACCGCGGGCGAAATCGCCATGGGATCAAAGACGACGAGCAGAGAGCGGTAGCCGGGAGCGAATTCGCGCACCCCTGGCAGATGGGCCTGCTCGAGCTGCCGCATGAGTTCCTGCACGCGGCGGTTGACCTCCGGCGATATCGTCTCGCCGAGCTCGACGAGAAGGCTGCGGTCGCCCATGACGCGAAATACAGGTGCGGTCTTCATCCCCCCCCGCCCTACATAAAGGCTGCCGCCGGTTTGACGGCGACACCGGCTGCATCAAGTGTTTCCCGGATTTTATTCACCAGCGCCAGGGCCTTGGGGTTGTCGCCGTGGACGCAGATGGTCTCGGCCTTCAGCTCGATTTCGGAACCCTCGATGGTTTTGACCTTCCCCTCTTTAACCAGTTTCAGCACCTTGGCTGCCGCCACGTCGTTGTCGTGGATAACGGCACCGGGGAGCTTGCGGGAAACCAGCGACCCGTCCGTGTTGTAGGCGCGGTCGGCAAAAAACTCGAAGGCTATGCGGATGCCGCGTCGCTGGCCGACCGCCTCCAGATCCGTGCGGTCGGAGCCGGCAAGCACAAAGAGGATCAAATGCTCATCTATCCGGGTCATCACCTCTGCTATCGCATCCCAGATGGCAGGGTTCTTGACGGCCATGTTGTAAAGCGCGCCGTGGGGCTTGACGTGCTGCAGCCGACCGCCCTGCATTCCGGCGACCGCCTGAAGCGCACCGATCTGGTAGGTGACGAAGTCCTTGATCTCCTCCAGGGTTACGTCCATGTTCCTGCGGCCGAATCCGACCAGATCGGGCAGTCCCGGGTGCGCCCCCAGGCCGACGCCGTGCTTGCGCGCCAACGCGACGGTCTGTCGCATGACGGCCGGATCCCCGGCGTGGAACCCGCAGGCGATATTGGCCGAAGTGATCAGAGGAATCACTTGTTCATCCATGCCGAGCTTATAGTTGCCGAAACTTTCGCCTACGTCCGAATTGAGATCAATGGCATTCAGAGGCATGATCGTCTTCTCCGTGTGGTTAGGAGGGATTTATGATGCTCAGGTCTATCCAATCTTAGGTGCGTTCATAGAGTTTCTCGGGCCAGTCGACCGAAAGGATGGCGAAGATTCTGGCAGCGCGGCTTAATCGGTGCTGCCAGAATTTAGCGAAAAAAAAGGGAACGGGCAAGACGCCTGTTCCCTTGAGTTCCATTCTTAAGTCGACTGATCGATTAACGCTTTGAGAACTGGAACCGAGCTCGGGCGGAGCGCTGCCCGTATTTCTTGCGTTCTTTGACCCGCGGGTCGCGCTTCACAAAGCCGGCCTTTTTCAAGGTGGTCCGCAGGTCGGGATTGGCGGCGATCAGGGCCCGGGTGATGCCGTGGCGGATAGCGGCGGCCTGGCCGACCGGTCCACCGCCCTGGACCGTCGCCTTGATGTCGAAGGCACCGCTCGTGTTCGTCAGCTTCAGGGGCTGGACGAGTTCCAGCCGCGTCGTTTCCAGCGGGAAGTATTCCTCCACCGGAAGGTTGTTAACAACGATGGCGCCGGTTCCCGGCGTAAGCCAAGTCCGGGCGATGGAAGACTTGCGCTTCCCTGTGGCATAAAATAAAGTCTTATTTTCCATCCAGTTCCTCGAAGCTCAATAAAATTTAGAATTTGAGGGGTTCGGGTTTTTGGGCCTGATGGGGGTGATGGCTGCCCTTGTAAACCTTGAGTTTCGTGTAAAGTTGGCTGCCGAGCTTGTTCTTGGGCAGCATGCCTTTCACGGCCCTGCGGACCAACTCTTCCGGCCGCTTTTCCATGAGTTCCCTGGCGCTGGTGGTCTTCAGCCCGCCGATGTAGCCTGTGTGCCGCTGATACACCTTCTGCACCCATTTCTTTCCGGTGAGCCTGACCTTGTCGGCGTTGATGACAATCACGAAATCGCCGGTGTCCACATGCGGAGTGAAGAGCGGGTTGTGTTTGCCCCTCAGCCGCGCCGCCACGGTTGACGCCAGCCGTCCGAGAATGGCATCGCTGGCGTCCACGATATACCATTTGCCCTGAACATCGGCAGCCTTGGCACTGTAGGTGTATTTCTTCACGATCCGGGCTCCTGTACCTTCAGAATCGCATATATTTATTCAATAATTCAGATCGTGTCAAGAAAAAATGTAAAAAAGGAGTCCTTTACATCCGGCCCAGATTGAGCGATGTAGTCAAGCACAACCCAGACCCCCTAAGGCCTTGCCGCAAGCCTCAAGAAAAGTATCGTTCAGACTGGGTGGCAGCGAGTATAAATACATGCTTCCGATTGAAACCGAAGTTAAATTCCATCTGACCGACCCTTCCGCCGTGCGCACACAGCTTTTGGCGTGGGGGGCCCGCAGCACGGGACGCAGCCTTGAGCGCAATATCCGCTTTGAAGATGCCGCCAAGAACCTGATACGCCGCAAATCGCTGCTGCGCTTGCGCGAGGATCGAAGGGTCACGCTGGCCTTCAAGTCGGTGCTACCCGAGGCCGACCCGGCTTTCAAGCAGCTCATCGAATTGGAAGTGGAGGTCGCGGATTTCGGTGCCATGCAACGTATCCTCGCCTCGCTCGGCTACCATCCGGAGCAGGCCTATGAAAAGTGGCGCGAAACCCTCACCCTGGATCAAACCGCCTATTGCCTGGATACCCTGCCCTTCGGCGATTTTCTGGAAATAGAGGGCTCCAAAGAGGCCATCCTATCTGCCGCCAAACGCCTGGGTCTCGACTGGGACAAACGGATTTTGCTGAATTATCTGGAAATCTTCGACGTCATCCGCAACCGCGAAAGCCTGCCGTTTGAGGATGTCACCTTCAGCAATTTCGCTGCCAGGCCGGTTCACGTCGGCACGATGCTGCACCTGCTGGTAGCCGGTGCGCCTCAACCTCCCGACGGCTGAAGGTGAACGGCGTAGTCCCTTGCCAGCAGCAGTTGCCCATCATGCGAAAATACATACACCACGGCCGTGGTAAACGTGGGAAACGACTTGGGGGCAGGCATGGATTGGGAAAACGCCTTGGAATAGCTGATGGAAAACGTGTATCCCTTCTGAGTTCCGGATGGCCGGCCTCTGGGCAGGTCGACCCGCGGCATGGCCAGCCACAACTCGGGATCGAGATCCTCCCCCTTAAAAACGATGATGACATGGCCGGCGAGCGGCTTGCGGCCCGGATTGGCGGCGATCAGCTTGTATTGAACGTCGAACGCGTTGCGGCCCGCATCAAATTTGGCACGAAATCCTTCTAGCGCGACCGCGTCACCTTTATCTACCGGGGGCTTGGCCTGTAAGTCGGAAGACGCTCGTTCTAGGTCCTTATCCGCGTCTGCCGTGCCGGCCACCGGCTTCGAGCCGGATCGATCCATGGCGGTTTGCGGGGCGGCCGGCGTCGATTTTCGATCGGCTGCCGGCCGACCGGCCTCGGCCAGCGCCTCTCTCATTTTTGTTTCAACCAGCACCACCTGCGCGGTGAGCAAGTCGCGCTCCTGTCGCAGCGCCTGAATCTGCTTCTGAGAAGATTCCAAGCGCTGCTGAAGCTCACGGGCTCGGTTATGCAGGCCTTGATTGACGCTCACCAGGACGACTACCGTGGCCAGAGCCGTCACCAACGAGGCGATCGTCAGAATAGCCAGGGTCTTGACCCGCTTGAAGGCGATGACTTTGCCATGATCGCCGATAAAAAGCACTGTCCAGCGCCGGTCCGCAGCGTGCGCCGGTTGTTCCACACCGTGGTCTTCCTCATTTCCAGATCGAGTGCTCATTCGACCGTCCACAGATTCACGCCATCCCCCGGGCGGATGCCGAGGTAGTGTTGCGCATTGCCGCCGTTAACGGCGATTTCGAGATAACCGCGACTCCCAATTAGTGCCAGCGGCCGACCGGTTTCCCCATCCCCGTAAGTCGCACTGAGACCGGTGATCACCTGCCCACCAATCCGCACCGCCAGGGCTCGTCCCGCAGATACTGTTTCCACTTTCCGAATTGCGGCCTGGTGCACGTTGGTAACCAGGTTTCCGAACCGATCGATGTGCACGACCCGCCCCGTCACTCGGCCGTCGTCGGATGGCTGGGCACGGAGATCGGTCAGCACTGTCACGGCGTTGGGGTTGACCTCCGGTCCCACCTCGCGGACGTCCGCTCCCCGGGATAGGTGAGCGGCGGCCGGCGCCATGATGTCCCGGCCATGAAAGGTCGGACTGACAAAGGGCCGACGCCAGGCCGGATTGTCCAAACGCCTCAGCAGTATCTCCGGCGGCCGGCCCATTACCAGGGACAGCACGCCGTTGTCCGGGGCAATGAAGCGATGCGTGTGCGCCTCCAAATAGAGCAGCGCCCGGGATGTCCCCACCCCGGGATCCACGACCACAAGATGAATGCTGCCCGGCGAGAAGTATCCATAGGCGGATTCCAGCATGAATGCGGCCTGGGCGATGTCCCCAGGGGTTATATTATGGCTGACATCGACAATCACTGTCGCCGGATCAATCCCCAGAATGACGGCCTTCATGAGCCCGACATACTCGTCCTCAACCCCGAAGTCAGTGATGAGACTGATAATCGCCATGGCACGCTGACAGCTTCTGAATGAAGTCTGTGATCGGAATAAACGCCGTACTCTTGGGAGAAAGCGTCGCCCAAGGGCCAAGTTCAAGGCGCGCGAGCCCCGCGGAACGAGGCGTATTTACCGTATGCCGCAGTGACGGCGAGGCGAAGCGCAACACCGAAATTGGTCCTTCGACGACGCCTTCAAAAGAATTTCTGTTGCACGCTGAATCCCAAGTGCCGGTAAGCTGATTCGGAAGCCTTCCGGCCCGATGACGTTCGCGTGATGAATCCGATTTTCAACAGATAGGGCTCGACGATGTCTACCAGCGTGTCGGACTCCTCCTGCAGAGTGGCGGCGATGGCTTCAATGCCCACCGGGCCGCCATGATAAAATTGAATGATCGTCTTCAGGTAGCGACGGTCCAAGTCGGTCAGCCCCTGGCCGTCCACGCCCTCCAGCTCTAGGGCCGCCGCCACGGTCTGCCGGTTGATGATGCCCTGACAACGCACTTGGCCGTAATCTCGCACACGCTTGAGCAGACGGTTGACAATGCGCGGCGTGCCCCGGGACCGCCGCGCCAACTCGAGCGAACCCTCCTCGCCGAGATCGACGCCGAGCAGCGCGGCCGAACGCCGGGTGATCCGGACCAGATCGTCCAGGCTGTAAAAATCAAGGCTGCGAAAAATGCCGAAGCGATCCCGCAGGGGAGCGGACAGAAGGCCGACTCGTGTGGTGGCCCCGACCAGGGTGAAACGCTTCAAGCGGAAGCGGTGGCTGCGGGCGTGCACACCCTTGTCGAACACGAAATCGATGGCAAAATCCTCCATCGCCGGGTAGAGCAGCTCTTCCACCGGTTTGGAGAGCCTGTGGATTTCATCGATGAACAGGATGTCGCCGGATTCCAAATGGGTCAAGATTCCGATGAGGTCTCCGCCTTTCTCGAGGGCCGGGCCCGAGGAAAGAGTCAGATTGGACCCCGTTTCGTTGGCGATGATGTGCGCCAGGGTGGTCTTCCCTAAGCCGGGCGGGCCGTGCAACAGCACATGGTCGATCGGCTCGTTGCGCTGCAAGGCCGCCTCGATGGCGATCTTCAAGGTTTCCACCACATCGGACTGCCCGACATAATCGATCAGATGCCGGGGTCGCAGCGACACGATCTCGGCTTCCAGGTCCTCTTGGTGGACCCGTCCGGAGACCAGCCCCTGAGGGTCCTCGGAAGAATAGGAAATGATGTCGTCAGTCATGCGATCCTTCATCTATTTCAAGATTCACCGCCCGCTGCGCTCAATGCGCAAAGATCGCAGAAGGGTGAATCTGATCAAGCGGAAAAATCAAATCCCTTGGCCCCCTTTGCGGCTTTGCGGGGAGCAGATCATTTGGAAGGCGAAGCGATGGTCTGCTCGCCCCGGTAGACCTCTTCAAAAAGCTCCTCAGGCGTCGAGATGGCGCTGTTGCGTTTGAGCGCATCGGCAATCATCTGCCGGGCATCGGCCACGCGATGGCCCAACTGCTGGACCATCACGTCCATGACCTGCTGGGAAAAATTTGCGCCCGGTTGAAGCGGCGGGGACGGCTCGGCGCGCATCAAGGCAAACTTGCCCATTCGGCCCTGCAGAGTGGCAACGATCTTCTGCGCGGTACGCTTGCCGATGCCCTTCATTCGGCCGAGCGCCTCCAAGTCGCGGTCCTCGATCGCTCGTGCGATCTCGCCGACGGGCAGCGTCATGGCTTTCACGGCCTTCAGGGGACCGATATCCTCGACGCTAATGAAGCTTTGAAAGAACTCCTTTTCAACATCGTGATTGAACCCGATCAGAACCGGTTTGGGCTGACGCTCGGTCTGCTGATAATAAATGTGCAGGGCGAGATCATCGCCGACGTTCTTTTCGGCCAGGGATCCCATGACCACGGCCGGTACGAGCACTTCATAGCCGACCTGGTTGGCAAGAATAAGGACGCGGTCCTCATCTTTCTTGATAATTTTGCCTTGAAGGTATCCGATCACGGTGTAGCACTCCGATGAGGGCCCCGCCGTTCACGCCCGCGGAGACCAGCGGCTCAGCGCGGGAGGCGACGGTCCACTCGACGACGACGCTGCCGTAGCTCCCGTACCTTTGCCCCCGCTGCAACGGAACAGGCCGATCATCGCCAGTCCCAGGGCATCTGATGCATGATAGGGCCGGATCAAGCCCGGGTGTTCGAGGTGCCGGCGCACAGCCCTTTCCAGCTGGACCTTGGATGCATTGCCGTTCCCGGTGAGAACCTGTTTGGCTTCGCGCACCGGGATTTGAAGGCAGGTCAGACCGGTACGGCATGCCGCGAGCAGGATCACACCGGAAACTTGACCCAGAGCAATTCCGGACTTGGGGTACTCTTTTAAAGAGAAGACGTCCTCGACCACTACCAGATCAGGCATTTCATGCGAAAACAGCTGCTGGAGCCTGGAAAAAATGCGATCAAGCCGCGCGGCCAGCGAACTCGAAGGGGAGGTCGTAATACATCCGAAGGAATAGCCTGCCACTTTCATCCCGCGCCCGTGCACGACACCCACACCGGTAGCTGCAAGGCCTGGATCTATCCCTACGATCTTGGTCATGGCGTGGATCCCGTTGCCGGGCCTCTGACGGGCCATCCGTCGCCGATCAGCGGATCTCCTTCAATTTGTCGGATGCGAGCTTGGCTTCGGCAGAACGAGGGTATTTTCGGATCAGCTCTTCAAATAATAAACGCGAGTTCACCTTGTCCCCAAGCGCCAGAAACGCATAGCCCTGCTTCAGAAGGGCTGCCGGCACCTTGTTCCCCTTGGGGTATTTCTCGATCACCTTCTGGTATTCGAGAATGGATTTCTCGTACGCTTTATCGCGGAAAAAGGTCTCGCCGATCCAGAACTGGGCATTGTCGGCACTGGCGGAGTTCGGGTACCGCTGGATCAGTTCCTCGAACCCCCGGCGGGCTTGGGCGGTGTTGCCTTGATCGAAGGCCTGCTTGGCCCGGTTGTAGATCTCTTCTTCCGATGGGGCTTTGGCGGAAGATTCCGGTTTTATCTTGGATTCAGCTTTCGGCGCGGCCGGGATCGGCTCGAGCCTCAGGTGTTCCTCAACGCGTGCCATGCGCTGGGCCAGCTGGGTATTGGCATCCTCCAGACGGGTTAGCTTGTCTTCACGGGGCCTTTCACCCGTCTCACCGGATGCCGGCTTCTGGCGCTGCGAGTGTTCCAGCTCCTCCAGACGCCCCTGGAGCCCCCGCACTTCATCGCGCAGCTCGTCGATCTGGGCCCGCAGCGAGGCTGACATCTGCCTCAAAGCCTGTTCATTGGTTTCGCGGGACTTGGAGATTTCATCCCGCCGCCTGCGATCCTCGGCGTCGCGCATCTCGATCTCGCTCAGCCGCGAATCAATCGTGGTAACATCCCGGCGCGTGGCGCAGCCGGCCGCGGAAGCCAGGACCATCACCGTGAGGATGATCGGTTTCCAGTACTCGTGACTGCTCATCGACTTCACCCTATCACGATTTTCAGCCCGACGCCAGGGGCCGAGTCAATGATCGCCCGCGAAGCGTACGGCTTGGGTTTTCGGCCTTGGGCCGAAAAGACCGGAGCACGGCTTTGCTTCAACGTTAAACTTGCAACCCCGCTCCCAGCACGCGGTTGTGTGCAAGAATTAAACAGACGGCAAACGACGCTTCTACGCGCACGTTTGCCGTCTGTAAATGCCCATCACTCCGGGCCGTCGGATCCGCGCCGCCGCGAAGCGCCCGGCGGATCGGATGCTCCTTAGTTGATTACGAACCCGTCGTTGCGGTTCTTGGCCCAGGCTTCCTCGTTGTGACGAGGATCAATCGGCCGCTCCTCGCCGTAGCTGATGGTGGAAATCCGTTTGGCGTCGATTCCGAGGTCGACCAGGAACTTCTTGCCGGATTCGGCCCGGCGCTCCCCGAGGGCCAGGTTGTACTCGGCGGTGCCGCGTTCATCACAGTTCCCCTCGATGAGCACCTTCGCATTGGGATTGGCCTTCAGCCACTCGGCCTTTTTCTTCAGAAGAGCCTGCGCTTCGGGCTTCAATACGGACTTGTCGAAGTCGAAGTAAATGCGCTCCGTCATGAAGGCCGGAACCTCCATCTTCGCCGGTGCCATGGGGGCAGGAGCCGGAGCCGGTTTCGGAGCCTCGGCCGGCTTGGCCATCGGCGCCTCTGCGGCCACTCTTTTCTGGCAGGAAACGACAAAGAGAAAACCCGGCATCACGAGCAACAAGCCTAATACAATCCACAACTTCTTTTGCATGGTTTTTCCTCCTTTTGCTGAAGGGATTTTGGGTTGATGGTGATCAGTCGAAAACACCTGAAGACCACTTAGGGTTCGTTTGTTCACCATTCAGCAGCAGCAATCGACGCTGGTCGGTGCCGAAAACGGTCATCACGTAAAGTCGCGACGGACCCTCCCGTGTGCTGCTGAACATGATCAGGCTTCCGTCCGGGGACCACGTCGGAGACTCACTGTCGCCTCCGTTCCGCGTGAGCTGCATCGGGTTTTGGCCCTCAACGTCAATCACGAAGACCTGGTGGAATCCGTTCACCTGAGAACTGTAAGCGATTTTATCGCCCCGGGGAGACCAACTGGGCTGAGTGTTGTACTTTCCCTCGAAAGTCAATCGTCTTTCGTTGCCGGTATTCAAGTCAAGGATGTAAACCTGGGGGCCTCCCGTCCGGTTGGACACAAACGCTAATTTTCTTCCGTCTGGAGACCAAGTCGGAGACACATCACTTCCCCGATTGTTGGTCAGCTTTTTAATCATTTTTCCGGCGGCAGTCAACAGATAAATTTCTTGATCGCCTGAAAAAGACATGGTTGCGGCCAACTCGGGTCTGTCCGGCGCCCAGGCGGGTGAGATGTTGATGCCTTCCCGGGCGATCACGCTTTCCTTCTTGTCGGCCAGGTTGCGGATGTAGATGTCGGGCTTGCCGCCCTTGTAGGAGGTGTAGGCGATATATTTCCCGTCGCTCGACCACGACGGAAAAAGGGAGATCGAATCGTTATATGTCAACCGGGTGGGGTTGTAACCGTCGAAATCGCAGATGTAGATTTCCTTCTTGCCGGAACCGGTGGACACAAAGGCGACCTTGCTGTTGAAGATGCCCTTGTTGCCGGTGAGATAGTAAATCACCTCGGAACAGAAGCGCAGGATCATCTTCCGGGTCTCGGCAATATTGCCCGAATAGCGTTTTCCTAATGCCTGGCGGGCCCGAATGGTATCGAACAGCCGCAGCTCCATGGTCACGCTGTCGCCGGACTGCTCGAACATGCCCGTAACCAGCAGTTCCGCGCCGACGACCGTCCAGTTCTGGAAATTGATGTCAGCCGCGCCCACCCCGCTTTTCTGGGGATCGAAGAGGAACGCGCTTCGATCGAGGACTTTGAAATAGCCTGTGAAATCGAGGCTCGCGGCCAGCAGGTCCACCGCTTTCCTCGAATTTTCATCCTCCCGGAGACCTCCGGTCTGGTTCTTGAACAACGGAACGGCAAGCGGAATCTTGCGCAGGAAGGGGTTGCGGATGTCGATATACTGGTAGGAATCGTTCTGAGCCAAACCCGGCAGGCTACTGAAGGCACTGACAGCACCCGCCAGCAGACAGATCACCCAAAACCGCAATCTCATGGCAGATCCCTCTTTCCGCTCGAGAGCATGTTGATTTCTCGCCCAAGCCGTCACCGCCCGCTCGGACCTCGGGCGGCTTGAATTTTCAGCATTAACCTCAAACCAAGAGAACACGCCCGTGCTTCTCCGTTGAAGTTGCAACCGGGCGCGATGCACGCGGCGAATAGGGCCAGAACCGGTTCGGCCCGCTCTCGGCCGGATCCCCGCTCATCGACGCGGCGAATCGCAACCATAGACCAAGTGGATTATTTTTTCAAGCAATCAGCGGATGCCCTCCGGGGTGAAACGAATGGCCATCACCACATAGGGTTCTTTAATGCTAGGCGGGTGCGGAGCTACGGGGCTGGACTTAACGATGGCCTTGTAAGCGGAATCGTCCAAATAGGAGTTGCTGGAGCGCTCGGTGTAGCGGATATCGGCGATTTCCCCGTTGGGCAGCACCTTGAACACCAGTCCCACCCTGAGGTTTTTGTCTCCACCGGCCAGTTGCGGGGAAAACGCCCAGTTCCGTTCCACCTGGGAAGCAATCGCTGCCCGGTAAATATCGATAGGGCCGATGGCGCCCGGTCCACCGCCGCCGCCGCCGCCACCACCGGCCGGGCCCCCGCCCCCGCCTTGTCCAACCGTCGGGCTGGGAGGACCTGGGCGGCCGGAGCCGGTGTCCGTCGCCGCGAATTTCTTCTTCAATCGCTCGATCGCCGAAGCCACAGAACTGGTGTCCGGTTCATTCACTTTCTTCTCGATCCGCTCAATGGCGCGCTCGATCATTTTCTGAGAATCCTTGGTCGCCTCCTTGAGGGATTTTTTCTCCTTGATTTTAGGGGTGAGCGACACCTCAGGCTTGGGTGCCTCCGGCACCGGCTTGGGAGGGGCGACGGAAACGGCGGGCTTCTCCGGCGCCGGTTTGGGAGCTTCGACCGGCTTGGCAGTTTCCGATGGCGGGGCCCCCTCGCCGGCTGGCGGCCCGGGCGCCGGCCCGGGGCCGGGCAAGGACACCAGATTCACGCTGATAGCACCAGGCAGCAGCCTCGGCTTGGATAGGTTCATCGGGACATAAAGCACCGCTGCGATCACCAGCACATGCAGGCCGAGCGATATCGCCACGGAAGACACCAGGGAGCCCGCCGGCGGATCGCCATCCGGTTCCCGGGATCGGCGTGTAAACCGTAAATCCTTCATCAGCGCTTCGATTTCGGCTTCTTGCCCTCTTTATCCGGCGTCGCCGGTTCGGTCACCATACCGAGCTTGTCCACGCCGGCATCCTTGATCTGGGCCATCGCCTGGGCCACCGTTCCGTATGGGACATCCCGATCGGCCTTGAGGTAAACTTCCGGGTTGGACCGGCCCTGAATGATCTTGGAAAGCTTGTCCTGGAGGGTATCGAGCGTCACCTGGAAATCGTTGATGAACACCTGCTGGTCTTTGTTCACGGTGATCATGAGCTGCTCTTCCTTGGTTTCCAGGGGCTTGGCTGTCACCTGCGGCAGGGCCACGTCCAACCCCTGCACCATCATGGGTGCGGTCACCATGAAAATGATCAGCAACACCAGCATGACATCCACGAAGGGCGTCACGTTGATGTCGGACATGAAGCTGTCACTGTTGTCGCCGGCCCTCATCCCTCCTCCTTTCGACGCGCAGGATGTCCCGTTCGATGATATTCAGAAAATCCGCGGAAAAACTTTGAAACTCCGTCTCGACGATCCGGATCTTGCTCATGAAAAAGTTGAACGCGATCACGGCGGGGATGGCGGCGACCAGGCCGGCGGCCGTGGTGACCAGAGCCTCGGAAATGCCGGGCGCTACCACCGCCAAATTGGCCGAGCCTTTCATTCCGATGCTGTGAAAGGAGTTCATGATCCCCCAGACGGTCCCGAACAGCCCTATGAACGGAGTGGTGTTGCCGGTAGTGGCCAGAAATGGCACCATCTGCGTCATGCGGGTCATCTCCGTGTTGATCGCCCGCCGCAAGGCGCGCTTCACGTTGTCGGTGGCTGCAAAGCGGGCACCGAAGGCAAACGTCGGGTGAACCTGCGCCGCAGCGTCCACTGGTTCCAGGGATTCGCCGGCCTGGCTCGTCTTCTTCAACTCCATGTAAGCGATGCGGAAGATTCTCGCCAGCGGGCTTCCGGGCAGCGCCTTGGCCTTGGCAAACGCACTGGAGAAGTCCCGGCTTTTCCAGAAGTAGTCGCTGAACTCGGCGGATTCGCGGAAGGCTCGCCTGATGTAGCGGTACTTGATGAGAATGATCGCCCACGACGTGACCGAAAAGACCAGCAACAGCGTCAGCACCAGTTGAACCACCAGTCCGGCGCCGCGGATCATGCCGACCAAATCCATCTGTGATAGATCCATGGAAAACCCTATTCCTCCTTAAGAAGTGGATGCGGCGTTGACACGGTTGGCCGCCGGGGGTTCGGGAGAGATGAGATTGCAGCCAGAGTCCTTCGGTATCGGTGCTCCACAGGAGATGCGGTCATTCATGCCCGGTTGGCCCGCACGTCCTCCACCCCGCGTTCCAGCCGGGGGTCCAGCGTGAGCCTGAACGCCAAATATTTAATATACTCCGATCGATAAAAAAGTCAAACCTATCCCGGGTAACCTTTATCATGAATTCTGGCGGCAAGGCCCGCAGGGGTATGCCTACAATTCGATGGAAGGGTACATGGAATGGCACGATGTAGGTCAAGCCTAATTCGGACCATGAATTCTTTCCGAGGCGTAGAACCCGGTCGTATGCCCAGCCCGAGCGACCATGGGCTATACTTCAAATTCGGGTTGCCTTTGCGCGCGGTCCGGCGTAAAACCATCGCCGACATCAACTCTCCCCGGAGGCGAAATGAAACGAATTGCTGACCTTCTCTTCGAAGCCCGGATGCTCAAGGCCATCCCTCGTTCCGGGTTCCAGTTTCTGGGAGCAGGGCGTGAGTCCGTAGCTGAACATGTTTATGCCGCGGCATTCACCGGCTTTGTGATGACCCAACTCCATCCCGATGTTGACGCCCTGAAGCTGATCTCGATGTGCCTCATCCACGACCTTGCGGAGGCGCGCATCGGGGACCTGAACTCCGTTCAGAAAGCTTATATACGGCCCGATGAACCACGGGCCGTTGCCGATGCCACCCGGGGATTGCCGTTTGGCGCGCATCTGAAGGCCCTGATCGACGAGTATAACGCGGGGACATCCCTGGAGGCGCGACTGGCCCGCGATGCGGACCAGATCAGCCTCATTCTGGAATTGAAAGACCTGGACGATATCGGCTATCACCCACCGCAGGACTGGCTACCACACGTCTTGAACCGGCTGCAGACCGAGACGGGAAAAGCCCTGGCCTCGGCGATTGTGAGCACCCGCCGGGACAGCTGGTGGTGGGAGGCCGCCTCTTCCCGGAAGCGCCCGCTCTAACGCTCGCTGCTATCGGCACCGGCGGGAATGGCTTACTCAAGGGTTGGGCGACGAGGCGGGGAGACATTGACATGCAACCCGCAACCATTTATTAAATCGCCTATCAAAGACTCTTTTGCTCCAGAGCAACCTGGACAGGCTTACCCGCCTGCCGTACGCGACCGGCCGGCGCAGCGGAGAGAGTGGACGCATTTAGGTGCTGGAGTCATCATCCACAGCCGCATCTGTGAAACAAACCATACCACGTCAGAGGCTGCTGTCCCCGTCACCGGAGGTGTACGAATGAACTGGTTCCCCACCGCCCTTGGGGCATCCGTCGGCAAGAAGCTCATGATGGCCTTGACCGGGCTTGCCTTTATCGGATTCCTGGCTGCGCATATGGCCGGCAATCTGACGATTTACGGCGGCAAGGCCGCGTTCAACGGATACGCCGAAAAACTGCAATCCCTGGGCCCGCTGCTCAACATCTTCCGGGCAGGCATGATCACCTTCGCGCTGGTCCATATTCTAACCGGATTGTACCTTTTTCTGCAGAACTGGAAAGCGCGCAGCGTGAGCTACACCGTCTATGCCTCCGCCGGCGGGCGGACGCTGAGCTCGCGGACCATGCCTTACACCGGTCTGCTCATCCTGGCCTTCGTGATCTTTCACCTGTTCCATTTCACCTTCGTCGACAAGACCGCCACCACCATCTTCGACATCGTCACCGCAGCCTTCCGCCGGCCGGGATATGTTCTCCTCTACGCGGCCCTGATGATCATCGTAGCGTTCCACGTGCGCCACGGGTTCTGGAGTGCCTTTCAGAGCCTTGGCGCCAATCACCCCAAGTACATGCCGGCGATTCGGGCTCTCAGCGTAGCGGCGGGTGTGGTCGTCGCACTCGGCTTCGGCCTGCTGCCGATCGTCATTGCGCTCCGCTATTAGGCCAAATAGAAAGGAAAGCCCATGCGCCTTGATGCCAAGATTCCCGCAGGCCCCCTGCCCCAGAAATGGGATCACCATCGCTTCGAGCTGAAGCTGGTCAATCCGGCCAACAAACGCAAGTACGACATCATTGTCGTGGGCACCGGCCTGGCCGGCGCCTCGGCATCCGCCAGCCTGGCGGAGCTGGGGTACAATGTGAAGACCTTCTGCATCCAGGACTCACCCCGGCGTGCCCACAGCATAGCGGCCCAGGGCGGCATCAACGCCGCCAAGAACTACCCCAACGACGGGGACAGCATCTGGCGGCTGTTCTACGATACGGTCAAGGGCGGCGACTTCCGCGCCCGCGAGGCCAACGTGTACCGACTGGCCCAGGTGAGCAATCTCATCATCGACCAGTGCGTCGCCCAGGGGATCCCGTTTGCCCGGGAGTACGGCGGGCTTCTGGCCAACCGCTCTTTCGGGGGCGCCCAGTTATCGCGGACCTTCTACGCCCGCGGCCAGACCGGCCAGCAGCTTCTGCTGGGGGCTTACAGCGCCCTGATGCGGCAGGTGGCGGCCGGCAAGGTTCGCCTGTTTCCGCGCCGGGAGATGCTGGACCTCGCCGTCATCGACGGGCAGGCTCGCGGCATAGTGGTCCGCAACCTCGTGAGCGGCGAGATCGAGCGCCACGAGGGGCATGCCGTGGTGCTGTGCACCGGCGGCTACAGCAATGTCTACTTCCTGTCGACCAACGCCAAGGCGTGCAACGTCACGGCTGCCTTCCGGGCCTACAAGCGGGGCGCCTTCTTCGCC
>JBLMXM010000028.1:0-12932 GCA_050257775.1 Hyphomicrobiales bacterium
ATACGTCTCCAGACAGCCCCGAAGAACCGGCCCTCACGGAGCCGCCGGCCGTCTCCGCCTGCCGTCGGTACCCTCTAGACGGCTGGTGGGCGTGGCAGGGTTCCCTGAAAAATCGGGTCGCGGCTTGCCGCAGCCCGCATCCCGGTGAGCCTGTCCATGGCAGCAGGCCCAAGAGTTAAGAAGACAGCGGTCAATGCCGGCGTCACTACCAGCCGGATCGTATTCTGCGACCTGCGCTGCGAGAGGGCGGATTTTGCCAGGGCCGATGCCCTGGACGGCAGTTGCCGCACCTTCATGTCGGTGTGGTGCGGCCGGCTGGGCCGGCATGTGACCAAGAACGCCCCCTGCGAGGCGCGCTATGGCCGGCGCCGGCCGACCACGGGGTTTTAAGTCCAATGCGGAATGGGAAATGGGGGTTGCCGCGTGCTGGGGGCGGAATCCGGAGGGCGGAAGGAATTCCACCCCGGATATCCCCGAATGCGCGTCTCCCACATTCACCATACCTTTTACCACCCCCCGACGCCACCGCTCCGCCTTCCTCCTTCTGGATTTTCCTCCGTTACTGGCTGCCGCTGATCGCCTACTGCCTGTTGATTTTCATTCAGTCGAGCATGGCTGAACCGGTGAAGCTGCCCTCGATTCCGCAGTTCGATAAACTGCTGCATTGCGGCGGATACAGTCTCCTCGGTGTTCTGTTCTATCGCGCCTACCGCTCCCGCTGGCCGAGCGCGTCGGGGTGGACCATGGCCAACGCCAGCCTCCTGTCGGGCTCGTTTTACGGCATGACCGATGAGATCCACCAGTATTTCGTTCCCGGCCGCAGCGCCGACCCCTGGGATTGGCTGGCCGACACGGTTGGCGTCATGCTGGGAGTGCTGGCGTATCATGCGTTTGTTTACGTATCCGTCCGCAGGCCCTGGTCCGGCCGCGATTGACAAAGCAGGCGGGTTTCGATAAAAAGCATACTCGGCCTTAGGTATTTATTACGGACACGTTTACCTGCATGAAGGAGCTATGAGCGCGCAACCCCATCCGATTGTCATCGACGGCAAAGAGCTGAGTTTTGAGCCGGGAGAAACCATCCTCGAGGTCGCCCGGCGCAACGGCATCGACATCCCGACCCTCTGTTACCTCAAGAAGACGACACCGACAGGGGCCTGCCGCGCGTGCCTGGTCGAGGTTCAAGGCGGCCGATCCCTGGTCGCCGCCTGCGCCATGCCGGCCGCCCCGAAAATGGTGGTGAGCACCGAATCCCCCCGAGTGGCGGCCGCTCGGCGCATGGTTATCCAGCTGCTCCTGGCTTCCGGGAACCACAATTGCCTGGTAAAGGGGTCCGACGGCCGCAGCTTCGAGGAGTATGCTGACCGGCTGAAACGAGCCGGCGGAGGGGTCGAGCCCTGCCCCGCTTGGGGCGACTGCCGGCTCCAGGAACTGGCCTGGCGGTATAACGTGACCGGCGGGAGCTTCAGCCCCACCCCGGTACGTTATCCGATCGAAGACGTGAACCCGTTTATCGTGCGCGATTTCAGCCGCTGCATCGTATGCGGCCGTTGCGTTCAGGCCTGCAACGAAGTGCAGGTGAACCAGGCCATTTACCAGGGCTTCCGGGGCGCCCGCAGCAAAATCGTGGCGGCCGGCGACCGGCCCTATCGCGATTCAGACTGCGTGTTCTGCGGCGAGTGTGTCCAGACCTGCCCGACCGGGGCGCTGGTGGAAAAAGACGTCCGGCACAAGGTGAGGCCCTGGGAAACCCGCAAGGTGCGCACCACCTGCTCGTATTGCGGGGTGGGCTGCCAGCTGGAACTGAACGTAAAGGACAACCGGGTGGTGCAGGTCAATGGAGTGCCGGACATGCCGCCCAATTACGGGAGCCTGTGCGTCAAGGGCCGCTTTGGCTTTGACTTCATCGATTCTCCCGAACGGCTGACCCAGCCGTTGATCAGGGAAAACGGGGCGTTTCGCCAGGCTTCCTGGGACGAGGCCCTGGACCTGGTCGCCCGCCGGCTGGATGAGATCAAGGCCGCCTCCGGACCGGACAGCATCGGCGTTCTGACCTCGGCCCGCATCACCAACGAGGAAAATTACGTCGCCCAGAAATTCACTCGAGCGGTCCTGCAGACCAACAACATCGATCACTGCGCACGCCTCTGACATTCCTCCACCGTGGCCGGTCTGGCCGCAGCGTTCGGCAGCGGGGCGATGACGAACACCATCGGCGACATCGAGCAGGCCGACGTCATCCTGGTCACCGGGTCGAACACAACTGAAAACCACCCTGTCATTTCGACCTTCATCAAGCGCGCCGTTTATCAGAAGGGCAAGAAGTTGATTGTGGTCGATCCGCGGCGCATCACCATCGCGCGCTATGCCAGCAAATGGCTCAGGCCCAACGTGGGGACCGATGTGGCCTGGATCAACGGGATGATGCACGTGATCATCGCCGAGCACCTGAATGCCAAAGAGTATGTCGAGAGCCGCACCGTTGGATTCGACGCCTTGCAGAAGATCGTCGCAGCCTACACCCCCGAGCGCGTGGAACAGATCACCGGGATTCCGGCACGGGAGCTGATCGAGGCCGCCCGGCTTTACGCGAAGGCCGAGCGAGCGAGCATTGTCTACTGCATGGGCATCACGCAGCACACCACCGGGACCGACAATGTTAAATCCCTGGCCAACCTCGCCATGCTGTGCGGGAAGGTGGGGGTCGCCGGCGGCGGCGTGAACCCGTTGCGGGGTCAGAACAACGTTCAAGGCGCATGCGACATGGGCGGTCTTCCGGACGTGTACTCGGGCTACCAGCGGGTGGCGGACACCCCAGCGCGCCAGCGCATGGCCGCCGCCTGGAACGTCGCCGATTTGCCGGAGCGGCCGGGGTTGAAAGTCACGCAGATGCTGCCGGCCGCCCACGACGGCAAGCTCAAGGCCATGTACATTATCGGCGAGAACCCGTTGGTGTCCGATGCCGACCTGAACCATGCCGAAGCGAGTCTCCGCAAGCTGGATTTCCTGGTGGTGCAGGACATCTTCCTCACGGAGACGGCGCGGCTGGCGAACGTAGTGCTGCCCTCTGCCTGTTTCGCCGAAAAGGACGGGACCTTCTCCAACACCGAGCGTCGGGTGCAGCGGGTGCGCAAGGCGGTGGAGCCCCCGGGCGAGGCCCGGGAGGACTGGAAGATCGTCGGCGACCTCGCCGGCCGCATGGGCCACCCCATGGCGTATACCGACAGCCGCCAGATCATGGACGAGATCCGCCGGGTGACTCCATCCTATGCGGGCATCAGCTACGACCGGATCGAACAGGCCGGCATTCACTGGCCCTGCCCCAACGAAGAGCACCCCGGAACCCCGATCCTGCACCGCGATCAGTTCACCATCGGCAAGGGCGTCTTCACCGCCATCGATTACATCCCCCCGGCGGAGATGATCGACTCTGAATACCCGCTATACCTCACGACGGGCCGGCTGCTTTACCAGTACCACACCGGTACCATGAGCATGAAGACGGCGGGCCTCAACGAGATCGCCCCGGAATGCTTCGTGGAGATTTCACCCGAGGACGCGCGACTCTTTGGAATGCCGGATGGTGCTCTCGCTAGTATCGCCTCCCGGCGCGGCAGCATTCAGGCGCGGCTGAAGGTCTCTGCCCGGGCGGTCAAGGGAACGGTTTTCCTGCCGTTCCACTATGCCCAAGCTGCGGCCAACCGGCTGACCAACGCCGCATTGGATCCGGTTGCCGGGATCCCCGAGTTCAAGGTCTGCGCGGTTAAGCTTGAGAAGGCGGCCTGAAAAAAAGTTATGAGTTATGAGTGATGAGTAGCGAGTGAAAAGAAAAAAACCCGATCCATTGCGGATCGGGTTTTTTTATCACTTGAAAGAGATTTGGGTGTCTATTTTCGCTTTTTACTCATACCTCATCACTCATAACTTCCCTTACTCTTCTTCCTCCACCTCTCTGACTTCCGGCATCAGAAGCTCCGCGAGGTCCTCGCCGAGGTAGGCGCGCTCGTTCGGGCCCAGGATTCCCATAGACAGGCAGATCAAGGTCCACAGGTGCACGGTCTGATAGTGCCCCTCATAATGCTCGCTCAGGTCGTGGATCTGGGAATGGCAGTTGTGGCAGGGGGCGATGCAGTAGCTCGCGCCGGTTGCCATGATCTGGTCGAACTTGATCTTGCCGTATCTCCGGCGCTCGTCCGTGTAGCCTCCCTGGAGCGCCCCGCCCCCGCCGCCGCAGCAGTAGTTGTTGGAGCGGTTGGGTGTCATGTCGACGAAGTTCTCTTCGCCGACTACGGCCTTGACCACCAGTCGCAGGTCTTCGGCGTAGGCATCGCCGAAGGTCTTGCGGACCTGATTGCAGGGGTCCTGCACCGTGAACTTGACCTTGAGGTCTTTGTTCCAGTCGGAGTTGACCTTGAGCTTGCCCTCACGGATCCATTGGGCATAGAGCTGAATGATGGTGGTGATCTCGAATTTGTGGGGGATGTTGAACTTTTTCAGTCCGGCCCGGACTGCGAAGAGTTCATGCCCTCACTCCGTGTTGACCCAGTATTTGCAGCCCAGGTCGTCCACGGCCTTGGCCTTCACCTCCACGATGTGTTTCCAGGCCTCATCATCGGCAAGGAACATGCAATAGTTTTCAGCCGCCCAGCCTTTCGTGCCGTAGGTCCAGTCGGCGCCGACCTTGTGCAGGATCTTCCACAAGGGCACCATCTCGTCGGGCTCGGTGACGGGCTCGCGCGAATTCTGGTTGACATAGTACATGGCGCCCTGCTTGTTGATCGGGGCCTCAAGATTCTCCCAGCCTACTTGGGTCTTGCGCACTTCCTCGACAACGTCCTCCACCACGAACTGGAAATCCTGCTCGCTGGCGCCCATGGCGCTGCACGTGTCGTGTTTGAGCGCCATGTCGCAGGACCCCCGGATGCCCTTGGGGCGATTTTCGCGCGGCCAGCTCCTGCGGGTGTGATAAATCAATTGCGGGATGTCGATCTTCATCGGGCAAACGTACAGGCAGCGCCAGCACATGGTGCACTGCCAGGCCCAGTCCGACTTCAGAATTTCCTCATCCATGCCGAGGGCCGCCATGCGCAGGAACTTGCGTGGGTCCATGCCGGACAGGCCAGTCGCCGGGCAGCCCGAGGAGCAAGCGCCGCAGGTGAGGCAGAGGTTGAGATTGCCGCCCTCCGGCAGCACCTGCTTCACCTTGTCGATAAAGGTGCTCTTCTTTTTACCGCTGATCTTGATCGCTTCTTCAGCCATTCCGATTTTCCTCCCTATGGGATGTCAGGGGTTCTGCATTAACCGCTAAATCATACAGAATCTATACCAAAATACAAGTGAAATTTTGGCTGAACCGATCACTCAGACCGTAAATACCGAGGAACCCGTAGTCCTTCGGCCTTCCAGGTCCCGGTGGGCCCGGGAGGCCTCGGAGAGCGGATACGTCCGGCGCACCTCGATCTTCACGGCGCCGCTCTGGACCACCTCAAAGAGGTCGCGGGCATGAACCAGCAGGTCCTCGCGCTTGGCGGTATAGGTCATGAGCGAGGGCCGCGTCAGAAACAGCGAGCCCTTCTGGGCCAGGACCGACAGGTCGAAGGGGGGTATCGGCCCCGAAGACTGCCCGAAAGACACCATCATCCCCATGGGCCGCAGGCATTCCAGGGATTTCATAAAGGTGGTCTGGCCGACCGAGTCGTACACCACATCGACCCCTTTGCCGTTGGTTATCTCTTTTACGCGGCCAGCAAAGTCTTCCTTGGTGTAAACGATGGGATGCTGGCAACCATGAGCTTTGGCCAACTCGGCCTTCTCAGGGCTTCCCACCGTTCCGATCACCGTGGCTCCGAGGTGTCGGGCCCACTGGCATACGATAAGCCCGACGCCTCCTGCGGCGGCTTGGATGAGGATCGTGGTGCCGGGGCGGACCTGCCAGCAGCCCTTGAGGAGGTAGCGCGCCGTCATGCCCTGGAGCATCATTGCGGCAGCCTGAGGCATAGGGATGGTCTCAGGGAGCTTCACCAGCCGGTGCGCCGGGATGCGGCGAACCTCGGCGTAAGCTCCCGGCGGCACGCCGGCGTAGGCTACGCGGTCGCCGACGGCAACCTCGTTCACCCCGGGACCGATTTCCGCGACAACACCGGCGGCCTCCAGGCCAGGGGTTCCGGGCAGACCGGGCAGCGGGTAAAGACCGGTGCGGTGGTAAACATCGATGTAGTTCAGCCCGACGGCCTCATGGCGCACCAGGGCTTCGCCGGGGCCGGGGTGCCCGGGGTCGACGTCCTCCCACTTCAGGACTTCAGGACCGCCGTGTTGATGGATGCGGATGGCTTTGGGCATAAGTGCCTCCTTTGGGCATATGCATAATGATGTTGTTGAGGTGGCTGCGCATGTTTCGAGTTTTTGGACGACGATGCTGGATGGCCGCTGCGCGCGACGTGACCTGCCCGATGACACCCACAGTCTCTATCCCGTATCAGCATCCGGGATCCAGCATCGATGCGTGCATCACGACTTGCCGAGTCGGCTCCCGGGGGGCCCTCATTCGCCAATTATCTTAACGAGAACTCGTTTCCTTCGCCGGCCGTCGAACTCACCGTAGAAGATTTGTTCCCAGGGGCCGAAGTCAAGCCTGCCCCCGGTCACGGCCACCACGACCTCGCGTCCCATGATCTGGCGCTTCAGGTGGGCATCCGCGTTGTCCTCGCCGACATTGTGCCGGTACTGAGACACCGGCTCGTGGGGTGCTAGCTTCTCCAGCCAGACATCGTAATCATGGTGCAATCCATGCTCGTCGTCGTTGATGAAGGCCGAGGCCGTGATGTGCATGGCGTTCACCAGCACAAGCCCCTCGGCAATGCCGCTTTCCTTGAGGCATTGATTCACCTGGGGCGTGATGTTGACGAATCCCCGCCGACCGGGGACTTCGAACCAGAGTTCCTTGCGAAAGGATTTCATGTCGGCGCTCCGAGATGGCGTTGCGACGGTTCAGGTGGTTCTTGGAAGCCCCAATGATCTTATACGAGCAACCGACCGGAAGCTCAAGAGGGATTCAACTCCTGCGGCGGTCTTTGACTTTTGGCATGCGGGTCGATAGGCTGGCGCCGTGACGCCGGAACGGAACAATCCGATGAAGCCCAAGGAACTTCGCCAACGGTTTGAGGCTGTTTACCGGTTGCTTCCACGGGCCATGGTGAAGGAGCGCCTGGCCGCGCGCCGACGGATAGCCCAGTTGCAGCGTGGCGCCCGCGGATCGCAGGATCCTGCGGGGCTCGTTCAGGAATTCAACCGCCTTGAGCAGATGCTCGCTCAATCCGCCTGCCGCAGGGGCAAGCGCGCTGAAGGGATGCCGTCGCTCGCCTTCCCGGAAAACCTTCCCATCATGGCCAAAAAGGACGAGATCATCACGGCGATCCGAGGGCATTCCGTGGTGATTGTCTCCGGCGACACGGGCTCAGGCAAATCCACCCAGATCCCCAAATTCTGCCTGGCCGCCGGCCGGGGGATCGACGGGCTGATCGGCCACACCCAGCCCCGCCGGATCGCGGCCCAGGCCGTGGCCCGCCGCATCGCCGAGGAGCTGGGGCAGGTTTCCGCCCGGGCCGTGGGCTACAAGATCCGCTTCCAGGACACCACCCCGCCGGAGGCCTACGTCAAGGTCATGACCGACGGCATCCTGCTCGCCGAGGCGGCCGGCGACCGGATGCTGGCGGCTTACGACACCCTGATCGTGGATGAGGCCCACGAGCGAAGTCTCAACATCGACTTTATCCTAGGATATTTGCGGACGCTGACCACCCGGCGCCGGGATCTGCGGGTGGTCATCACGTCGGCCACCATCGACACGGCCAAGTTTGCCCAGGCCTTCGACAATGCCCCCGTCATTGAGGTGTCTGGCCGGATGTTCCCGGTGGAGGTCCGATACGACCCGACGGCGCAGGCCGGCGGCGAGAGTGAGCCCACTCCCGTGGAACAGGCCGCAGCCGCTGTCCGCCGGATCGAGCAGGAGCGGAGGCCGGGGGACATCCTGGTCTTTATGCCCACCGAGCAGGACATCCGCGAGGCCAGCGAGATGATCCGGGCAGCCAGCCCGACCGGGACGCTGGTGCTGCCCCTCTTCGCCCGGCTGACCGCAGCCGAGCAGGGGCGCGTGTTTCACCCCGCCGGCGGCCGCAAGATCATCGTGGCCACTAATGTCGCCGAGACCTCCCTCACCATCCCCGGCATTACCTTCGTCGTCGACACAGGGCTGGCCCGCATTCCCCAATACTCCCCCCGCACCCGAACAACTGCCATGCCGGTCGCGCCGATTTCCCGCAGCAGCGCGGACCAGCGCAAAGGGCGCTGCGGCCGAGTTGCGAACGGGGTCTGCATCCGCCTATATTCCGAAGAGGACTATCTCGGACGGGCCCTGTACACTCCGCCGGAGATCCTGCGAGCCAACCTGGCGGAGGTTATCCTGCGGATGATGGCGCTGCGTCTGGGCGAGGTTGCGGAGTTCCCCTTCATCGACCCCCCCGATCATAGGAGCATTGCCGACGGCTTTCGTCTGCTGGTTGAGTTGGGCGCTATTCAGCAAGGCGGAAGAGGGAAGGAGGAGGGTGGAAAGGTCGGAAAAAACTTACGGCTGACGGCCATCGGGAGAATGATGGCCCGGATCCCGCTGGACCCGCGGTTGTCCCGGATGCTGATCGAGGCTCGCACCGAAGGCTGCGTCGAGCCGATCGCTGTCATCGCCGCAGCCCTCAGTATCCAGGACCCGCGCGAGCGGCCGGCGGATAAAACCGTGGAGGCCGATCAGGCCCACGGGGCTTTCAACCAGCCGCATTCGGATTTCCTGACCCTTCTCGCCATCTGGAACCGGTTCCGGCAGGCCCGGCAGGAGATGAAGAGCGCCGGCCAGATGAGAAACTTCTGCCGCCAACATTTCCTGTCGTTCAAGAGAATGCGCGAATGGGAGGATGTTTTCCGTCAAATCATGGAAACAGTCAAAGAAGCCGGGAGCCGGAATGCGGAATGCGGAAATACGGCTATTCCCCCTCGCCCCCTTTCGCCTCCCAACTTCGGGAAACTTCATCGCTGTATTCTGAGCGGCCTTCTCGCCAACATCGCCTTGAAAAAGGAAAAGAACCTTTACCGAACCACGAAAGATCGCGAGGCCATGATCTTCCCGGGCTCGGGGCTTTTCAACGCGGCCGGCGATTGGATCGTGGCGGCCGAGATGGTGGAGACCTCGCGCCTTTTCGCCCGAACCGTGGCGTCTATCGACCCGACCTGGCTGGAGTCGCTGGGCGGCGATCTGTGCCGGTTTACCTACCGCGACCCGCGCTGGGACCCGAAACGCGGCGAGGTTGTGGCCACCGAACAGGTCAGCCTTTTTGGGTTGGTCATCGTGCCGGGCCGGACCGTTTCCTACAGCCCGATCAAACCGGATGAAGCCGTCGAGATATTCATCCGTGAGGCGCTGGTGGCGGGAGCCCTCGGTAAACCATTCGGCTTTCTGAGACATAACCAGAGGCAGGCGGCGAAAGTGGCGGCCCTGGAGGACCGTCTCCGGCGCCGGGACCTGCTGGTGGGTGATGAGCATCTGGTCTCTTTCTACCGCAAACGTCTTCCGCACGTTTACGACACTCGCACCCTCGGCGAACGGATTAAAGCAGAGGGCGGGGACCGGTTCCTGCGCATGTCGGAGGAAGACCTGATGAACTACCGCCCGGATGAAAGCGAGCTGGGCCTTTTCCCGGAGTGTCTCAAGGCGGCTGGGCATTCGTTGGAGCTTCGGTACCGGTTTGAGCCGGGGGCCGACAGCGACGGGGTCACCTTGCAGGTGCCCTCGGCACTGGCCGCCGCGGTGCCGCCTGCAACCGTGGAGTGGATGGTGCCGGGGCTTCTGCGCGAGAAACTGGAGGTCCTGGTCAAGGGGCTTCCCAAGACGATCCGCAAGCGGCTCGTTCCCCTGAACGAGACCGTGGACTTCCTTTTTCGAGAGATGCCGAGGCAGAGGGGCCCTTTTCTGACGGCTTTGGGCGAAATCATTCACAAGAGCTTCGGGGTGGACATACCGGCTTCGGCCTGGTCTGGCGCGGTCCTGCCGGACCATCTCAAGATGCGGGTGGCGATCACGGCGCCGGACGGCCGCGAACTGGCCTCCGGGCGGGACCCGGCTATCCTGCGGTCGCAGCCGGCCGCGGCTCGGATTCCGCCGGAGGTCCGCCAACGCTGGGAACGAGCCGGGATCACCCGCTGGGACTTCGGCGACCTTCCCGATGCCTTGGGCAGCGACCCATCCGAAACTGTGCCGTGGGTGGCCTATCCTGCACTCGAACCCAGCGAAGACGGGATCCGGATGAGAGTGTTTGCCCGCCGAGACCGGGCCCAGGCCGCTCACCCCAAGGGCGTGGCCGCGCTGCTGGCCGTTTATTTCGCAAGAGACCTGAAGCTGTTGAAACGCAACCTGGCGCTCCCCGAAGAATTGCACCCGGCGGCGCGCTATTTCGGAGGCGCCCGGCGGATAGAGGATGCCATGACCGACCGCGTGGTGCAGGATCTCTTCGCGGTAGACATCCGCTCGGAAAAGGCCTTCCGGGAGCAGGTTGAAGCCTGTCGGTCCAAGATCATTCCAACCGGCCGCGAATTGCTGTATGCCGTAATCCCCGTGCTCCAAGCTTACGCTGCCGCCCGTGGTCACGTGACCCGTCTTTCAGATGTGACCGGGCCGCCGGCGATCTTCGGCCAGGCGCTCGGGGGTGAACTCACGCGATTGGTGCCGCTGAATTTCATCACTCTTTATGAGCGCGCGCGGCTGGGCCATCTGCCACGCTATATCGAGGCCCTTGCCACCCGGGCGCGCCGCGCGGCCTTAGACCTGGAAAAGGACTTCGCCAAATCCAGGGAGGTGCAAAGGTTCACCGAGCAGCTGCACTCGCTGCTGCAAGGCCTCTCTCCGGAGGCTTCGGCCGAGAAACGCCGTGCCCTCGAAGAGCTCCATTGGGCCATTGAGGAGTATAAGGTGTCGGTTTACGCTCAGGAGCTTAAGACCGCCATCCCCGTATCGCCCAAGCGGCTGAGGGAAAAAATAAAAGAGATCGAGAGAATGGTGTGAAAAAGTAACAAGTAACGAGCAACGAGTGATGAGTACCGAACAATAAGTGATAAGTAAGGAGTAGCGACAGAACGGAGCCATGAAACCTGATGCCAAGCCGCCGCTGGTCAGCGTCATTATCCCGACTTTCAACCGCGCCTGGATCCTGAAGGAGGCCGTGGACTCGGTGTTGGCTCAGGAATTCGAGGACTTCGAGCTGATCGTGGTGGACGACGGGTCGACCGATGCCACAGCGGAGCTATTGGATGCTTACGCAGACCGGGTCGCGGTCCTGCGGCAGACGAACCGCGGGGTCAGCGCCGCCCGCAACGCCGGCTTTGCTGTCGCCCGCGGCAGATTGATCGCTTTTCTCGATTCCGACGACATCTGGCTATCCGGCAAGCTTTCAACCCAGGTCAGCTTCTTTCAGACGCATCCCGACGCCCTGATCCATCAGACCGAGGAGCTTTGGGTGAAAAACGGCCGACGGGTGAACCCCGGAAAGCGGCACCACAAGCGGAGTGGGATGATTTTCGAGCATTCGCTCGATCTGTGCCTGGTGAGCCCTTCGGCGGTCATGATCCGGCGGGAATTGTTGGACCGGGTGGGGGGCTTCGATGAGAATCTGCCGGCTTGCGAGGATTACGATTTGTGGCTGAGGGTAAGCTGCCGCTACCCTGTGCACCTGATCAGAACCCCGCTCATCATCAAGCGCGGCGGCCATGCCGACCAACTGTCCAGCGCCTGGGGACTTGATAGATTCCGAATCGCCGCCATCCTCAAGATGATCCATGAAAACCGGCTGACCCTCGCTCAGCGTCGCGCGGCGGTGGCGACCCTAAAGCAAAAATGCAGAGTTTACGGAGATGGCTGCCGGAAGCGCGGCCGAAAGGCGGAGGCCGAGTACTACGAAAAGCTGGCTCTAGAAATTAGTGATGAGTAACGAATGATGCATGCCGGCAGAAAAAGCTTTCCGTAGATTGAAGTCGACTGAAGTTAAAAGATTTCGATTCTGAGTTGCGCTTCAATGCAGAGCTATCGCACCTCAAGCGCTAACTGCCCGAATTGAACCACATGATCGTACCGGGCGCCCTATGAAAGCAGCGATCATTATCAATCCGTTCTCCGGAAGGCGACATGCTCCCAAGGTGCAACGGATGGCCGAATGGATAGCCCGGGAACTGGGTGCAACGCTTTTGGTGAAGACCATCCAGGGTCCAGGGCATGGAATCGAGTTGGCGCGCGCAGCACTGAGCGATGGGGCTGAGCGTGTGTTGTGCGCAGGCGGTGACGGCTCTCTCAACACGGTGGCCAGAGGGCTGCTCGGCACAAGAGTGCCACTCGGCATCGTCCCCATGGGATCGGGTAATGGCTACTCACGGTCATTAGGGCTACCGCAAAGTCCAGAGGCGGCTCTGCGGATGGCCTTAACTGGCACGCCCCGACCAATGGATGTTGGCTACCTCAATGACCAGCCTTTTCTGGGCACAGCCGGAATTGGCTTCGACGCATATGTCGCGGAGCGCTTCGACCGCATCCAGAAACGGGGCATGATCGGCTATGTCCGCATTGTGCTGGAAGAGATAGCCCGAGCGAAAAGCATACATGCCCAGATCACTGTCGGTTCCCAAACCACCGTAGCCGACTTGCTGATATTGGTGTTCTGCAACACTCGCGAGTTCGGCAATGGCGTGCGCATTTCCCCTGCTTCTCGTCCGGACGACGGAGTGGCCGAATTGAAGTTGGTGAAGAAACCAGCCTTGGGCGAGCTGCCGTGGGCTTTCCTTAACCTTTACAGCAATCGCGCTGATCGCTCGCAATTCATCCGTAGCATCGCCACCACAGAAGCCCA
>JBLMXM010000029.1:0-4800 GCA_050257775.1 Hyphomicrobiales bacterium
CGGCAGCGAGCGGGTTCTCGAGGTCCCGCTCTCCGGAATAGCGCTTGTCGCCACCCAGCCAGGTCGTCTCGGCGCCCCAATAGACGTCCTGATCCGGCTCCCAGACGTCCTCGCGACCGCCGGCGAAACCGAAGGTCTTGAATCCCATCGTTTCCAGGGCAACGTTGCCGGCGAGGATCATCAGGTCGGCCCAGGAAATCTTTCGGCCGTACTTCTGCTTGATCGGCCAGAGCAGGCGACGCGCCTTGTCCAGGCTGACGTTGTCCGGCCAGCTGTTGAGCGGCGCGAAGCGCTGCTGACCCCTGCCGCCGCCGCCGCGGCCGTCACCGGCGCGGTAAGTGCCGGCGCTGTGCCACGCCATGCGAATGAACAGAGGTCCGTAGTGTCCAAAGTCCCCCGGCCACCAGTCCTGCGAGTCGGTCATCAGCGCCGCGAGATCTTTCTTCACCGCCGCCAGGTTGAGGCTCTTGAACTCTTTCGCGTAGTTGAAGCCCTCGCCCATCGGGTTGGACTTGGAGGAATGCTGGTGCAGGATCTCGATCTTCAACTGGTTCGGCCACCAGTCCCGGTTCGACGTGCCTCTGCCGGTTACTTGCTTGTTGGCTCCGCCCGTTACCGGGCTCTTTTGGTCGTCACTCATAACCTTACCTCCTAACGGTGTCTGATTTTATCTACTGTGGTGCTACGAATACAGCACCTCCTTGCCCATCTATAGTCGGATAAACCTAAAAAAAGGGTTCAACACCATGCTATTGGCAGTCGCGGCAAAGGCCAAAAAAATCAACCCGGTGAGTGGTAATTTGGAAACCGGTTTCTTTGGTAACCTCCTTGGCCAGGTCTTCCAGACTGCTCAAATCCGGGTCGATGATTTTTCTGCACCGCGTGCATATCAGATGGGGGTGCGGGTACGGTTTGTTGCCGTCATACCGGTTGCTCCCGTCCGGAAAGGACAGTTCCAGCACTTCGTTGACTTGCTTTAGAACATAGATCGTCTTGTAAACGGTGGCGATGCTGGTTGTCGGAAACTTGCGCCTGACTGTTTCATAGACCTTTTCCACGGAGGGATGCCCCGCGCTGGCCGCCAATATTCTCAGGACGGCCAGCCGTTGCGGCGTGATCCTGAAATCATGTTCTCTCAGCTTGGCGACCATTTGATCCATTCGCTGCTTGACATCGACGGAAGGGGAAGGTCGTTTCATGGTCCCTCAGAGGAAATAATTTATCTGATGATAATTAATATCAAATAAGATAAAATCAACGCATTCGCCTGTCAACCGGAAAAACGGGATACCTCCCGTCTTTGGGACATCAGGTACCACCGGGCCGCGAGGCGCTACGTCACCGTATAGCCTGAGGATGAAAGGTTTTGGCCGATAAATCGACAGTTTAGGACAGATCAAGGCACATTCAGGCAAAAACTGTATTTTAGTGGTTTTGCTCGCACTGACTCAACAGAGGCTGTGCTGTGAGGACATGGAAACGGTATTGAGGCACCTTAATTTCCACGGACTAAATACAGACTATTGGAGGATTAAATCGAATTTCCAGGAACCGAAGATTGTAAAATGAGCTCTTTAGGATGCTAACAGTTTGCTGGACTATGCTATTGTAATCTCATCTATTTTACACTAACCCCACTCATCCCGGGATATCCTATTCACCCCTAACACAGCCACCGATCACACACGCTGCGGTTTTTCGTTTTCGGTCAGCCATACCGGCCGATAATTTAGGAAAGACTCGATCAAGGCTGGCAAAGGAGAGCCCGCGTTTCCCGCGAGCCATAGGGCGTCCCCCGGACATCATCTTGTTCACCAACGGCAATCCTGCTATTCTGCATCCTCTAATTTCCCCCTCAAACGTATCGATTTGATTGCCGAAGAGGCAGCATGCCTACTGATCGCACCATTTCCCGTGATAAACTGATTTCGGAATTGGCCGATGTTCGGACCCGGCTTACCGCCAAGGAACAACAGTGCCGGGAATTGTCCGAGCAACTTACCCAGCTGAAATCCATGAAGCGGCCGAAAAGCGATGAGTTTTTCCCCAGCGGGAGCTCCGATTGCTCCGATCGCAAGCAGGCGGAGGTTAATCAGCCCCTACTGACGGCCATTCTGCAGGTCTTCAACCGTGGCGGCAGCCTTCACATTCTGATCGCCGAGACACTCTGTTTAATTCGGGAAGCGACTGGATTTGACGCCGTGGGCCTGCGATTGCGGCAAGGCGAGGATTGCCCTTATTTCGAGCAAAACGGATTTTCAGAGGAGTTTTTGCGGGAAGAGAATTTCCTCTGCGCTCGGGCGGGCGACGGAGCAATCCTGCGCGATGCCGAGGGCCGGGCTGTGCTCGAATGCACATGCGGCTTGGTCCTGTCGGGGCGTACCGACCCCAGTATGTCCTGTTTTACCAAAGATGGAAGCTTTTGGACGAATGTTTCAAGTGAGCTGCTGGCGCTGGCGCCCCAGGATGACCCGAGGGACAATCCCCGCAACCGCTGCATTCACAGCGGCTACCAGTCCGTCGGGTTGTTCCCTGTGAGGGCGGGCGCAGCGATTATTGGCCTGCTGCAATTTAACGATCGCCGAACCGGACGGTTTACCCCGGAGCTGATAGCCTTCTACGAAGGTTTGGCACAGAACATCGGCCTGGCCCTGCGACGGGCGGAGGCCGAGGAGACGGTAGAATTAAGCGAACGGCGTTTCCGAGCGCTGATAGAAAAATCAGGCGAATCCGTCACCGTGCTGGATGCCGCAGGCAAGATCACTTACAACATCGCAGGCGGCAATACCAAACTGGGCTATACGGATACGGAATTGATCGGCCGCACGGCCTTTGAACTGGTGCATCCCGACGACCTGCCGCGCATGATAAGGTTGTTCGAAGTGGCCGCCTCCATACCCGGCAAGGTAGACCAGGTTGAAGCCCGCATCCGCGCTAAAGACGGTTCCTGGCGTTGGCAGTTTGCTGTAGGAACCAACCTGCTCGATGACCCCACTGTGGGTGGCATCGTTATCAACAGCCACGACGTCACCGAGGGCAAGCAGGCGGAGGAGGCGCTAACCAGAAGCGAGGAGCGCTACCGGCTGCTCTCCGAAACCGCTTCACAGTTGATAACCAGCGAAGATCCTGAGCAGGTCGTCAATATTTTTGCGCGAAAAGTCATGGACCATTTGGACTGCCAGGTGTTTTTCAATTTCCTTGCGGACGAGGAAAGCGGCCGCTTAAAGCTGAACGCTTATGCTGGCGTCTCCCCGGAAACCGCTCAGGCGATTCAATACCTTGATTACGGAGTTGCCGTTTGCGGCTGTGCCGCCCGCGACCGGCAGCGGATTATTGCAAGCGACATCCTGAATACCACGGATCCGCGCACGGAACTTATTAAAGGCTTTGGGATCCAGGCCTATTGCTGCCACCCGCTGATCACCGGCGAGAAGCTCATCGGCACCCTTTCATTCGGCACGCGAACACGGCCGCGTTTCGCGCCAGATGAGATCGAGGTGATGCAAACGGTCGCCGCCCAGGTGGCGATCAGCATGCAACGCAGTCAGGCCAAGGGGCTTCTGGAAAATGAGGTTAAGGAGCGAACCGCCAAGCTGTTAGCCGCCAACCGCGAGCTTGAAGCCCAAACAAATAAACTCCGGCTGCTTGCAGGCGAGTTGACCCTGGCGGAGCAGCGCGAGCGCAAGCAGCTTTCAAAAATACTGCATGATGGCCTGCAACAGCATCTGGTGGCAGCCAAGATGCAGGTGGGTGGGCTCATAGAGGAAGCAACTGATGCGGGGTGGAAGCAAGCTGCTTCCGGGGTGGAAAGCCTTCTCAAAGAGTCTCTCAGGATTTCACGGACACTTGCGGCCGAACTCAGCCCGCCCATCCTGCACGAAGCCGGTTTATTGGCAGGTCTGGAATGGCTATCCCGCTGGATGCACGACAAGCATGGATTGAAAGTTGAACTGGCGATGCAGATGGATGCACCCGCTTTAACCGAACAGGCGAAGGTGCTCCTGTTTGAATCGGTGCGTGAGCTGCTTTTAAATGTAGTCAAACACGCCGGAACTCATTTCGCGAAGGTTCAACTGGACCGACAAGGTAATCAGTTGCGGATAACAGTGAGTGATGATGGAAAGGGCTTTAACCTGTCGGGTGAGCCTATTGCTGAGATGAGCGGTGGCGGCTTCGGACTTTTCAGCATCCGCGAGCGCATTACCCTTATCGGCGGCCGATTTGAGGCCGACAGCTCACCGGGGAAAGGGGCTCGTTTCACCCTCACCGCCCCCCTCGTGACCATTGAATCACTGGAGCCCCGCCCTGAGGCACAACCGGCAGCGATCGTTGGAGCAGTTTCAGATAGGTTGTCCAAACCGGGTGGAAAGATCCGGATTCTGCTCGCAGATGACCATGCCGTGGTGCGTGAGGGCTTGGCACGGTTGCTCGCTTTTGAACCGGATTTTGAGATGGTCGGTCAGGTGAACGACGGCCGCGCTGCAGTAGAACTGGCCCGACAATTGAGCCCGGACGTCATCCTGATGGACATCAGCATGCCGCTCATGAACGGAATTGTTGCCACACGAATCATTCGCCAGGAGCATCCAGCCATCCGAATAATCGGGTTGTCACTTTACCACGAAGATGAACGGTCCAGGGAGATGCTTGATGCCGGAGCCGTCATTTACATGACAAAGAGTACGCCGCCGTCTGATCTCAAAGAGGCGATTCGGGCCTCTATGAAGATGAGATCAGAAGTTGATACTGGAAAAAGCGATGAATCGGCAACGCAGAAGGATTGATGAGCAGATCAATACG
>JBLMXM010000030.1:0-11944 GCA_050257775.1 Hyphomicrobiales bacterium
GCGTTTCGCTCCCATTGCCGGCCATCAAGAAAGGGCCACCGGTTTTTCAATTTGACAAAACGCCATCCGGCTGCGAGAATGGCGTCCAATTCTCACCGAAAGGAGACCAAAGCCACCGGCATCGTTTCTGACTATCCACTCATTTTCGATAACAGGCAGGGAAGCATCGGCGAAGGTTGAGCGCCATCTCGAAACCGCAATCGGAAAGGAGGGAGTCATGCTTCAGAAACTCGCATCGGCCAGCACCCGCTGGAGCACGCGCTGGGTTCCGGACGCGTGGGTCATCGCCGTCATCCTCACCATTGCCGCCTTCTTGCTAGGACTCATTTTCACCAAAGCCACCGCTTTTCAACTCGTTCAGAACTGGGGTACCGGGTTCTGGGTACTGCTGTCTTTCGCCATGCAGATGTGCCTGATCATCATGACCGGCTACATCTTGGCCACCACGCCGTTTTTCAGCAAACTTCTCAACGGACTGGCCGGGCTTCCCAAGGGTAATAAAGGTGCTGTTGCCCTGATGGCGATCGTTTCCATGGGGTTGGCCTGGATCAACTGGGGGCTCAGCATTGTCGGATCGGCGGTCTTCGTCCGATATATAGCCCGCAAGCAGAAAGGCGTTGACTACCGCTTGCTGGTGGCCACGGCCTACCTGGGTTTAGGCACGATGTGGCACTCCGGTCTTTCCGCTTCGGCGCCGCTGCTGGTGGCGACCCCCAAGCACTTCCTGGAGAAGGACATCGGGATCATTCCCATTACCGAGACCATTTTCCACCCATTCAACCTTCTGCTGGCGTTTGTAGTTTTGGTCGTCCTGACCATTGTGGGACCGCTCATGCACCCGAAGAAGGAGGAAACCGTCGTTGCGGACCCGGAATTGATCAAGGAAGCCGGATTCGAGGCTCCGCCCAAGCCTAAAAAGGCGGATATGACCCCGGCTCTCTGGCTCGAGAACTCGCCCGTCATCAGCCTGATCGTCGCGATCAGCGGAATCATCTGGATCGTGTGGTATTTTTGGCAGAAGGGCTGGGCGGGCATCAACCTCGACGTGGTGAACTTCGTCTTTCTTATTGTCGGGGTGCTGCTGCACTGGACCCCGGCATCCTTCCTGAAAGCGGCGCTGGAAGGGGGTTCCTTCATCTGGGGGGTCATTATCCAGTTTCCGTTCTATGCCGGCATTTTTGGAATCATCAAATTCTCCGGCCTGTCGGAAATCATGGGCGACTGGTTCACGGCCATCGCCAACAAGAACACGTACCCATTCATCGTTGTGTGGTATTCCGGAATCCTCAACTACATCGTCCCGTCGGGCGGGGCCAAGTGGGCGATCGAGGCGCCGTACATCATGACCGCCGGCAAGACGCTCGGGGTCAGCGCGCCGTTGACGGTCATCGCCTACGCGTGGGGTGACATGGTCACCGACGTGATCCAACCCTTCTGGGCCATTCCGCTGTTGGGGGTAGCCAAACTCGGCTTCCGGGACATCATGGGCTATTGCATGGTGTATTTCCTGATTTACATGGTGGTCATATCGATTGGGTTCTGGTTTTTGCCGTACATGTTCCCGTACTAGCGCCTTGGGAGCTTCATAGAACAATAATTCAAGAGGGCGCCCCCAGGGCGCCCTCTTGAATTTGACGCGAGCGAAGATGCCGCTTCGAGACCGGCATGTTGTTTTGAATCCTTTTCGTCATTATAGTCAAAACTGCCGAAACCAAGCTCGAGCGAGGTTTTGCCATGGACCGCACGAAAAGAATAGGTACTGTGGGCGCAAGCTGCCTGTTAGCCCTGATCATCGTTTTTAGTGCGGGCTGTTCCGGCGCCAACCGCGGTGGGCTTCGGAACAGCCGTGAGGTCGGACGGGCCTTCGAGACCTTCCACGCATACCCCAACTACCGCTACTGGTATTACAACCAGGAAAACAACCCGTATGCGGTGGTTGGGCTGAGCCAGCCTTACCGGATTGAGGACGTCAATTGGAAAGAAGTGGACCCCAACTCCAAGACGTTCGAGAAGGTGGTGGGCCTCGTGGAGAACTTTCCGGTGAGGGGAACCTTTACGTACGGGGCCTACATCCTCGACCCGCAGGTGCAGCAGATCGGGGTCTGGTACTCGAGCCTGAACGCCGGGATCAAGGTCAACCCGGAGTCCCAAGTGGTGTCCATCAACGCTGCCATGCCCTGGTTGGACAATGACGGATGGTACGGAAGCGGGGTCGGCGTTGGCATCGGAGCCGGGGCTGGAAGCGGAGGTGGCGGCGTCGGCATCCGGCTGGGCTTTTGACAGGGGCTGTTCCGGGTCTCATGCAGGTGCGGACGGTAATTTTTCCGAAGAAGATCAAACCCTTCGGCAGGTGGGGTCATGGGCCGACCTCATAGGCAATGGAACATATGGCTCCTGCTCGTTGCGGCAGCCTGGGTCAGCGGCTGTACACCGGCAAGCATCGGCAGCCTGAAGATCAGCGCCGAGGTCAGCCGGCAGTTCGAGAATCTGGAGACCGATCCCAACTACCGTTACTGGTATTTGAATCAGGAGAACAATCCCTATGCGGTCATCGGGCTGGATCGGGAGTATGATTTCTCCGACGGCCCCCTGTGGAGACCGGTTGAGCCGGGCTCCCCGACGTTTAAGAAGGTCGTAGGGTTGGTAGGATCGTTTCCCGTGCCGAGCTCCGTTACAACGGGGTACAGCATCCTTGACAATCAGGGCCGTGTCATCGGGGTTTGGTATGCCAGCATCAGCGCCGGTATAACAGTGGATCCCGCCGCCAAGCTGGTTTCGCTTGCAACCCGGTCGCCTTGGCGCACGCCCTGAGCTATCGAACGACAAAAAACGATTCAAGGCATGGGAGCAAGCGGTCGAATTCCTTCAAAGCTATGCCGCAAGGAACGGCAGTCCCGTTGACCGAAATCGCCGCAGGACTTGCCGTGGCAGCGGGGAAGACAACATGGTCGAAAAATCTACATTTGCCAAAGTGACGGGCTCCGAAAAGCGCATATACGGTCCACGCAAGCTGGTGCTCTGCGGATTTTCGGCGACCGCCCAATCTAAGTTCGAAGCAATCTTGAGGATGATGGGAATTGCCGATGTGCCGAAGGTCTGGGTGACCGCGGAACAGCAACAGCACACGCTGGCCGACCTCCTGGAATTTTCGGACGGCAGCGGCGCGGGCGTATCATCCCCTCTACCCCGGGCGGTCATTGTATCCGGAATCACCGAAGCCCAGCTGATCGGCCTGATGTCAGTATGTAAAAAGTCCGGCATGACACAGGCGCTCTGGGCTTGCCTGACACCGGTTTCCGAGAACTGGCCGCTTCAGCAGCTTTTGGCCGAGCTGGCCCGGGAGCGTGAGGCGATGCAGAAAAGAAAATAGGCGGCCGGCTGATCTGACATCGGCAGCCGCAGGGAGGTCTGCAATGGCAATCTCAGCGCTGGATCAATTGCGCAGCATTTTGAGAATGTGGTTCTACGGTCCGCAGGGGCCCCGGGGCACAGACCCGCCACCAGAGCCCTCGATGGACGCCTTGATGAACGTGTGTTGCGGCCCCCGCCTTCTGTCGAAGGCGCTCAAGCTGCGCCACGAAGATCGGTCCGCCGGTTCAGGCCTCAGCCATTCCGCCGAGAGCCCCAAAACCCGGGAATAAATTCGCTCAGCGCACGATGCTCAACACCAAGTTCCCCTCAACGGAGCCTTTCCGCACCGGGTGCTGCTCTTGGCCGGTCGCGGCGGGGACCTGCTCATAGACGTACCGATAAGCCTCGTCCACCGTGATCATGCCATCGCGGTCCAGATCGGCTTTTCCCCGCAGCCCTTCCAGCAAGTAATAGGTGAAGACCCCATGCTGCAGCTCTTCTTTTTCGACGCTGACCTCGTTGGCGGAGCTGGCGGTGATGATCACCTTGCCACGACCACCGGCGACGCGCTCCAGAAAGCTGTCGGCGATGTTAGCGCGGATGCCGGAGACGCTGATGGTCCGGCCGCCGCTGCCGCCGCTGTAACAGGCATCGGCGAGGAACACCAGCCGCTCCGAGCGGATGCGGTTCAGGATGCGCGCGACCTCCACCATGGGCATGGCCGTGGTGTAGAGATCGGCCGGGTCGGTGTCATAGGGCAGCAGGTACTTTTCCAGGCCATCGCCGTCCGGGCTGGCGGCATCCCTCTCGGTGGCGCCGTGGCCGGCAAAGAAGATGATGACCATGTCATTCTCGCGGGCCGCGTTCTTGATCCGGGTGCCCAGGGTGCTGCGCAGGTTGACCAGGCTGGCCTGTTCGTTCGTCAGCAGGGTCACGTTTTCAGGCGGGACCCGGTTTTCCTCCACCAGCAGGCGGTAAAAGGCCTCGGCGTCGTTGACCGCAAATTTCAGCTTGGGCAGCCGGGGATAGTCGTTGATGCCGATCACGACGGCCCATACATTGCGCCGTTTCAGCTGGTACTGAACTGAAATCGACTTCTCCGAAACCAGGTCGTCGACATCGGTGGCCACTACCCGCAGCAGGTTGAGGCCCTCTTCGAGTTGAATCTTGCGGTCGAAGTTCAGCCGGTGGGGGGCCTTGTCACCCACCTGACGGATCCCGCGTTCACCGGATCCTTCCAACGGGCGGTTGTTGAGAAATATATCGAGGCTCTTCAAGCCCTGCTTGCCTTCGACTGCGCCGGTCAGGCGCACGCTGCCGACCTCCACCCGCTGGCCGTCCTCCGGGCTGGTGATGAGCAAGAGCGGGGGCGCTTTGCCCTCGGCCGCAATCTTGCTCATCCGCTCGCGCTCGCGGCGCTCCTTCTCGAGCTCCTGGCTGAGCTGGACGGATCGGGCCTTCTCGATCTGAAGCTGCTGATTCAGCCGGTCCAGCTGCGCCAGCCGGGCGGTGAGCTCGGCCAGCTTGTATTCGAGTTCCCGTTGCTGTTGCAGGCGCTCCTGTGGCGTGGGTCCGCCCTTCGACTGGCCGGGCCGCTGGAGGGCCTGGATCTTCTCCTTGGTCTGATCGATCTCCATGGCGGTCTGCATCCGCGCGGCAGTCAGGTCCCGGACTTTGTCCGCCCGCATGTAGGCCTGGGTGATGCCGGGATGATCGGGGTAGCGCTCGTGTATTTTCTGAAGAAATTCTGCAACTTGTGCATAATCATCGGTCTGCCAGGAGATGATGATCGCATCAAAGTAGCCCAGGTTGTCCCTGAAGTCTTGATCCATGAACCCGAGACTCAGCCGGCCGGATCCGGTTGAAACAAACGTATCCCCCACTTCGTTGACAAACACCGGGGTCTGGGGGCCTTTTCCAATGACTTTGACAAAACGCCGGTCGCTGGGAGTCCGGCCGGGATCCGTGGGCTCCAGAAAGACCCGGCCCTTGGCCATGATGGAATATAGCCTGCCAGGAGTGAGGTCCACGCCCGTATCGATTTTTTCATAGGTGCTATAAACCCTTACAGCCGTGATTTGACCCACGTAGGCAGGGATTTCGTTCCTGGGGTAGACCTCGGCCACGGCATCCGCTTTTGGGCTGGGTTCCTTCGCGGCGGCGGCGTACCCGGCGGACGGCTTCGACCACATCGTGCAGCCGGTTGCCGCGCTGAGCGCTGACGCCACCCCCATCAGCAGGATCAAGGTTGCCTTGGTACGGTTTCCAGAACTCTTAATCATTTTTGTGCCCCCTCTAAAAGCCCTGAAAGCGGATGCAACCCGCCGGGGATTGCAGCCGCTTCTTTCAGGGGATTCAAATTGAGCCTGATTATGACGAAAAACCCCTCTTGGATCAACCCCTTGGTCGAATTTTCCCCTAGCTGGTTGTTATTGCTTGGATTTTCCGAACGGCCAGGAGGGTGACATCGTCGGCGGGCGAACCCTTGCCCACATGCGCCTTCAATGCCTTGACCACGCCGTCGACCAGGTCGTGGGCGCTGGCGCCGTCTTCCGAAACCAGGCTGACCAGTCTCGGTTTTGAAAAATGTCCGCCCTCGCTGTCATCGGCATCGGTGACCCCGTCCGTGTAGAGGACGAGGCGGTCACCGGCTTCAAGAGTGATCGACTCCGTTCTATAAGTAGCCTCGGGCAGCGCCCCCACGGCCAGGCCGGTGGCCTTAAGATATGCCGGCGGCCGCCCCCTGCGGAGGAACAAAGGCGGTTCATGCCCGCCGTTGACATAGGTGAGCCTCCCGGTGGCAGGGTCCAGAATGCCGAGAAAAAGGGTCGCAAACATTTCGGCTTCGCCATGGTTGTCCGTTATGTAGGCGTTGGTCTGCCTAATCGTTTCCAGCGCGAGGGCTTGAGGCCATCGAGTCGGGTCGGTTGAATCCGCTCCTAAACGATCGGCATTTTGCAGGGCAAAGGCCCGGATCAGGCTGCGGGTCAAAGCCATGAAGAGCGCCGAGCCGACCCCGTGATCGCAGACATCGGCGATGACGATTCCCAGGCACCGGCCGCCGGCCAGCTCGAAGACATCGTAAAAATCCCCGGACACTTGCAATGCGGGCTGAAAATGGGCTGCGATTTCCCAGCCCGGCGGTATCGGCAGGCTGGCCGGGAGAAAGCCGGTCTGGATTTTTCGGCCGATTTCGAGCTCGCGCTCGGCAAGCTGGCGGGCCCGCTCGATTTCAGCCCGAACGCGGGCGTTTTCAAGGGCATGCCACGTGGACAGGCCGGCCCATCCCAGCACCACGGTGACCAGCGGCCGGACCAGCGGTACCAGGAGGTTGCCCCTCAGAAAGATCAAGCCCGCAGTCGCTGCGAAGAGCGCGCCGAGGCCGACGGTGCCGGCAGCGCTTACGAGCGCCGAACGGTGGAAGGACAGCGCCGTGACGGCCAGGAGCAGGGCGATTTCGATGACCATCGCGCTGCCGCCCGAAAGCTCTCGAATGAAGTGTCCGGTCAGGATCGTGTTGACGGCGTTGGCATGCACCCCGCTCAGGGGGTAGACTTCGTCGATCGGCACCTGCCCCATGTCCGCCGAGCCGGTGGAGATGTCGGACAGCAGTGCGATCCGGCCTTCCAGTTCATCCTGGAATGCTTCAAGCAGATCCGGATTGTCGGAGGAGAAGTAGATGTCCGAAAAGTTGTAATGCTTCATGGCGCCCCACGGCCCCACGAAGGCGATGCGCATGGCGCCACGCGCATCGACCGGGATAATGATGTCTTGCCGGCGCTGGTTCTCAGGCCGGACGGCATCGCGCAAGGTGATGGTGCCCTGGCCGAGCACCACCCGGTCGGGAGGGACGTTGAGAAAATCGCACACGGATTTTAAGGCAAAGCTCGGGTAAAAGCCGTTCTGGTAGCGCGCGATAAGCGGCAGGCGCCGGATAACGCCATCCGGGTCCGGGGTGAGCGTGAGGAAGCCGGTGCCGAGCGACTGCTGTGCCAGCGGCACCAGCGTGATCAGCGGATCGATGCCTTGATAGATGCGGTCGGCTTCCGGAGGCGCCGGTATCTTCCACGTCGTTTGCCTGAGATAGGCTCTGGTTTCAGGGTCTTCCGCCGTGTCCTCCCGGCCCGTGTTCACCCCCAAGCGGAACGCCATCCCGAAAACCACGCGGCCCGCCTGCCGGGTCGCTTCCATCAGCAGGCGGTCGTTCTCGGCGCTGGTGTCACCGGCGAAGATGACGTCGCACATTTGCACGGCGGCTTTCATCTCGCCCAGGTTGCGGATGACCCGGGCATAATGGGCCCGGGTCGGATGGTAGTCTTTGAGGTCGCGCAGACTGGTGTTGTTTAGGTCCACGTGGACGACGGCGTCGTCATATGGCGGAGCGAAGGCAGCGATGGACGTTTTCAGCCTGAGCAGCTGGTCGTTCAGGGATTCGTTCCACGTGTCGATCGGTCCAGGAAACAGGAGATAGAAGAGGTTGACCGCTGCGAATACGCCTCCCGCCACCAGCAGCGGTCGAACCCATTTGGCGTGGTTACCGGTGGTCAATGGAAAACGTCCTGTAGTAGAAACCGGGCGCCGTGACTTCGGCTGCCAGCGGGGTGATATCCGGAACCTCCGGGGCGCCCGGCGGCTGCTGGCCGCGCACGCTTCCGCCGATGCGGACCGGCTTTTCCGCCGGGGCGGTGAGCTGCTTGTGCTGCTGGCGCAGTCGCTTGATCTCCTCGAGAATGGCCGCTGCCGAGGACTGCAGGTCCGCAGGGGTCTTGAGCGTGGCGTGGCGTGCGCACAGCTCCTCCAAGCGTTCAAGGCGGTCCGCTGCCGCAATGAGGAAAAATTTTTCCTGCCCGGGGTGGGAATCCAACTCAAACCACTGGTTGCCGGCCGGGATGAACACCTGGGTCCCCGGAACGATCTTGGCAGGCTTGGCCTCCACCGGATAAAGTGGCGTGAGCTCCCCCTGGGAGCTCAGGTGCAGCAGGTAGAAATTCAGATCGCTCTTGGGCTCGAAATACAGCTTGAGCCGATCCCCGGTGTGCAGTGCTGTTTCGCTTTGGACGGAAAAGAGCTTCCCGCTGCCCTGCGAGCTCGCGTAGGCGCCGAAGGCGTAAAGGAAGTTGATGTCGCTTTTGCCCGGTCGGTTCTGGGCCAAAGCGGCTGTCGAAGCACCGAACAGGACGATCGCGAGCAGTAGGGTGATGTTTCTCAGGGACGAACGCGTCAGGTTGTGCATACAGCCCCCCTTTCTCACCCCAACTTTAGATAAATGGGTTAGAGGTTGTCAACCTCTAGGTTATCAGGAATGATAACAACTAGTTGAAAATTTTATGCGCCCTTCGGTAGGGCCATCCGCCACTGAATTCGCAGCATCGCTCTGCGTATGATCACCGGTGATCGATGGTGAAGGTCTTGCTGAAGAAGCCTTGTGCGACGATTTCCTTTGCAAAGGAAGTTATGTCTGAAGGGGCGGCGGCATCGGTTTCTTGTGCCCCGCGTTGTTTGCCCGCAATGCGCACCGGCCGCTCAGCCGGTGCCGTCAGCGGCCGGCGCTGTTTACTCAAGCTCGAAATCTCGTTCAAAATGGCTTGGGTGGAGGACTGAATGTCCGGCTGCTCCTTAAATGTGATGTGGCGGGCATAAAGGTTTTCCAGTTGTCTGAGCTGGGACTTCGAAGCTAAGAAGAAAAATTTTTCCGTACCCCTGGTGGCATCCAGCTCAAACCATAAAGGCTCCTCCGGAACATAAAAATGCGGGCCTGGCAACCTCTGGGGCTTTTTCAGGTCCGGGGGGAAGAGCAGCGACAGGTCGCCTTGAGGGCCTAAGTGAAAGAGGTAAAAGTAGACATCAGACTTGGGCTCCAGGAAAAATCTAATCCGATCGCCGGAATTAAGGACAGTATGGGTTTGCACCGGAACTGGCTTGGGGCTGCCAGGTTTGGCCAATTGAGCGCCGACGGCAAACAGGAAATGCAGTACGCCGGAGTCGGAAGGGCTTGCTTGCGCGTAGAGCTGAGGAACCAGGCACAATGAGACAATAATTACAAGAGCTGCCGGAGGCCTGGATCTGGACCAGAGGATTAAGCAGCGCATGGAACCCCCCCTTGATGAATCGACTTGCAGCGCCGTATCAGCGGCGAGTTTCAGTATAATTTAAGGAGGAATCCGCGGGAGATATGAAAGCGAAGGCAATGGCAGTTTAATGAATCGCCGTGGCAGTTGTCAACATGCAATTCCTGAAGGACACGGCCTCTCACGCCCGAGCGGCACTGTCGAAAAATCAAGCCGCAGGCCTACACCTTGCAGGCCAGCGGGTTTATGTTTGATATCCCTGGATTGCCCCCTTTCGAACCGGTCGACTTAATCCTCGAAACGGGGATGGTCGATCATACAGCATTCTTCACTGCTAACACTCCAGCCACCTTCTCTATAAGAAAAGTTTCCATAAATGTGTGTACCGGACTTCATAGCCATGATGTCCAATTTTATAATATATTGTAGTTATTTATAAATTTTTTTAACTGATAGCGGCATCCTTTTTGCAGAAAACTTATGGCAGATTCCAGGTTCAAGAAAGGGAATTTCAAGAAGCCCAACCTACCCATGATGATTTGAAATGATAAAACGCATCCTTTTCTATTCCGTATTGCTCTTCCTGGCACTGGTGGCTAGTTCCGAGGCCGCTTGGGCCAATTTGGACTCCGATTCGGCCGTTCTCCTTCTGCTAGGCCTGGCCCTCGCCGTGCTTGCAGGATTCGCTCGGAAGAAAATCAAGCACTAAAAACCGATAGCTGTAAGTTCTTGGAGGCAGGGAGAAGGCTCCCTGCCCTTTTCTTCAGATTTTTCCGGCTGAAGGCGGTGTGTCGACGTTCGTGCCTGACCTGCAGCCGCGGACGCAACCCGGCCCGGCAGCCGAGGGGTTAAGCGGCTCCGGGTAGGTTTAATTCGCGGTGCCGGTCGATGACGGACTGGTGCATTCGTTGACTGTTCGTCGGCCGGGATTCATGGCAGGCTGGCTGGGGGCGAGATCTCCGGCAAGATCAGCGAAGTTTTCCCCGAATACCAGGCTCTTGATGGCTTCGAGATAATCAGCGTGTCGGGAAAGATAAAACGAGAGCGGCCGGGGGAAATTGCTGCCGAGGATACCGTCGATAAACATCTGGCTGATTTCCCGGTGACGCTGCAGAGTGAACTGGGAGCTGGCCAGGATGTGGCGTTCGTCTTCCGACAACGTATGGACGAACTGCTGCAGGGCGATGCGGGCGCGCGGCTGGTACATCCAGAAATAAAACAGATCCAGCGCGTGGATCATGATGATTTTCTCCAGGTCACGCGCCTCCGTGCTGGCTTTGCGCTGGAGTTGACCGGAGTGCTGCAGCACCGCGAAAGGCTGGACGTCCGGATAGAGCAGCTCGAGCTGGGCGTAGATGTCGAACAGCTGCTCGAACTTGCCCTTGTAATCCCTCAGGCGGGTCTTGATGTTGCGATGGCGGTCCGCCAGGCCTTCGATGAAACCGGCCACGATGTCCGATGCCGTCTTGGAGACGATGGCCGCCCATTTCTGAAGCTCGGCCGCAATCTCGGCCACCCCCCAGGAAGCCAGTACACCGCCGGCGGCTATGTTGAGGAGGACCGCCACCGGGATAGAAATGATGCTCCGGAAGAAGTTGCCGTAGACGGCTGCCCGGGGCAGGCCGCGCAGGAGATTGTGACTGGAGAGGTAAATCCCGTTGGCCAGGGCCATGAACGTATAGAGCCACACCGGATGGCTGGCAATCGTGATGCCGAAGCCGCGGTCCAGAATGACCGTCTTGACCAGATAGTCCAGCAGGGGCACGGAAAAGCCGGTGTACATCAGCGAATCGGTGATGCGGGTCCAGCTGATATAGTCGTTCCAGTTCAGCAGGGGCGAGCGCCGGAACCCACCGCCGCCCAGAACCGACTGCAGGACGTTGCGCAGGCCGGTGATGCCGAACCAGATGAAGGCGCCGCCGTACGCCAGGAGCCACCAGTCCTTGGTCAGGGCAAAGGTGGCGAAAGCCGGAAGGAACCCGAAGAGTATCTTAAGGGTGTTCTTGACCTTGGAGTTCAGGTAGCGCCACTGGAATGCGTTGAGGTGCGGAGCGGCTCCGGCCGGGTCAAGGGACAGGCCGTTGGCGATTGTCTTCTGGGCGCCCCCTAGAGTCACGATGTTGCCCGGGGTGGCCATGTGGGTGTGCCGCGCCTCCACCTGCCATTCCTCGTGGAACGTGGACAGCAGAACCGCCAAGGGGCCGGCGCCGAACCGGCGGCGCAAGGCCTGGCCCAGCGCTGACGCGCTGGGGGTGGGTATCAGCTTCAGGGTCCGGTAAGCGGTCATCCGGATGGGGATGATTTCGCGCCCTTTTCCGTTGCGATCTCCATCGACCTCACGCTGGGCCCTGCGGGGCAGGGTCTCCTTGATGGCGAGCCCCATTCCGTGCAGGCGGGCCGAGCGGCCGGTGGAGTCGCTGCCGATGCGGGCTTTGATGGATTTGCTCGCGTAATACGATTTCAAGGTGTCGATGTCATAGAGGATGGCCGTCAGTTTCTCGATCTGCGTCGCACTGGCGGGAGGG
>JBLMXM010000031.1:0-6680 GCA_050257775.1 Hyphomicrobiales bacterium
TCCAGAAACAGCTCGGCCACAGCTCCATTTCGATGACGGTCGACATCTACGGGCATTGGATTCCTGGGGAGGGCCGTGCTGGGCTTGAGGCGGCACTGGCGGGCGGCAGCAAAAAAGGCACAGGCGAGGCCAAAATTGTTCCTTTTTCTGTACCGAATCTGCAAATATCTGCAAATGAAAACGCAACGGCCTCATCAACTAACTGAAACCGTTGCGTTTTCTATGCAAATGGTGCCGAAGGGGAGACTCGAACTCCCATGAGGGAACCCTCACTAGACCCTGAACCTAGCGCGTCTACCAGTTCCGCCACTTCGGCACAAAAGAATTGATTTACCGGAAGACCTGTTTTAATTATTAAGATTCTGGACGCATGTCAAGGACATTGTTCGGCTCGGGAAATGGTCAGCATGCAGCTTATTCACCATCTGGACGACATCACAACGCCTTTTAAAAACGCCGTCATCACCATCGGAAACTTCGACGGGGTCCACATCGGCCACCAGGCCCTCTTTTACGAAGTCATCGAGAGAGCCCACACCGTCGGCGGAACTTCGATCGCCATGACGTTTGAACCGCATCCGCTGCGGGTTCTCAAGAAGAACCACACCCCTCCCCTCATCACTCAGTTCGAGCAGAAGGCAGAGCTCATCGAGCGCTCCGGCCTGGATGTGTTGATCTGCGTGCCCTTCACCTTGGAATTCGCCTCCATCTCGGCGCGATCGTTCGTCGAAGACCTGCTGGTCCGAAAGATCGGAATGAAGGTCATCGTCGTGGGCGAGGACTACGCCTTCGGGAAAAACCGGGAGGGGGACATTCGGCTGTTGAATTCCCTCGCCCCCCGGTTGGGCTACGAGGTGATCGAGACCAGCCTGATCCGTACGATCAAGGGCGTGGCCGAGCGCATCAGCAGCACGGCCATCCGTGACCTGGTTCAGGCCGGTGAGATGCAGCAGGCCTGCAAGATGCTCGGCCGTCATTTTCAGCTGAGAGGACCGGTGATAACCGGGCGCGACCGCGGCGGAAAGCTCTTGGGTTTTCCGACGGCCAATCTCAAGATCGAGGACGAACTCTGCCCCAGAACCGGCATCTACGCCGTTACGGTGGAAACCCGCCGAGGGCTCCATCTGGGGGTGGCCAACATCGGCTATAGCCCGACCTTCGATGACCGCCAATTTACCGTGGAGGTTCACATCCTGGATTTCAACGAGACCATATACGGGGAAAGAATCCGAATCAATTTCGTCAAGCGCCTCCGCGGAGAAGTCAAGTTTGCCAGCATCGACGACCTCAGGCACCAGATCGAAAGGGACATTGAGACGGCCCGCCAAATCCTCATGGTGGGAAGCATCGCCTGCCGGATCTGAAGAAGGCGCCGGTCGCCCTCGACCTGTGGGTCCAACGTGATTATGATTGCAGCATGTCCACACTTCGGATTCTGACATACCCGGATCATTTCTTGCTCAAACCGAACGAGCCGTTGAAGCATATCGATGGCCAGGTGCAGCAGATGATCGACACCATGGCGGAAACCATGTATGCGGCGCCGGGCATCGGCTTGGCCGCCATCCAGGTGGGTTGGGATAAGAACGTCCTCGTTTACGACATCGCCCCCCGGGATGATAAGCGCAAGCTGCATGTCCTGATCAACGCCCGGATCATCGAGCGCGAGGGGGAGATCGTCTCCGAAGACGAAGGCTGCTTGAGCGTCCCCGACTTTCGATCCGACGTCAAGCGCGCCGAGCGTATCCTGGTGGAGGGGCTCGACCGGGAGGGCGCCCCGGTCCGGATAGAAGCCGACGGCCTGCACGCCATCGTGCTGCAGCACGAAATCGATCATCTGAACGGCAAGCTTTTCATCGACCGGATCAGTTCGTTGAAACGGGAGCTTTACAAACGCCGTGTGAAGAAAGCCATGCGTGAAAACGAACATGCCGTTTAGGATCCTTTTTATGGGCACACCGGACTTTTCCGTGCCCTCCCTCGAGGCCCTGCACGGCGCAGGACACAACGTGATCCTCGCGGTGACGCAGCCCGACCGGCCGAAAGGCCGCGGCCGCAGGCTCGAGCCGCCGCCGGTCAAGACGGCCTCCGAGAGGCTCGGTATTGCGGTGATCCAGCCCGACACGCTGCGCGACGAAAAGGTGCTGCAAACCCTGAGATCAACCGAGGCCGATTTCTTCATCGTCGTGGCCTTCGGTCATCTCCTACGCGAAGCCGTCCTTAAGATGCCGAAGCGGGCCTGCATCAACGTGCACGCCTCGCTGCTGCCCAAGTACCGCGGGCCGGCCCCCATCCAGTGGGCGGTCATCAATGGCGATCGGGAAACCGGCATCACCACGATGCTGATGGACAAGGGTCTCGACACCGGCGACATGCTGATGGTCGCACGAGAGGTCATTGCGGATGACGACACGGCCGGAAGTCTCCATGACCGTTTGGCCCACCGGGGTGCGGAACTGCTCGTCCGCACGTTGGAGGCTTTCGCCGACGGAACGATCCGGCGCAGCCCGCAGGACCACAACCGTGCCAGCTACGCGCCGCTTCTCAAGAAGACCGACGGCTTGATCGACTGGAAAAAGCCCGCCGCCCGGATCGAACCCTTCGTCCGCGGAATGTGCCCGTGGCCGGGAGCCTTCACGTTCTGGAAGAATTTACGCCTGAAGATCTTCAAGTCCGAGGTGGCCGCGATGCCGGCCGCCGCAACGCCGGGACCCGTGCTGGACGGGAGCCCGCAACGGCTGACCGTGGCGACCGGCGACGGTGCGCTGAGGATCCTGGAAATCCAGGGCGCGTCCGGCAACCGGCTTCCGGTAGCAGAGTTCCTGAGGGGTTGCCGGATCGCTCCTGGAGATTCCCTCACCTGATACGGCAGCACCCGTACCGACAAAATCCCGTTCGGTGCCGCATCCATTGGTCAGACCGGTCATGACAATGCCGCGACCTTCATCCCCGCGCACCCAGGCCGCCCGACGGGTGACCGACCCTCGCAGGCTGGCCGTCCGGCTCCTGGGCGATCTCGAACGCGGCCGCAAGACACTGGACGCCCTCATGGAGGGCTTGGACGAAACCGCGGACCTGCGGGATCCCCGCGACCGGGACCTGCTCAATGCTCTCGTCTTCGGAGTCCTCCGCTGGCGGGGACGCCTGGATTACCTTATCGCGCGGTTCTCGAAGACCCCTCTGTCCAAACTGGACTCCCCCATCCTGAATGTTCTCCGGACGGCGCTTTTTCAACTGGTTTTCATGACGCGCATCCCGCCGTCCGCGGCCGTCCACACGGCGGTCAACCTCGCCAAGACCCTCTCCGCTCCCTGGGTCGGCGCCTTTGTGAACGCGGTGCTCCGCAAAGCCGCAGCTGAGCACGCGACGGTCGGCTTCCCGGATCCAGAAGACGAGCCGGTGAAGGCCCTGGCGGCTGTCTGGTCCTTTCCGGAGTGGCTGGTGAAACGTTGGATCGACCGCTACGGCCGCGAGCAGGCGGCCGAACTGTGCGAGAGCATCAACTCCATTCCGTCCTTGACCCTGCGCGTGAACACGCTCAAAGCCACCCGCAGCGAGGTGATAGCGGCGCTCCTGCCCGAGGCCGAAAAGGTGGAAGCCGCTGCAGCCGCTCCCGACGGCATCCGGGTTCACGGTCCGCGCAAGCGGCTGAAGGCATTGGCCGGATTTCAACAAGGTTGGTATCAGGTCCAGGACGAAGCCGCCCAGCTGGTCAGCCTGTTGCTGGCACCCTGCCCCGGTGAAACCGTGCTGGATGGCTGTGCCGGCCGGGGCGGCAAGACCGGCCACATGGCCCAGCTCATGGGGAACCGAGGCGTGCTCGTGGCGCTGGACCCGAGCAGCGCGCGCCTGACGGAGCTGAGGCAGGAGATGCAGCGCTTGGGCGTCTCCATCGTTTCCAGCCTGGAAGCCGGCCTCGATACCCCCATCGCAGCGGCGCCACGGCAAGGGTTCGACCGCGTCCTGCTCGATGCTCCCTGCTCCGGCCTGGGAACGCTGCGGCGGAACCCGGACATCAAGTGGGCCGCCGGCAGAAAGGATCTGCGGCGCTACCACGACATCCAGCTCCGGCTCCTAAAGCAGGCCGCAGGGCATGTAAAGGCCGGTGGCGTTCTGGTTTATGCGGTGTGCTCTCCTGAGCCCGAAGAGACCGTTGACGTGATCCACGCGTTTGTGGCCAAAAACCCTGAGTTCACATCCGACGGCCATGCCCCGGATCTCCCGGAGTCGGTCCGGCCCCTCATGGACCCCCAGGGCTTCTTGCAAACCTACCCGCACCTGCGTTATATGGATGGCTTCTTTGCGGCGCGCTTGCGGCGCGCAGTTTAGTGTTTGGTGTTTAATGCTTAATATGTAGTATTCGGTGTCCGGCGTTTGGAATTCCGGCGCGGGTATTTGGCCAGAAGCCTGTGGAGGCGAAAACCGCAGCGCGTATCTTCGATATGGAGCTGAGCTTATGAGACTGATCGCCCCTTCAATCCTCTCCGCCGATTTCACCCGGCTCAGGGAAGAGATCCAGGCCGTAGAGGCCGCCGGGGCCGATTGGATCCACGCCGATGTCATGGACGGCCATTTCGTCCCCAACATCACCTTCGGGCCCTTGCTGGTCGAGGCGGTTCGACGCACGACACGGCTTCCGATCGACGTTCACCTGATGATCGCCGAGCCTGATCGTTATGTCGCCGATTTTGCCAAGGCGGGGGCGACCTATATCTCGGTCCACGTCGAAACCTGCGCCCACCTGAACCGCACCATCCAGCTCATCCGGGATGCTGGCGCACGGCCGGGCGTCGTTCTGAACCCGGCTACACCGGTGGAATCCGTGCGCTGGATCCTGGAGTACGTGGACTTCGTGCTGGTCATGAGCGTCAACCCGGGCTTCGGCGGCCAGGCGTTCATCCCCAACAGCCTCGGCAAAATCAAGGCCCTGCGGGAGTTGATCGCCGCGAACGGCTGGAAGGCCCTGGTCGAGATCGACGGCGGCGTCAGTCCAAAAACCATCGCCGACATCGCAGCGGCCGGCGCGGATGTGTACGTGGCGGGATCGGCCATCTTCGGCAGCAAGGACTATGCTGCCACCATCCGCGGCCTGCGCGAGAAGATGAACTTGTGAGGAGGCTGTCATGAACGCCGCTGCGACATCGCTGCCCCGTGTCCTGGTCATTCACGGCCCCAACCTCAACTTGCTGGGTTCGCGAGAGCCGCACATTTACGGGCGCCAGACCCTCAAGGAGATCGACGCGTCACTGGCCGCGCTCGGCCAGCGGCTGGGGGTCGACGTGGATGCCTTCCAATCGAATCACGAGGGGGCCATTGTCGACCGGATTCAACAGGCCGCCGGCGCATATGCCGGTGTCATCATCAATGCGGCGGCGTACACCCACACCTCCATCGCCATCCGGGACGCACTGGCCGCGCTGACCGTGCCGGTGATCGAGGTTCACCTGTCGAACATCCACCGGCGCGAATCCTTTCGACAGACCTCCCTCATGGCAGGGGTCGTCACGGGGATGATCATGGGGCTGGGATCGGCGGGCTACTCCCTGGCGCTGCGGGCCCTGGCGGAAATGATCCCTGCTCCCGTGGCCGTTGCCTGAAGAAATCCGGCCGGCCTTCTCAAGGTCCTCGTCATGAAGGCTATGAATTCATTCCTTTGGATCGCCATACTATGCGCCGGGCTTGCTTGGGCGCTCTCGACCGGCTGGGTGTCTACCGGCTGGGCGGATGACGGCATGAGCGATGCGGCCAAACGCGCCAAGGTCGAAGAGCTGTATAGCGGCTACAAGAGGGAATTCCCGGATGTGCAGGATATCGAACCGACCGAGGCGATGCGACTGGTGCAGGAGGGCAAGGCGATCTTTATCGATGTGCGCGACGAAAAGGAGCAGAACGTTTCCATGCTGCCCTCCGCCGTCACCGAGAAGGAATTCCTGAAAGACCCTTACCGGTACCGGGGTCTCACCCTGATCGGCTACTGCACCATCAGCTACCGCAGCGGCAAGCTGGCCGAGATGCTCAAGCCCCGGGGCATCACCCTCCTCAACCTGAAAGGCGGCCTGCTCGCCTGGGTACATGCCGGCGGCAAGCTGTATGACCGCAACGGCGAGACCCATAGGATCCATGTCTACGGCCGGCAATGGGATCTGGCGCCGAAGGGCTACGAGGCGGTGTGGTAGATTTATTTTCGGCCCAGTCACTCTCCAGCCCAACGTCCTCTCTTAGTTTTCATACCTTAGTGAGGCAAATGAAATGTGTGGACGCTTTGCACGGTACAGTCTATCTCGCGAGCTCGAGCGGTTCTTTAATGCGAAACCGGCCGCATTCGAGATCCCGCCCAACTACAATGTGGCTCCCACTCAGGAGATACCCGTCATCGTCCAAATTGAGGACGCCCGGCACCTCAAGAAACGCCACTGGGGGTTGGTGCCCTTCTGGGCCAAGGACACCTCGATCGGCTCCCGGATGATCAACGCCCGTGTCGAAACCATAACATCAAAACCCGCCTTCAAAGCTGCGCTCAAACACCGCCGGTGCCTGATCCCGGCAAACGGTTTCTACGAGTGGAAGGGGAAAGCAGGGAATAAACAGCCCTACTATTTCCATTTACCCTCCGGTGAGCCCTTCGCCTTCGCCGGCCTGTATGAAATCTGGGAGGATAAGGAAGCACCCCCGGGAGCCGG
>JBLMXM010000032.1:0-32946 GCA_050257775.1 Hyphomicrobiales bacterium
CCCATCACCATGGAGGGTTTTGAACGGGACACATTTATTCTCCAGGTGGAAGTGATCGAGGCGAAAGCGGGCAAACCCGGCGAGGCCATTCTCGCCCTGGGAAAACTTGACACCGATCCTCAGTTTCTTTTTCCCTTGAATCCGGGCGTCAACCTCCGAGATGCCTCCAGCGACCATCTCATGGTCCGGATGGATCCGGCGCCCCGGGTGGGCGACTGGGTGCCATTCCGCCTCGGCTACCCCGCGCTTTGCCGGCTGATGGTCTCGCCGTATGTGCAGATAGAATACGCAAAACAATAGACAGATACTCGAAAACTCGGACAGCTTTGTCATAAGCTCTAATTCAAGGCGCGCAAGTTTTGTGCGGTGAGGCGTACAAATCGTACGTCGCAGTCGCAGCAAAATGAAGCGCAACGCCGAAGTAGGGCTTATGACGAAGCTGTCAGTGGGTGAGGATTTTGCTTAGGAAGAGCTTGGTGCGCTCGCTCCTGGGATGGGCGAAAAACTCGCCCGGCGGGGCGATTTCGATCAGCTCGCCGAAGTCCATGAAGGCCACCCGGTGGGATACCTCGCGCGCAAAGCCCATCTCATGGGTGACCACGATCATGGTCATCCCCTCGCGCGCCAGATTTCGCATGACCTCCAGCACCTCGTTGATCATCTCTGGATCCAGGGCCGAGGTGGGTTCGTCGAAGAGCATGATCTTCGGCCGCATGCACAGCCCGCGTGCGATAGCCACCCGCTGCTGTTGACCACCCGAGAGCTGGGCGGGATACTGGTGCAGCTTGTCCCCCAGCCCCACCTTCTCGAGAACATATCTTCCCATGTCTTCGGCATCTTTCTTTGGGGTCTTGCGGACCTTCATCGGGGCAAGGGTCACATTCTGCAGGGCCGTCATGTGGGGGTAGAGGTTGAACTGTTGAAAGACGAAGCCGATTTCAGCCCGCAGCTTGGTCATGTTGGTCTTGGAGTCGTGAACCTTCATATGGTCCACGATGAGCTCACCCTTCTGGATGGGCTCGAGCCGGTTGATGCAGCGGATGAGGGTGCTCTTCCCCGACCCGCTGGGGCCGCAGACCACCAGCACCTCCGCGGGCGCGACCGTGAGGTTGATGTCCTTCAACACGTGAAGTTCGCCGAACCACTTGTTGACGTTTCGAAATTCAATCATTTCGATCTTGCCTTTTAACGGCTGTAGCCGGACGACATCCGCTTCTCTAAGGTCATGGAAAGCTGGATGAGGGGATAACAGATCACGAAATAGAGAACCCCCACCAGCCCGAACACCAGCAGTCCCTGGGGGATGCGCTGCACCGTGAGCCAGCCGACCCGTGTGACGTCGATCACGCCGATGGCCGAGACCACCGAGGAGTCCTTGATCAACAGCACGTACTGGCCGACCAGGGGCGGCAGGATGATGCGCATGGCCTGGGGCATCACGACGTAGCGCAACTGCTGAAACCAGTTGAGTCCGGTGGAGACCGCAGCCTCCTTCTGCCCCCAGGGGATCGCCATGACGCCTGCCGAAACGATCTCGCAGATGAAGCAGGCCGAGAGGTTTGTCAGCGCGATCACAGCCGCCGGAAACGCTTCCAGCTGAATCCCGAATTCCGGCAGGATGAAGAAGATGATGAATACCTGCACCAGAAAGGGCGTGCCGCGGATGACATCAACCCAGGCGCCGATCAGCGCTTTCAACACCCGGCTGCGCGATGAGCGGATGACGCCCCAGAGAAAACCGATCACCGTTCCTATGGTCAGGCTGATCCCCGATACGGCGACGGTCATGCCCAGGCCCTTGAGGAAGTAGGGAAGGCTGAGGGCCAGCTGCTCTATGTAATAGCCCCACATGATTCAAAGCAACGAGTAACGAGTAATGAGTTACGAGTCAAAAGATTCTCGCTTATCGAGCATTGCGTATCCCGTATCCAGAATCGGTTTTGCCTACGTCTGCAGGTATATCAGCCGCTTTTGCGACCAGTGCGTCAGCCCTTTGAGGGCATAGTAGATCAGCAGGTAAAACGCCGCCGAGGTCAGGAATCCTTCGGCCGGCATGAATCGCTCCGAGGTCATGATCTGGCCCGCGCGGGTCAGTTCCGGCAGCGAGATGAGCGACAGGAGCGCCGAGTCCTTTACCAGTACGATGGCTTGCCCCAGCATGGGCGGGAGCGTTACGCCGATGGCCTGAGGCAGGATGATGTAGCGCATGCGTTGCAGGTAGCTCAGGCCCGAGGAGACCGCCGCCTCCAGCTGACCGTGGGATATGGACTGAATCCCGGCGCGGATGATCTCCGCCATGTAAGCGCCGCTGTTCAGAGTGAGCGCCAAGATGCCCGTAGCGGATTCCGACATCCGAACCCCTAACGAGGGCAGGCCGAAGTAAAAAAAGAAGAGCTGCACCAGCAGCGGGGTGGAGCGGATGCTTTCGATGTAAACGGAGGCAGCGATGGAAAGCAATTTGAAACGGCCGATGCGCATGCCGCAGGCCACCGTGCCGGTCACCAGCGCCCCAAGCAGCCCGCCGGCCGAGAGCCAGAGGGTGGCTATAAAGCAGCTCCAGAAAAGGGGCATGTACTCAAGGATCACTCTGAAATTGAAGGTTTCAAGCATGACCCTGCTCGCGCAAAACACGGGCCGCCTAAACAGGCGGCCCGTGTTTGGATCAAGAAGCCGCTGGCGGTTTCATCAATGGTCTTTCTTCCAGTCCAGGGTGTTGACCCAGTAGTTCAGGTTTTGGTCCAGGCGGCCGTCGAGCCCCGCATTCTGGAAGAAGAGGTTCACCAACTCCAGCAGATCCTGTGAATCGTAGCGCACCGCAAAGGCCAATGGCTCTTTGGAGAGCATGTCCGGCAGGATGTGAAGGCTGTTGGGCGGGTAGTTGGCCATTTGCCCTATCACGGCCGAGGCGTCATTCACACCGAAATCCGCCTGGCCTTGCAGCACGGCGTCGATCAGCAGGGGCCCGCCGCCCTTGTAGGATTTGAGCTCGGCCTGGGGGAAGGTTTTCTTGGCGATGGTCTCACCGGTTGAACCGAGCAGCACCGCCGCCTTCAGGCCGGCCTTCTTGGCATCGGCGAGGGCCTTGATCGGGCTGCCGGTCTTCACGAAGGCGACGCTGCCGGTGTACATGAACGGCCTGCTGAAGCCGATTTTCATGGCCCGCTTAACCGTTGGGGTCATGTCGGCCGCCAAAATGTCGGCTTTCTTGGACAGCAGCGCAGGGATGAGGCCGTCCCAGTCGAAGTCCAGGAAGGTCACCTTGACGCCCATATCCTTGGCCAGCATTTCGCAAAGCTCGATCGAGCTCCCCGTTCGTTTTCCATTCTTGTCGATGAAGCTGAACGGAGGCCCCTGGGTCTGGCACGCCACGCGCAACTCGCCCCGCTGGGCGATTTCATCCAGGGTCCCCGCGACGGCCATCGACGCAAACCCAACCACCATCACGAACGCAAGTAACCATTTGATACGTTTCATGGTCCTTTCCTCCTTTTGCTTGGATTGGTTGCGATGCTACTCCATCTCTTCCTTGACGACGATGCCCCGCTGCTTCAGAGCGGCCATGAACGGGGCATAGGGGACATCCAGCGCAGGGTTGAGAACGCCCTTCTGGGTGATTTCCCCCGAGGCGATCATCTGGGCGACGATACTGGCCGGGAATCCGACCCCGAGGCTCATGCCGTAGAGGCCGGATTTCAGGTCGCGTTCGATGACGAGGAAGTTCTTGAGGGACTTGGGGCGGCCGTCCTTCACTCCTGCAAAGACGTTGTACATGGCCACCACGTCCTTTTCGTTCTCCTGGTACTGGAGGCGGGATTCCAGAAGTTTCACCATGAACTGATGCGCTGTGACGGCGCAGTCCAGACCCTCAACGGGCTCGTCGGCCAGCAGGCCCAGACGCTTCAGGGGCCGCCAGAAAGCGCACCAGCCGGGCCAGCGCAAGGAATAGCGGCCGGCCTCGCGGATGGTTGGGGTCACTCCCAGAAGATCGGTGTAAAATGCCGCGTCGCCGTTGGGCAGCGCCTCCATCTCCCCGAGCCCCGGGAACTGGATGGTATGGATCATGTCGCTTTCGTGCTGCTGCTCGGCCGGCACCTCGAGCTTCTTGCCCGCGCGGATGAAAACCGAGGGCCGCTTTTGACTGCGCAGCACCATGTCGAAGTTCCAACTGATCTTGTAGTTGAGGGGATTGGTGCAGGCCTTCTTCTCAGGAATGCCGCCGCAGTAGGAGTTCAGCACCTGCAGCTGGTCGAACTGGCGCACGGCGTGCCCGCAGATGACCAGGTCGATGCCGGGATCGAGCCCGCACTCCGGCATGAGGGTGACACCGGCGGCCTTGGCCGGCTCGTGCAGGTGCCGGATGGGTTTGCCGTAATTCGTGCTGACCAGCGGGACCCGGGTCTCCAGGGCCGCCTCGAAGGCGTTGGCCATGAACGGCAGCGGCAGCAGGTCGATGGCGGCGTCGGCGCCCTGCTTGAAGAGGGCGGCCAAGGCCTGCTTGGAGGAGCCGTCCACTCGGACCGGTTTGATTTTGGAGACGTCGGTCAGAGCCGCCATCCGGCCCCAGTCCTTCAGAGTATAGTCCGCACAGACAACTTCCCGCACCGCCGCGCTGCGCGCCAAGTCCAGCAGGGCCGCCTTGCCCTGCATCCCCAGGCCGCCCAGAACCACGATTTTCATGCTGCTTCCTTGATGGGTAAGGGAGGTGAATGATCCCGGCAGTAAATAGATATTTTGTCCCTTTGTCAACCGTTTTCCCGGATGGCTGAAATGCATCGAATGATGGAAAACCCTTGAACCTCAACTCCCGCAAAGGGGGACCGTAATCCTCTGGTGGCGGGTCAACGCAAAGAAAATGGCAGGCGCACGGGCGAGGGGTCAACCCAGAAGGATAGATCTTGCGGGGAAAGCGTTTCGGAAGGCAATTGGATCAGGAATTTCGCACGTGTCCGTGGTTGCCGTGCGCACCGGGAGGGTTCTTCATCAATGGCCATCCTTTTCTTTCCCCTGGGGAAATGTGGCTATTCCGGATTCCTTGAGAGTCGCGCTGCGCGCGTTTTCGGCCAACCTGGAGAACATGGACATCGGATAGATGTCGCCCACTTCGGTGAATTGTCGCAGCGCGTCCGCAGGCCGCCCCGTACGCCGATAGGCCATTCCCAAGTTATAACAGCAGCCCGCTGCGTGTTTCGGGCTCAGCTGGCTGGCAATTTGGGCCTTGGCATTTTCAAGCACTTTTATGGCCAGATCGGGCTGGCCCTGATGCAAATAAGCCGCGCCCACGTTGATCAAGGCGATCAGCCGGGAAGACTTGTCGGGATAAAGGTTTAATGCCAGCCGGTACAGCGCCATAGCGGGGCCCTGACGACCGGATTTGGCCAGTAGGTTGCCTAGTTCCACGACCAGCCGCGCCCGCATGGTAATAAAGTAAATCACTATGAGAAAATAGATCGGGTGAAAGGCAACCCCTCCCCAGTGCACGAGCACAAAAGCAATTCCCGTCAGGGCCAGCCCTTCATAGGCGAATTGGTTGGACAGTCTTTCGCGGCGCAGCAGCGAAAGCGTCCAGAAGATGACGACATAAAGCAATCCAATCAGAAAAACGAGAAAGGATGGTGTCATTTTTTTCAACGATTGCGAGAGGCGGCTCTTCCCGGGGCGCAACCGGGAAGAGCCGTTCCCCCAAATTATGAGAAAAATCCGCTTCCGCTCGCATGGGTTTGCTGCGAATCAGGTTACAGACATCGGATTAAGCGAACAGGGCCTCCACCAGGCGCTTGAGCATCGGCGTGCCGCGCACTTCGGTTTCCAGAAGGGGCAAGACCGAGCGCACGTCCGGAAAGGATTTCCAGATATCGTCCATGTATTCCTTTTGCATGGCCACGCGGTTGACGACAAACTCCGGCGAGTCGCTGCCCAAAGTGGTCTTGTCGATGAGCATGTTGACGATGACGCCACCCACCGGAATCCCGAATTCGTGGAACCAATTGATGAAGCGCTTGATAACGGCAATCGGCAGGGCCTCGGGTAGGGTGATAAAGAAAAAAGCCGTTTTAGCGGGGTCCGTCAGCAGGGTTTTGGCGTTCGCCATGCGCTCCCTGAAACTGATCAGATAGTCCATCAGGGGGTCCTTTTTTTCTTTTTTTCCGCTGTAGGAGAGCAGTTCGCGCAGCGATTTGGCCTCCTCCCGGCTTTGCATCATTTTGTTGACCCACATGGAGTAAACGCTGGACATCCCCAGCAGCCGTCGGGCGTTCGCGGTGGGCGCCGTGTCGAACACATAGATCTGGTATTTGTCCTCAAACATCAGGTCGATCATGTTTTCGAACATGGCCGATTCTTCAAAAGCAGGGTTCATGGTGGCGCTTTCGACAAACTCGTCGGCCTTTGTCTTGATATCCGCGAATTTGAGAAACCATTCAATCTTTTCTCTGATCTCCCGTTTGGATTTCTCGATCGTGTCTTTGGTATCGATCTCGTAGGCAAAAAAGTTCGACACCCCACGGACGGGGGTGGGCTTGCCGAACACGTCCTGGTCCAGCAAGCCGGACACACTGTGAACCGGGTTGGTGGAAGCCAGTAACGTTTTCATGCCTTTCTGGGCAAACCACATTGCGGCTGCTCCGGCCATTACGGTCTTGCCGACCCCACCCTTGCCGCCGAAGAAAACATATTTTAAATGCGGATGCTCGGTGAGGAACTGCTGCATGCTCTGAGCTATCATCCTAGCGCCTCCTTCCTAAAAGTCGCCGAACATGGCATGGGCCATCTTTTCAATCATGGGCAGGCCGGCGATGTCACGCTCAAATTCGGGGACCCGCGCCAGAACCTCCGCACCGAACACCTTGTCGATCTTTTCCAGATATCCTTTCTGCATTTCCAGACGATTGCGCAGATAATCGGGGATCTTCTGATCACGCAACTCTGGTGGGATGACCCGGTTGACGATGTACCCCGACAACGGCACATTGAATTTGGCGAACAGCTTGGCGGCTCGCTGAGTGTCGAAGATGATCATCTCTTCAGGGATGACCACGAAGAAGAAAGCCGTTTTGGCCTTGTCGGTCAGGATGCTGGAGGACGAATTGATGCGCTGCTTGATGTACAACAACTCCTTCAGGATGGCATCTTCCTCGGTCTCTTTTTCGCGGCGCATCACCGCTGCCACCTGATCGTACTCCGCCATCTCCTCCCGTAGTTTGGTGATTTTGCTGATCCACTCGTCGTAGACGCTGGCCATGCTGAGGTAGTAAAGCGCATGCCCGAGAGGGACCATGTCGTAGATATAGTAATCGTATTCGCCGCCGACGACGATATCCACCACCTCATCGAAAATGGCGCTCTCCTCCATGGCCGGCTCTGCTGCAGCGGCCTGAATGTAGTTTTCGATTTCTGCCGGCACGCTGTCTAAGCCGTACATATCGGTGATTTTCTTCCGGATTTCCTGCTGATAGTCCCGGATGCGATGGTCGGCATCGATCTCCTGGGCGTAAAGGTTGTCCATGATTTTCACGGCGCCCTTGCCGAAAATATCCTGCTTGAAGATATCAGACAAAGAGGCCTGGGGATCTACCGAAAACACCAATACTTTTTTACCGGTTTTAGCCAGGTAATAAGCCGCGGCGGCGGAGAAAGTCGTTTTTCCCAACCCTCCCTTTCCGCCAAACATGATGTAGCGTCGATCCGGTTGATCGCTGAACAGTTTGGATAACATGAGCGCCATTCCTCCGCTTTTCGTGGCAGTCCATGGGTTGGACACAACTGGCCCGGCCGGTGTGAAAGCAAGAACCTGCTAAGCCAAGGCGTCGGTCAGATCCCGTTCGCGCAACATGCGCCGTTTCCAGGTGGATATCTGGGGGACGACATAGGGCAACAGTCGCAGAGAGTAGTAGGGCGGCAGAATGGGAATCCCCAGCAAGTCCCCCATGGTGATCAGAATGAACAGGTGCTCCATCGATCCGCGGGTCTTGAGCGCATAACGCGCCATATCATGGCCGGCCATCCCGTACAGCATCCGTTTGGCCGAGTCCGTCCATTTTGCCAGTCTGGATCTTTTTTCTTCTTCGGTCATTCATTACTCCTGTGCTTGAGGTTAGGTTTCAAAATCGACGAGATCCGTCAAATCGCGTTCCCGCAGAAGGCAGCATTTCCATCCGGTGAGGTGCGGGACCACATAAGGCAACAGTCGCAAGGTATAGTAAGGCGGGAGTATGGGGATCCCTAGCCAATCGCCCAGTGTGATCAGCACGAACAGGTGCTCCAGGCGGGCACGCTCTTTCTTTAAATCGCGCACCATCTCGTAGGTGGTCATTCCGTAGATGATATCTCTTAAGGTGCGCCAGCATTTCCTGAGCGTTTTGCGCCAGTTCGGCAATTGGGATGAGTCTGCCATTCTCCCGCCTCTCAGCAGTAAGGCGGATCGTAATTCTCCAACCGTTCGTTACGCATCCGCTTTAGCCGGCGCCGGTTTTGAAACCCCTACCGGCCGCATTAAGGCTCTGACAGCATCCCAGGCCAGGACGAGGGCGGCAATGGACAGGAATATCGCCAGAACCCCGGCTATCCAATTTCCGACTACTTTATCGACAGGCAGCCCTCCCTTGAGATTGGCGCCGATGACCCGCCAGGCGGTATTGGCCAGCGCGGCGATGCTGGTAATGAACATGAAAATGAAAGGCAGAAACGCCCACATGTAATTCTTCTCCTTGGACTTCAGCCACAGGGAGATGATGAGCAGAGCCAGGGAGGCCATCAGTTGATTGGCGCCGCCGAAGAGGATCCACACATAGCTCCAGAACCCGGTCCAGATCATCAGCGCTGAAAACATCAGTGCTACAATGGTTCCCACAGCCGTATTCCGGATCACCGGCACGACGTCGCCGATAAACTCCGCGCTGGCGACGCGCATAAAACGCACGACGAGGTACATGATGGTTAACGCCATGAGGGTCAGAAACACCGAACCGTAGGGCAAACCAAAGCTGACGGGAACACCGATTTGATCAAGGAAGGCCGCCAGCCCGTTGGCGAATACTCCGCCCACTGCTCCCTTGCCCACCAGCTCAACGTATTTGGCATAGCCCACGCCGACCGTTGCACACAGCAGGGACAAGGTCGCCAAGAACATTTCCAGGAACATGGATCCGCCGCCCACGTAAAGGGCGTCCACCTCGTTTTCAAGCTGCCGGGCCGTGCCGGAACTGGACACCAGGCTGTGCCAGCCGGAGATCGCCCCGCAGGCGATGGTTACGAAGAGCAGCGGCCACAAGGGACCCAGCGCACCCAGGGTGCCCATTTTGCCGTCGAAGCTGGATACCGCGGGAAAGTCGGCCGGGATTCCGGGGTGCCAGATAATCAATCCGATCGTGCCCCCGATGATGCCCAGAAAGACAATCCAGAAGGCCACGTAGTTGATCGGTTGCGCCCAGCGCCAGATCGGCAACGTCGCCCCCAAATAGCACAAGACCAGGACAACGAGGCTCCAGAAAAACTGCGCCCAGGTGACGCTGCCGAACAGCACCGGTGAGGTCGATCCACCATTGATGGCGGCAAAGAAGCTCTTGACCGGTCCGACCGTACCCAGCCAGATCCCCACAAACGCGAGAACCACCGTTATGAGGGTGGTAACCAGAATATCCATTTTCAATTTATAGGTCATGTGCCCGGCCGCCATGCCCAATCCCATCACCAGCAACACGCCCAGCGGGACCGACGGGTTCGTCATCAGGTCAAAGCCGACGATCTTGCCGAATGCGGCCATAATCAGCAGGAGGTAGGCGTAGATGAATATCAGCAGAATGGTCCGCGCCCGGCGCGAGATCAGCCGAAAACTGAGGGCTCCGAAGGTCTGGCCTTCTTCGCGCACACCCACAACAATACTGGCGTAGTCCTGCACCCAACCGAGGAACATGGTTCCCAAAACGACCCACAGCAAGGCCGGCAGCCAGCCCCATCGAACAGCGATGATGGGTCCTACAATCGGGCCTAAAGCCGCAACCGACTTGAACTGATAGCCGAAGAGGACGTTTCGGTTGGCAGGTGTAAAGTCTACGCCATCCATGTACATTTTGGCAGGAGTGGTTTTGCTATTGTCCGGCTGAATGATGGCTCGGTCGATGGACTTAGCGTACAGGAAGTAGCCCACCCCAATGCCGATGAAGCTAATAATGAGTACGGCTATGGCATTCATAACACCACTCTCCTTTCGCTTTGGTCAAACGGCGTTGGCCAAAGCATGTGTGTGTTCACCCCGCCCGTATGCTGTGCATTGTGGCCAATGGACCATGTTAATTTCTGCGCTAAAAAGAAGCATGAACGAAAGGGCATACCTCATCAGTTGCCTAAGCCGCGATTATGCCGCCACCTGCGATGGAATCCTTCTGATCCCCTTCTTGACGGGCCAGGCGCAACAGTCATTGCAAAATGCGAAAAAGGGGTATCCCGGATGAAGATCAAGGACAAAGGAAGAAGAATTATGAATTGGGCCGATGCCAGCTGCAAGGAAGCACCTCGCGCCTACGGGTCCAGGGCAGATGCAAACGGGAATAATGATTCAGCCCTGACGGAGTCTAAATAAAGGCATCCTGGATGTCAAGGACGCAAGAGGTGCGACAAAAAAAAACGTGAACAGCATATCGAGGTGGCCTGAGGCCGATAGAAAAAATGCGCCGTTCCAACCCGGGGGTCATGCCCCAGCTTTCCGCATCATGCGATTCAGGGAGTCACCGTCACATAATACCCCTGCTCGCCCCTCTGGATCAGGACCACGAGGGAGCTCTTGTGGCGGGCCTTGACCAACACTTTTCGAAATTCGTCATGGGTAGGCGTGCCGGCATCGTCAATCTGGCGGATTACGTCGCCCGGCCGTACGGCGATCCGCGCCAGCTGTGAGCCGGGCCGGATCTCCGTGACCAAAACCCCTTCCCGGGCGGCGATGCGAAAGTCTTTCCGGCTCTTGGGCGTCAGGTCCTCCACCCGAATTCCGAGCAGGCTCCAGGCTAGCTGGTCGGCCCGCTCGATGGGGAATTCGGTGGTTTTCAACGTAACCTTTTGCGGCTGTCCGCCGCGCCAAACCTGGACGTCCAAAGATTCGCCGGCGGTCACGGCTCTCGAGGCCGCCAGGTAGTCCTCGAGGCTGCCGATCTTCCTGGTCCCCAGCACGAGCAGGATGTCGCCCTCGCGCAATCCAGCCTTCTGCGCCGGGCTTTCAGCCTCTATAGCCTTGAGCATCGCGCCCTTGCGGCCGGGGTATTTCAGGTACTGGGCGACCTTTTCATCCAGCTCCTGGACGACCAGTCCGATCCAGGCCTGTTTCACCTCGCCGTACCGGATCAGGTCGTCGACGGTGCGCCTGGCCTTGCTGATGGGGATGGCAAACCCTATGCCTTGGGCCTTGGCATAGATGGCGGTGTTGATCCCGATCAGCTCGCCGTTGATATTGAGCAGCGGGCCGCCGCTGTTGCCGGGGTTGATCGATGCGTCGATCTGGATAAAATCCTGGAACACCCGTTCGTCGGTGCGGATGCTTCGGTTGAGGGCGCTGATCACACCCGTGGTCACCGTGTGCGAGAAACCGAAGGGGTTGCCGATGGCGATCACTGTTTCGCCGATCATGAGGTCGTCGCTGTTGCCCATGGCAATGGACGGCAGCTTCTCCCGGGGGTCTATTTTAAGCACGGCCAGGTCCGATTCGGGGTCTGCTCCGACAACCCGGGCTTCATATTCGCGTTCATCCTGCAGCACCACCTTTATGGTTCCCGACCGCTGGATGACATGGGCGTTGGTCAGGATCAGGCCCCGTTCGCCGTCGATGATCACCCCCGAGCCGAGACTCATGTGCTGCTGGCGTCGCTCGAAACGCGGATCGAAGAAATCCCTGAAGAACTCATCGAAGAACGGGCTGCCGAACCCTGAAAACGGATTGGGCCGGGAGCGGGTCTCGTAGGCCGTGCCGATGTTGACTACGGCCGGGCTCACCTTGCGAACGGCCTTGACCACGGGGCTTTCGCGCAGGTTGTCGGGCGCGGCTCCGGCCGCAAGCTCGTGAGCCAGCAAATAGATTGAAACGGAAACGAATAGAATGCCGATGCGGCTGGGTCGAATGCAGGCGTTTCTCATTTTTAGGATTGGCTTTTTCATTGATCCGAGCTATATAAATAAATTTTTCAATGGATCGGGCCGACGGGCATGTGAGTCAGGTCCCCCCCGCCCGCCATCTGGCAACACGTTTTTCTTATACAACTCAACGGGCCTATCGGCAACTTCATATCTTCGATATGGACAAGCACCTCGATTCCCTCACCTTGATTGAAAAGCCGAGCCGATACCTGGGCTCGGAGGTCAACGCGGTGCATAAGGACCTGAGCCGGGTCAGGCTGCGTGTGGCCCTGGCTTTTCCGGACCTATATGAAATCGGCACCTCCCATTTCGGATTACAGATTCTTTATCATATACTCAATAATCAGCCCGAAATCGTCGCCGAAAGAGTCTTTGCCCCGGCCCTTGACCTGGAGACCCGTCTCCGGCGGACCGGCGGACCCCTTTGTTCCCTGGAATCCCACACACCGCTGGGCGATTTCGATATCATCGGCTTCAGCCTGCTGTACGAGCTGAACTACACCAATGTACTCACCATGCTGGAGCTGGCTGGCATTCCGTGGCTGGCCGCCGAACGAGAGCCTATCCACCCGTTTGTGGTGGCCGGCGGGCCCTGCACCTGCAATCCCGAGCCCGTTGCTGACTTCTTCGATGCCATGGTCGTGGGAGACGGCGAGGAGGTCGTGGTGGAGCTCGCCCGTGCGTGGCTTGCGTGGAAGGAGGCCGGCAGCCGTGACCGCCAGGCCCTTCTCAAGCGCTGGTCCGAGCTTGAAGGGGTTTATATCCCCGGTTTCTTTGAAGCACGCTACGACGGTTCCGGCTTCCAGACGCTGACCCCGCGGTTCGCAGATTATGCCCCCGTGAAACGGGCCATCGTAGCGGATCTGGATGCCGTGTCGTTTCCCGACCGGCCGGTGGTCCCTTTCGGGAAACCCGTGCACGACCGGCTGCGGCTGGAGGTGTCGCGGGGCTGCAGCCGCGGCTGCCGGTTCTGCCAGGCGGGCATGCTGTACCGACCGGTGCGGGAGCGAGCACCGGAACGGCTGTTTGACCTGGCGCTGAAATCCCTGGCCGCCACCGGCTATGAGGACCTGTCGCTTCTGTCACTCAGCACCGGCGACTACGGCTGCATCGTGCCGCTGCTGCAGCGTTTGGTGGGCCGTCTGGCGTCGGAACGGGTGGCGGTTTCGCTGCCCTCGCTGAGGGCGGGTACCCTGACGCCAGAACTGATGCAACTGATCAAGACGGTCCGCAAGACCGGCTTTACCATCGCACCGGAGGCCGGCAGCCAGCGGCTGCGCGATGTGATCAACAAGAACATCAGCGAAGCGGAGGTCATTGCGACGGTCCGGGATGCCTTTCAGGCAGGCTGGAGGCTCATCAAGCTCTACTTCATGATCGGGTTGCCCACGGAAACCCGAGAGGACCTCACGGCCATGGTGGAGCTGGTGCAGAAGCTGCGCCAACTGAAAGACCCGGCCGGTCGCCGGGGCCAGATCAACGTCAGCGTCGCCACTTTCATTCCCAAGCCCCACACCCCGTTTCAATGGGCGCCTCAGACCCCGCTGGATGAAGCCCGTGATAAACTGGGCTGGATCCAGAAGCAGCTTTCCATTCCCGGTGTCGATTTCAAATGGCAGAACCCGGAAATGAGTCTGCTGGAAGGGGTCTGGGCACGAGGCGACCGGCGGCTGGGGCGGGTGCTGCGGGCGGCTCACCGCCGGGGGTGCCGGTTCGACGGCTGGGGAGACCGGTTGAACCTTTCGGCCTGGATGGCGGCGTTTTCCGAAGCCGGCATCGACCCTGCATTTTATACCACGCGACCGCGGGACCCCGGCGAGCCGCTTCCCTGGGATCACATCGACACGCGGGTCACCAAGGATTTTCTGAGAAGCGAGTGGGAGAAGGCCCTTGCCGGCATTACGACGGGAGACTGCCGCCACGGGGATTGCAATGCCTGCGGGAGTTGCGACTTCAACCGGATCGAACCGAAGCTGCATCCAGAAATGCCGTCTCCGCAAAGCCAAACTCCACCGGAAACCGCGAGGCAGCCCGGTGCGTTTAAAAAAATTCAGGTTTCCTACGCAAAAACTGGACCGGCACGATTTTTCGGGCATCTGGAGCTGGTCAACGTCTTCCTCCGGGCGTTGCGGCGCGCCCGCATACCCGTGAAATTCTCGGAAGGCTTCCACCCCAAGCCCAAGGTGGCCTTCGACAACCCACTTCCCACAGGCTATGAAAGCGAAGATGAGCACCTGATTCTCACGGTTCCCCTGGAAGTAACGCCCGCTGCGCTTCAGGGCGGACTGAATGCCCAGCTGCCGGAAGGCTTGCGCGTGCAGGGATGCAGCGAGCAGATCCAGGCCCCGTCGACCTACAGCACCTTCCGGATTTGCTTTGGACCATCTTTGCCGGAGTCCATGAGTCGCGCGTTGGCCAACATCGATTTCAATCAAGACCTGACAATTTCTTCGCCCAAAGGAAAGTTGAAAAAGATAGCGTTAAGGGATATTCTGAAAGACATCCGCGAAGCGGGTGTCGGATGCGTGGAACTCACTTTATGCTGTGAACTCGGCAAGACGGCACGGCCGACCGAGATTCTCAAGCAGGGATTCGGCCTCACCCCAGAGGAGCTTGCCAAGGCCGGCATCCGCAAGCTCAAAATCTGACAAGGGTCCTGAAAAACAGGCATCGGCCCGTCAACCCAGGCGCACGGCGTTTTGGAAAGCGCGGTCCCGCCTGCGGCGGAGTAAGCCGCCTAGCTATAGTAGCCGTGCACGCGGAACACGGCCGGTGAGGCAGTTTTCTAACACCCTTGCTAAGGATTTCAGCACATGTATAAACAACTCATCATCAACGTCAACGAGCATGAAACCCGTGTAGCCCTGCTGGAGGACGGCACTATCGTCGAACTTCACGTGGATCGCGGGGATGATTCGGACATCGCCGGCAATATTTACAAGGGCCGGGTTCTGAGGGTGTTGCCCGGCATGCAGGCCGCGTTTGTCGACATCGGATTGAACCAAGCCGCCTTCATTTACGTCGATGATGTGTACCATAACAATTTCAAAGACATTGAACGTTTTTTTACCTTGGGATCCGATGAGAGCGAGAATCGACCGGACGAGGAAGCGCTGCCCCTGCCGCCCCGGAAGCGGGATTTCCAAATCGAGGAGCTGCTGGTGGAAGGCCAGGAGTTGTTGGTCCAGGTGGCCAAGTCGCCCATAGGCACCAAAGGTGCCCGCATTTCCTCCCACATCTCCATTCCGGGCCGTTTTCTGGTGCTTATGCCGTCTTCCAGCCATATCGGCATCTCACGCCGGATCGAAGATGAGGCGGAGCGGGGGCGGCTCAAGCAGCTGGTGCACGACCGGCGCAAGGACGACTTCGGGTACATTATCCGGACGGCGGCCGAACGCGAAAGCGAGGAAAAGATTGTCTATGAGATGGGCTTTCTCAACAATCTCTGGGAGAATGTTCAACGCAAATTCACTTCGGCCCCCGCGCCGTCCTTGATATACCAGGACCTTTCCATCAGCCTGAGGGCCGTGCGGGACTTGTTGATCCATGAAGTCGAGAAGTTGGTCATCGACTCAAAACCCACCTATGACGCCGTCCTTTCCTTCCTGGACACCTACATGCCGAGCCTCAAGGAAAACGTGATCCTATACGAGGGTTCCGAGCCGGTGTTCGATGCCTACAACCTGGAAGGCGACATTTCCCGGGCGCTGAAACGCAAGGTCTGGTTGAAGTCCGGCGGCTACATCCTGATCGAGCACACCGAAGCACTCAGCGCCATCGACGTCAACACCGGCCGCTATGTGGGCAAGCACAATCTGGAGGAAACCATCCTGAAGACGAACCTGGAGGCAGTCAAGGAGATCGCCTACCAGATCCGGCTGCGGGACATCGGCGGCATCATCGTGATTGATTTCATCGACATGGAAAAGAAGTCCAACCAAGAGAAGGTCTTCAACGCCTTCAGAGAGGCGCTGAAACGGGACAAGAGCAAAACCCACGTCCTGCCCATGTCGGAGATGGGCCTGATCCAGATGACGCGCAAGCGCACTCGCCAGCCCCTGACGCGAATCTTATGTGAACCGTGTTTTTACTGTGAAGGCGAGGGTTACATCGTTTCCAGGCAGTCGGTCTGCTACAATGTTTATCGCGAGATCCAGCGCTATTCTGGGGATGCTTTAGGCCACCGGGTAGCCATTCGGGTCAACCCCCAGGTGGCGGAGTTCCTGCATCGCGAGGAGAATCACCTCATTGCGAACCTGGAGCGGTCTCTGGCCAAACAGATCGTGATTTATCCTGAACCGCAGTTTCACATGGAGCAGTTCGAGATTCTCGAAATTCAGGACAACTAACGCCCAGTCAGCCCTCCCCGCTTGGCCCCAGCCCATTTTCAATTATCGGTTATTAGCTTGACAGCGTTGCTTAAACATGATTTATATCCGAGGTTTTTGGATTCATCAGGTTTGTAGAAGATCTCCTTAATTATAAAGATGCTGATCTCTGTCGGTCGTGGATGCGGCTTTTTATTGAGCGGTCGCGCGGCTGATAGCTACCCCGCTGGCCGCAGGGTCAGCTGATTGAGGTGAAAAGGACAAGCCATTATGAAAAGACCGTTTCAGCCCAGCAGACTCAGACGAGTCCGCAACCATGGATTTCGAAAGCGCATGGCCACCAAGGGCGGCCGCAATGTGTTGAGCCGCCGGCGCGCCAAAGGACGCGCCCGACTGGCCGGGCGACGAGACGCGGCCGTCGAGCCGGCAGTATAATCGCTGGACAGGGGCAGCAAAGCCGTTGCGATTTTTTCTGAAGAAAGCCGACCGAATTCTGAAACGCTCCGAGTTCGCCGGCTTGTCCGGTTCCACTCATCGAAAGGTTCACACCAATCTATTCATTGCGTTGGTGGTGCCGAATCGGCTGGAGCGGTCGCGTTTGGGAATCACGGTCAGCCGCAAGGTCGGTGGGGCCGTACAGCGCAATCGGCTCAAGCGGTTGGCAAGAGAATTCTTTCGGCTGAACCGGCACCTGTTGAAAGCGCATTGGGATATTAACCTGATCGCACGCAGAGACGCATCCGGTCAACCCAATGCAGCCATTTTCCAGGCGCTAAAGGATCTTTTCGAGGCGCTATAGAGGCAATTTGAAATCCAGCGATCTGGTTAAATTAATCTTAATTGCCGTCATACGGGCTTACCAACTTACCCTGTCTCCGGTCCTGGGTCCCTCGTGCCGGTTCTATCCGTCTTGTTCGGAATACGCCCGCCAGGCAATTGCGCTTCACGGACCGGTCAGAGGGTCCCTCTATGCGATCAAACGGCTGCTGCGTTGCCATCCTTTTCATTCCGGCGGCGAAGACCCAGTTCCCTGAGATCCAAGGCCATGATATCCGGCCGGGTTGGCGTCAATCCGCTATGGCGGCGAGCAAGCCCTAAATATAACTACCGGGAAATCACCAGGAGATCGACATGGATCAGATGCGGTTGCTCATAGCGCTTGTTCTGTCATTCCTCGTCTTCATGCTGTGGAACGTGTTCTTCAGCCATGAGCCCAAGCAGAAGCCTATTCCGCAGATTCAGCAGGAGACGCAAAAGGAAGAGAAGAAAGAACCGGCGGCTTCGGCAACGCCACCTGTAGCCCCAAAACCCGCGGAGCAGAGCCTTGCAGGTGCGGCCAAACCTGCACGGCCTGCCCGGCAGATTACGGTTGATACTCCCCTTTACCAGGCGAAATTATCCGAGAAGGGGGCTGGTATCATCGGCTTTACGCTTAAGAAGTATCGCGAAACCGCCGAGGCGGATTCGCCGCTGAAAAACCTGTTCCCGGATAACAGTTCCGTCGACGGTCTGGTGCTTGGCCTAGCCGGCAAGAGTTCCACCGGACTTGAGAATGCACTTTTCGAGGCCAGTCTGGGGGGCGATCAACTGAGCCTCACCGACGGGTCCCGTGAAATCGTGTTCCGGCGGGCTGTTGAGAACGGAATTCAGGTTGAGATCGCTTATCGCTTTCAGGCCGATTCCTACGTCATGGGCCTTGAGGTGCGGCTCGTCAACGGCTCCGGACAACCGATCAAGGACAGCCTGTTCGTGGCCCTGCGAAACGAATACCATGAGAAAAAGAGTCGATATGGCTTCGAAGGTCCATCGGCACTGGTTGGGAACTCGCTCGAGAATGTGGCCATTGATGAAATACCCAAGAAAAACAACCTTCCCGGAACCATTAAGTGGTTGGCCTTGGAAAGCCGTTATTTCATGATCGCGCTGATCCCGATAAAGGATCAGCCAGCCGTTGCGCATCTTGCGGCCCTGCCGGGCAATGTGGTGGAGACCCGGTATGTGGAGCCGGAACAGACACTTGACCCGGGCAGCCGTCAGCAATCCGATTTTCTGCTGTTTTTCGGCCCGAGGAGCATGAAAGATGTCCGAGTGGCCGGGCATGAGCTCGAACGCATCATCGATTTCGGAACTTTCGATTTGCTAGCCAAGCCCTGCCTGTGGCTGCTGAATTTCCTGTATGGGCTTATCCCCAATTACGGGATCGCCATCATCATCCTGACCATCCTGACCAAGATCCTTCTCTGGCCTTTGGGGACGAAAAGCTACAAGTCCATGAACCAGATGAAGAAATTGCAGCCCCTCATCCAGGAGATCCGCGAAAAGTACAAGAATGACCGGAAAAAAATGAACGAGGAAGTCATGCGGCTGCACAAGACCTACAGCATCAATCCATTGGGCGGCTGCCTGCCCATGGTCGTCCAGATACCGGTGTTTTTTGCGCTCTATCGGATGCTCGACCAGGCGATCGAGCTTCGGCATGCGCCTTTTTTCGGATGGATCAATGATCTTTCAGCGCCAGACCGCTTGTTCAGGTTTGGTTTCTCGATACCCTTCATGGACCCCCCCTATGGAATTCCCGTTTTAACACTCATCATGGGGGCCACCATGCTCTTGCAACAAAAGATGACACCCTCGACCGGAGATCCGACCCAGGCTAAGATGATGATGCTGATGCCGGTGGTGTTCACTTTTATTTTTATCAATTTTTCTTCGGGACTGGTCCTTTACTGGCTGGTCAACAATGTTCTCTCGATCGGCCAGCAGTATTACACCCAGAAGAAATTTGGCTGATGCCTGCAGATCCAAGCCGCCGGCGTGCTTCGCAGGGGGGTTGCTAATCAGACCGGCAATTAAACATGCCCAATACCCTCATCCCACGCACAGGCGGAGCGGGGCGCCCGCCGCGGCAGGCCGCAACCATACCTTCAACGAACCTGCGTACGGCAGCCAGCCCGCTCCATACATACTCTAACAGCCCCGGAGAACCGACCCCCACGGAGCCACCGACCGTCTCTGCCTGCCGTCGGTATCCTCTTGACAGCTGGGGGGCGTGGCAAAGTCTTATGAAAAATTGGTTGCAGCTTGCCGCGGCGGGCACCCCGCTCCGCCTGAACCCGGACTGGGATTGGTGGATTGCATTGCCGGAGTAATAACTCCATGAACGCCACGATAGCCGCCATCGCCTCGCCGGCCGGAACCGGCGGCATCAGCATCATCAAGATCTCGGGACCGCAAGCGGTCGCCATCGCCTCGATCCTGTTTCGGAGCGGCTCGGCCGAGGCAACTCATGGAGCTTCAGGGTCCGGTTTTCAATCGCACCACCTGAACTACGGGCATATCATTGATCCGGCCAACGGCCGGACGATCGATGAAGTCCTGCTTTCTGTGATGAAGGCCCCGCAGACTTACACGCGCGAGGATATCGTTGAGATCAACTCCCATGGTTCGCCGGCAGCGGTCCGGGCCATCCTCGAGCTGGTTCTGCAGAGTGGGGCCCGCTTGGCCGAGCCCGGGGAATTCACGCGCAGGGCTTTCCTGAACGGCCGCATCGACCTCACCCAGGTCGAAGCCGTGTGCGATCTCATCAACGCCCGCTCTGCCCGCGCCCTTGAGATTTCCGCCGCCCAGATGGAAGGGGCGCTGCGCCAGGAGATTCTGAGCGTTCGCGCCTGCTGTGTAGAGCTGCTTATCCGGATAGAGGCGGCGATCGATTTCCCCGAGGATATGGACGAAGCGGTAGACGGGCCGGCGCTGCGTCGCGAGCTTCGCATTGGGGTAATAGAGCCGGTGCGGCGGCTCATCCGCATGTACGTGGACGGCCGGGCGATCCGGGATGGCCTATCAGTTGCCATTGTCGGCCGCGCCAACGTCGGCAAGTCCAGCCTGATGAACCGGCTGCTCGGCCGGGAGCGCACCATTGTCACCCCGATTCCTGGAACCACCCGAGATGCGGTCGAAGATATCCTTGTTATCCAGGGGGTGCCGGTGAGCCTGTGGGATACGGCCGGCCTTCAAGAACCCGGAGGCCCGGTCGAGTGCATCGGCATGCAGAAAACCCAAGAGCGAGCCGAGCAAGCGGATCTGATCCTTTTTGTGATGGAGGCCCAGCAGCCCCTTTCGGAACAAGATTTTCGGATTTTTGAGCGGATCCGTTCCAAGGCCGTTGTGCTGGTGTTCAATAAGATCGACTTGCTGGCAGGCGCCCCGGTCGTACCGGAACTGCCGCCCGACTGGCCGCGGGACCATGGCGTCGAGATATCCGCGTTGAAAGGCATTGGTATGGAGGAGCTTCGCACTGCGATCATCCAATCGGCTTGGAGGGGAAATGCCCTGGACGGCGCCGGCAAGATCATGCCCAATCTTCGGCAGAAAAAAATTCTTGAGCGCTGTGTCGAGGCCTCCGAGGCCGCTGTTAATTGCTTGGACAACGGCGGTGCGCACGAACTGGTGGCCATTCATTTGAAGGAAAACGTTGACCTGCTGGATGAGATTCTGGGGAGCCGGATAAAAACCGACATTCTGGAAAGCATTTTCAGCCGTTTCTGCATCGGCAAATAGAATGTTTCACGTGAAACATTAACTCTAACTGGAATTGAGCGATTTTATCGAATTGTCGCAAGGCCCTGCGGAGAGCAGATCCCTCAGGGATTAGTCGGAACAAGCCAGAACAGAATCGGCCGAGACCGATCTAACGAAGCGGCGACCGGATTGCCGTGTTCCACGTGAAACAGTACCGAAGGACAACATTATGGATTTTGATTTCACCCCCTACTTTGAAAAGTATGAAAAACTCGTAGCAGCGTCGGATGCGGCGTTTGCGCGCGTGAAACAGGCGCATGCCGACTGCGTCAAGTGCGTTGAAGGCTGTGCTGATTGCTGTCATGCACTCTTTGATCTCACCCTGATCGAGGCGCTCTACATCAACCACCGGTTCAAGCAGAAGTCTCAGGAAAGCGGGAGAGCCGAACTCGAGGAAAAGGCCAACCGGGCCGATCGCCAGTTGGCCAAGATCAAGCGGAAGGCCCACCAGGATTTTTTAGCCGGCAAACCGGAGGCGGAAATTCTGGCCGACCTGGCCCGGGAACGCGTGCGCTGCCCGCTCTTAAGCAAACAGGACTTATGCGACTTGTACGATCATCGCCCGTTGACCTGCCGTTTCTATGGGATTCCCACCGCTATCGGCGGAAAGGGGCACACCTGTGGTCTGTCCGGTTTCAGACCGGGCGAGCAATACCCCACCGTGAACCTGGATGCCGTTCATACCCGGCTGCAGGAACTGTCCGCCGAACTGGTGCGGGATATGCGATCGCGCTTTATTAAACTGGCCGATATCCTCGTGCCGCTGGCCACCGTCTTGATCACGAATTACGATGAAATCTATCTGGGCCTGAAAGAAGCCCCACCTGAGGAGCCTCCTCCGAAGCGGCGTCGCGCAAGGAGGCACCCATGAGCGAGTTTTCTCCCGAGGAGGCGGAGCGCCGCAAGAGAGCGATCTTTGACAGCATGTCCCCCCGGCGGCAGAAGCATATCCTCAAACGGGGCTATGACGCCTGGGACCCTTTCGAGGAGCCCAAGGACCCAATCGATATCCGGAAAGACAAGACCAATCGGACAACCCAGACGCTGGTGCGCGAATTTCTCCAGAGCCGGCCCGGTGAGGCCGAGAACAATGCCTACAACCGGGGAGCACTGGAGATGGCGCTAGGAATCGTAAATCGCGAGGAGCGTTTCCGGGGCATGTTCGAATTTGCCTGCTGGTACCGGGAAGTCTTAAAAAAAGAGGGGTCAGAGCAGTAATCTGGGTTAAGTGTTCTTCCGTCTGAGTCGACCCCGGGAGGGCCGTTTTTCCGGGGTCATGAGGTCCAGGCGGAAGCGGGGTCTAATCGATTGGTTGCGGCTATGCGATGATTTATCGGAAGAGGTCTGGTGCAGCCGGATCTTCCGGCCGCAATCTTTGCAAAAGACCGCGGAGGCCTGGGCCGGGATACGGCTTCGTCGTATCCGGTAGCGCCGCTTGCAATTAGGGCAGGATACCTCAAGTACAGAAGCCTGATCACGGTCATGGATACAGCTTCGATCCGGACTTGAGCTCATGGCAATTCCAGTCTTCTTCAAGGATTCTCGCCGAATTATCGGCCTTAAGTAGGAAAAGCTTGAGGCTGGATCAGTGCGGCTCCATGGAAGTATCCTTCGCAGCTGCCGCTTGGAACCGCTGAAGGTAATCTTCCCACTCCATGGGCAGGAGTTGTTTCTTCGCCGTATTGCACTCCTTGCAGCAGGCCACCACGTTGCCTTTGGTGGTCTTGCCGCCCCGGGATAGGGGAACAATGTGGTCCATCGTGAGTTCTCTTGGGGCAACGTACCTCCCACAGTAATGGCAGACTCCCTTGGCCAGGCGGCGTTTCCACCACTGGCTGTCCCGAAGTTCGCGAGCTTTGGCGCGCTCGCGCTTGAGTTCGGCATTATCCATATGCACGGAAAAACCGTTGGTTCGATCCCTATGTTTCATGAGGCATTAGGGCCGCTGGGCTGGCATTCAGGGTTCAGCTGTGGGACGCTGTTGTATTCAAATGCCGTTGAGCCATTTGCGGATCTCTTTCTTTAAAATACGATAAAAGGCTTCGGAGCCGCCCAGACCCATCCGTCCGAAGAAATAGTTTATTTCAAGAAGCAGAGGCTGCTGCCGGGGATCCTTTTCGGCAAAGAGCACGTCGAGCCCTGCCAGGTTGATCCCCGCGACGCGGCAGAACTTCAAAACCCATTCCTCGGCCTTGCGCTTCAAGAGCGGATCAGCCGTCAAGTCGACTTTAGCGCCTTTTGATAGACTGGCATGAAATAAGTCTTGTCCCGAATGGGTCCGCCAGTAGGACAGCATGTATTCACCGATTACTATCACCCGCAGGGAACGGTTACCGCAAGCAATGTATTGCTGAAGAATGAATCCGCTCTGGCCGGATGCTTCATATCGACGGGCATCAGACAGCAGATTCTCTAAGTCGCCCGGCGCCTGAACCAGAAAGACCAGATCCCCTTCCCCGCCCCAGTCGAATTTAAAAACCAACGGAAAGTGCAGGTATTGATCGTCTCGATACCGCTGTCGAAATTCAGAGGTGTTTTGAAAAATCTCGGTTTGCGGGTGTGGAGCGTTGGTTTCTCGAAAAAGCCGGATCTGTCCGATCTTGCCAGGAAAGCGGAAGCGCGAATCGTAGTTGGGAAAGACATGGACGCAGTTGTCGCGCGCCATTCGGTACAGCCCATGCGGACAGCCCTGAGGCAGGACGACCGCCCGGGCTCTGCGAATCATAGACAGATCCTCAGAGCCGGGTTCACGGCCGGCGCAGATGAGATTGAGATCGGCTTTGAAAATCGGGTGAAATGAGACCACCATGGCCCAGCATCATGCTATAAGCCAATGGACTCAGTCAATACCAGGAGTTACGCGAAATTAAAAAAAGCGCCCAACTACTCTGGAAGATAGCAGGGGCGACGGAGGGGAAACTATATATTACGCGGGAGGCGCGCAAAGAGCAGGCAAGATATGGTTTAAGACAAAAGCTGTAAGTCTATTCGTTAGCTTTAATCATCATAAGAGCACCTTTCGCGGACTTAGTGCCTTTCGCAGTTGAAGTTGATTTCAGAAAACCCAATCCGAATGAGCTGGAACCGAAGATTCGGTCAGAAGCGGATTTCCATCCAATACGTTACACCCAATTTTACGCCTTTTTCCGTTAGGGTTTCGATTTTTCCGCTGGAGGAGCTCATGTATTTCCTTTCGATGGGGTCATTATCGCCCGGCAGCCTGAGGATGGCCGGCATCAGGAGATTGCCCATGAATTCAATGCCCGAGGGGGGCATATCCTTGGACTTGCCGTCACCAATGAAATCCACTTGAATGACATCCTTCGCATTGATCTTCAGGTCGCCGGTAATGTCAAACAGGCTGCCGCCCGCGGCACCGCCGGTAAATGCATTCAGCTCCATGAACATGGATGTGCCGCCGGGGCCGCACGGGTCGATATTGGGTGTGAAACCGATAGCCAGCAGGTTCCCGTCCCGAATCATGACATCGCTGATGACCCGTTCACCCGGATTCATGTCGAAATAGTAGCCCGCGTGGTTGGCGTCTGTATTGGATGGATTCGGCTGCTGCCCGGCCTCCGGGTCACTCCTTGTCAACCAGATCGGCTTCGAGCTGCTCAACACCCTGAACCGGTAATCGACGGCTCCGATCTTGACCGTGTAAACCTTCTGGGTTTGCTTCAGGAGTGACACCGTATCGGGTTGGTTAGACAACCGCTCGGGGCTGCTTCTCACAATTGCGCCGAGGAATTCCCTGTCGTCGTCCGGGCCCCACTGTCTGGATTTCAGGCTGTAGACCCGGTCCCCGTAATCCCATATGCCGTATATCGACTGGATCGAGGTATCGGTGAAGTCGTTGTCGCCCAGGAATCTGCCCGTGCCGAAGCAGACGAGAAAGCCATGCTCAACCGGATGATACATGACATCCGGACGGGTGCTAATCATCTGCTCAACGCCGCCTGGGCCCTTGGCTTGGAAAAGGGGCTTCGAACCGGCACCGTCGCTGAAGGCGACCCTCCATTCACTAATGCTCTCGCTGCCGAGGTCGAACTTCCAAAGCTGGCCTTTAAGGTCGCCGGCATAAACAAAATCTACCTTGCCGTCATAGGTGACATCCACTGCAACAGGACTCGACAGGCCGTTGTCGGGTCCGGTGCCGGCTTCGATCTTCAGGATCAGGACGCCGGTAGCTGCGTCGACGATGTATAGCATGGACTTGCCGCTGTCACTCTTATAGCCGTTTCCAAAAATCACCGCCCACGGGTAGGTGGGGTGGTTCGACCTCACGATCACCGGTTTGCTGAAAGAGTAGCCCATGTCGGGGTCCGCCGCATTAGGAAACTCCCAGAGAACCCGGCTGGCGAGATCAGCCTCTGTGTTGATGGTCTTGGCATCGGTGACGTCCAGGGCGAAATATCCTTTGCCACCTTTCCTCAATCCGCCTATGAGCAGCGCTCGGGTTGCCGTACCGCCGAGGATGCCGGCAGCCTTTTTCACGGTAGGTGTCAGGTCGACGTAAAAGCGGTGGGTGTAAGCCGGATCGGTCAGCAGCTTGAGGTTGTCGAAGACCAGGTTCGGCACATAGCCGAAAATCTCCTCGCCGGTGTCGGCGTCAAAGGCGTGCAGCATGCCGTCATTGCTACCGGCGTAGACCACATCGTCCAAAAAAACCGGGGCCGAATTCACGATATCACCGAGCTTCTGGGAGCGCTGGCGAAAGCCGCTCACCTCACCTCCGCGCAGATACTTGACCTTGTTGCTGGGGTTGGCCCCGAGAGCGGATTTCTGCGAGTCGGTCAGGCTGGCTTCCCGGAACGGTATGCCGGCCGAGCCGCTGAACGTGGCGATATGCCGTTTATCCCATTGCGCTGCAACCAGCTTCTCCGCAGCGGACCAGACTCCATGCCCGGTTGTTTGCACGTCCCCGGTGTAGGGATCGACAGGGAACCTTTTGATATCACCGGTCCATTCATCATTTTGGTTGCTGTACAACGCCTGGTAAAGGTAGGTGTCGGGACCGATCTTGCCGTAAAGATAGTCCCCGTTTACTGTAACCGCCGAAGAGGATCCGATCAGGATTTTGGAGATGGCATTCATCAACTCGGTCAGCTTGGTCGCGAGTTGCTGCGGATTGGCGGCATTGTAAAATTTTCCGTGTCCGTTCACGGTGGCGTGCCAGAGGTCGTCGATGGTCTCGGGCTTGCGTGAGTTGATAGATGTAGGCCATTGCACCAGGTTGCCGGTCGCCTTGTGGTGAAAAGATTCGTCGTAGTCCGCCGGGTTCAACGAACCCGTGACCCCGAAGGCTACCGCATACGTGGCCATGTGTTGGTGGGTAGCCTGATCGTACTGGCTGGCCGGCACTTGGTCGGGCAGCGCATTGAGGTCGGTCTCATAGTAATACATCGCGATGTCGGCCAGCGTATTAGCCAAGCTGTCAGCGTAGGGCGCGCCATTGTCTCCGTCGGCGTTTCCTCCGCCGAATTGGTATTCGGTATCGCTGTAATAACCATCCGTGAGGATGACCGTGAAAGACTGTTGGCAGGCAGCCCCCTGCCCGGTCGCACCATAGGGCGCTGGTCCAGACTTGCCGCCGATCGTGCCGTCGTTGGTCTTGAAAAATTTTCCGACCGTGTGAAGCCCTTCCTTCAGCGGAGTGACGCCGTCCGACTCGTAGGGGTAGAGCAAGTCGAGAAGGGCCTGGGTGTTGTCCGTGACGGAAGCGCCAGTGGTCACGTTCACCGGCTCGAGCTTGGAGATGATTTTCTGGTTGATGCCGTAAATACCGACGCGCACATCATTGAGGCTTTTGAGTACGCTCGCCAGCGCGTTTTTGGCCACATATTCCCGGCGGCGGTAGTAGGTGAACCAGTTGGCGAAGTTCTGCCGCTCTGCGCTGTAGGTCCTGCCGGTCACCACATCTACGGGAGGGGTGGTGGCCTGAGTGAGCGTGCTGACTTTTTCAGACGTGCCGGTCCCCGTGACGGCGGCTGCATAGTACTTCATTGCCGATGAGGCCTTGTCTATCACCACCAGGTAAGGCTTGCCCTCTTTGGCGGAATAGACAAAATAGTGAGCATGCGGGACATTTAAATTCGCGACGGTAAACGAGGTCTCCTGGAGGTCAAGCTTAATGCTGCTGGAAAGTGGATGACTTCTGGGTTTGTCCGGATCGGCATCCAAGAAAATCTTGTTGCCGTAGCTCGGCCAGGGGGTGTAGGTGACGTTGGGGTTGTAATACATTACGTTTTTTTGGTGCCATTGGGTCCACCATAGCTTGCGGCCCTCGGCGCCAGCAAACCGATTTGGTGCGGAGGCCTGTTTGAACACGTTGTCTCCGAGGTCGTCGAAGACATAGCAGAAACCGTCCTGGTCCGGGTAACGCCCGTCTTCGGCTCCTTGTAACAGGATTTCGTAGTTCATGCTGGCGGAATCGTCCAGCAGGAACATGATATTGGCCGGCGGCGGCACGATTCGGGTGAACATCGGCAGGTCGGAGAGGTCAACTCCGGCCCCTGCCGATCGAATCCACAGGGCCAGGGAATTGAATGCAAGCAAGGCGATGACAGCCGCGACCGCTCGGGGTCCAACCACCCTCTTCTCCGTTGAACCCTCAATCAAAGCGTACTTTCTGCGCATGACGCCCATCCTTGCAGAGCGCAGACTCTCCCGGACCTTGCGCCAAGAATCCAGAAAAATGGTTCAGGATAGGTCCTCAGTAGGCTGCGCGGTATCCCAGTTTGATAATCGTAAAACCGTCCCAACTGCAACGGCCGTAAATGCCAATGGCGTGGACGGTGGGTTTGTCCGCGCTCAGAGAATGACCAGGAGCGATCCCTTCATGGCCGGCGAGATAAGCGGTGTGGCTTAAATCCACTTCGGACGGCTTGGGAATCACCGTGTCGCCCTGAGCCGCTGTGTTGTCCCAGTAATATTTCAGGCTGTCGATGTCGAGTGTGCCGGTCACCATTTCCATCCAGGGTTGGGGGTGGTCTCTAAAGCTGCCGTCGGAATGCAGCCGGTCGGCGGCTTCCAGGGCCGCCCCCTCCGCAAGATGGAAGTTTCTCTTGTAAACGACTTCATTTCTGGCCCTTGCCAGTTCGTCGTTGGCAACCCGAGATGCCGAGATACCGATGACCGTCAGAAGGGACAGGACCGCAAGCGCGGCCACGATGGCGATGTAGCCGTTTTCATTCTTCAAAGGTAATAAACTCGACATAAGGATGATCTTTCTCCTCCGGTCGGCAGCTGCCGGCACCTCATAAGCCGATATTGCGCAATCGAACCCGCGCTGAGTAGGTCCGCGCGACCTTTTTCATTTGACCTGCCGGCTCTTCGGTGGTCAGCGTGAGGATCACCGATCGAATCAGGCCACGGTCGCGGTCGGCGGTAATGGCAGTGTCGGCATCGTCCAAAAATGTAAGAAGCGGTACGCCGCCCGGGTTGCGGACAACTCGTTCCAATACAGGCTGACAGGTGCCGTCTGAATTTTCCGTACCGAATGTGGCTGCCGTTTCATAAAGGCACCTGCGCAGGACCTGGCTTGCCGGGTCGTAAACGTAGGTCACCCTCTCTGATATGTCGTCAACGTCGCCGTCCGGCACCGGGGTGGTGCAGCCGTCAGGGCCACCGATGGGCAGGTTGCATCGGTCCAGGCTAAACCGCAATTTATTTCCAGTGGCTGAGATTTCTTCTATACCTGCTCCGGCGGTCTGGAGAGGGTCCAATCCGGCCATCCGCAGCTCGTAAGCGATGTATTCAATGCCGGCTCTGGCAGATTGCTGGGCTCCGGCGGCAGCGTTCTGGGCGGTGGAGGAACGGCTGGTGTTCACGAAAAATGCCGTCATGATCCCGAGAACCGTCATGGCCAGGCCGAGCGCAATCAACAGCTCCAATAGCGTAAACCCATGACATTGCCGCAGAGATCGTTGCCTGAACGTAATGTTTTCCAATGAAGCCGGCTGCCTCAATGACTTCGTAAAGAGGTCAAGATCAAGGCGCGCGAGTCTATTGGCGCAAGGCGTATCCTGCCTTTGGCAGGAGCGCAGCGAGAGGGGGATGCGGGGCAGCGCAGAGGTTGACCCAGCTACGAAATCATCGAGCTTCATGTCCCATTGCCTCTGGTGATAGTCGTCAATTCCAGCCTGCGGGTTTGGCCAAGTCGCTGCCAGTTAACGGTCACCCGAATCCGGCGTGAGGTATTCAGTCCGACCGGGTCATCGATGACCCAGCTGCGTTTGTAAATCCCACCGGTATTACCCCATTCGTCGATCGGGTTTTGCGGGTCATTATAGGATCCGCCGGTAATCAATTTGGCTAAGTCCTGCTTCTTGAGATCCTCCAATGTTTCTTCTGCAAGCAGCGTGGCCTGGGTGAGAATGTTGCTTGTGGTATTGTTGCGAGTTGTCGAAATAATCATGGTCCCGACTGCCAGAAACCCAATGGTAAAAATGACGACCGCAACCATGATTTCCAGCAGCAGATACCCCTGTTGAGGGTCCCTGATGCGGTATTCTCCCTTTGCGGGGACCGCATTGCCCCAGAAAGCCATTTTCATCCGTTCTTCACCTCGATTTTTCCAATAATGCTGATGCTGATTTTTTTGCTTTTGCCGTTGGAGTTTGAAAGGACAATCGTGCCGTTGTCAGCGCCGCCGCGCGAGTTGAAGCTGACCTTGTTGCCCGTTAGCGTGTATTCCGGGTGGGCGGAGTCGATTCTGACCTCGGGCGGAAGCTGTTCCACTTTGATGGCGACTAAGGCATCATCCAGGTTTCTGAATGTCATTCGATACTGTCCGGAGGCCGGCTCGAACTGCAGGGTGATCGTGGTATTTTCTTTGGCTGCAAGGGTTTTGGCAGCCTCTAGATTAGTTCGCAGTTCTTGGGCGGCATTGATCAGGCGTATGTTGCTGCGCCAACTGACAAGACGGGGTATGGCGATCGCACCGGCCAAGGATAGAATGGCAACCACGATCAGCACTTCAAAAATTGAAAACCCGCTCGAAAAACCTGAGGGTGCACTATTGTCTGGGCAGGTGGAGAGATATGCTTCGAATCTGCGGCAGCGGTTAGAAGAGCTGCTGACACTATGGAGTAGCAGGTCCACCTTAACCCTTGTGCTTGATATGTTATCCTTGCCCCTGGCTTCGACTCCGGCAAATAGGAGTGTAGATTACTATGTCCGAAGAAAATAAAAGAGTCAAGATAAATATATCTGTTTTTTGTATGATTACAGTATATTACATAGTTTTACACCAATGTTCGTAACATTGACAGCAGCATGCAATTCTTTTACAGTAGCATCACGTATTTTCCGAATTGACCCGACCCACACAACATTCTCCTGAATTTTTGTAGCCGCTCTCGGCGAAATTTTTTCCGTCAGCGCCTCCAGACTTTTATAATTAACGTTATCGACCTATTAACCTCGCTTTGAGCCACCGCAGATGTCCAGATGCTTTGGAGATGGCAGCTACCCTGGTAGGCGAATTGCCGTGCGGCTGTGAAAATTGGTAGATAGCAAACCGACGAATAGAGATGGGGATCAGGACTCGGTTGGGTCAGCAGGCCTGCTCCCTGCCGGCTTATATCGTGACCCGAGGAATTCCATGTAAACGGTCGTGCTTCCGCCGGCGTCTAATGGAGCTGAATGATTTTTCGGAACCTCCAGTTTATGCTTGACGCCCTTTAAAAACGTGTTATAGTTCGCGCCGACAAACGGAACCATCGGCGGATCTGAAAACCATATGAGCAGGGTTTAATCTCTGCTTGTTGTTTTTAGGGATAACGAACGTAGAAGTAAATCGACGTTTTCTGCTGGGAGTAAAACGTTCAGACAATCTGCTGCTCCTGAGTGGCCTTTATGCCGAAGGCCATTTTTTTTAGGGCCACGGATCACCAGGCGGCGGCGTTTCAGTTTGAAGTAAAGGGAAAATGGCTAGAAATTTCTAGCCCGGGAGAAAACGAACCCCATGCGCAAGACCATGTGGATCATCATAGGCATTACCTGCGCGTTCAACATAGCCTTGTGGTCCGTGTTCAACTTGCCCGAGAACCCCGAGCCCGGCTGGTCAGGCACCTTTAATTATGTCTCGTTCAGCCCCTATCGGGACGGGCAGGATCCCATCGGCAACAAGTTCCCGACGCCGGAAGAAATCATGGACGACCTGGTCCTACTCAGAGGCAAGACCAAGGGGATCCGCACTTACTCCTCAGTCGACGGCATGGAAGCCATCCCGGGAATGGCGACGCGGCTGGGACTCGAGGTCACGGCCGGCGCCTGGCTGGACGGCCGCTGGGAGCGAAACGAGGACGAGATCTACAATCTCATCCAAAACGTCAACCGGTATCCCTCAGCCGTCAAGAGAGTCATCGTCGGAAACGAGGCGATCTACCGCAACGATCTCACGGTTCAAGAAATGATCACGTACCTGGACCGGGTGCGAGCCGCCGTGAGAGTGCCGGTCAGTACAGCCGAACCGTGGCACGTATATGTTAAGAACCCCGAACTGGCCAAGCATGTGGATTTCATCGCCATCCACGTTCTGCCCTACTGGGAGCGGGTCGCCTTCAGCGATTCCATCGGCTGGGTCTTCGATCGCCTCAAGCAGGTAAAGGAAGCCTTCCCCGACAAGCCGGTCTTCCTGGCGGAAGTCGGCTGGCCGAGCAACGGCGAAAATTGCGGCAAGGCCAAGCCGAGCCGGGAGGACGAAGCCAAGTTCCTGCGGCGGTTCCTGAATATCGCTGACCAACGCCGGCTGGATTACTGCATCATGGAGGTTTTCGACCAGCCGTGGAAAAAGCCCCACGAAGGGGTGGTCGGCGCCTTCTGGGGCATCTATGACGTGGACCGCAAGCCCAAGTTTTCCTTCCAGGGCCCCATTCGGTCCGACGCCGCCTGGTACTCCGAGATCGCCGCCGTGCTGACCGGCATTCTATTCGTCTGGCTTTATTTGCGCGCACAGCCGTCCCAGCCGCTCAGCGGGAAGCTGTTCTTCGCACTGCTGCTTCAGACCACGGCTTCGGTTTTCGTCTGGGTGATGGTTTCCCCGCTGCTGGGAGAGTTCCTGTTCTGGGAAACCTTTATCTGGGCGCTGCTTCTGCCCATGCAGGCCGGGTTGCTCATGATCATTCTGGTCAACGGCTTTGAGATGTCCGAAATGATCTGGGCGGAAGGACTGAAGCGCCGCTTCACGGCCATTGTGTCCAGTGACGGCCAGGCGAGGCCGCTGGTCTCCATCCATGTGCCCATATGCAAAGAGCCCCCGGACATGGTGATCGAAACGCTGAACGGTCTGGCAGGGCTGGATTACTCGAACTACGAAGTGCTGGTTATCGACAACAACAACCCGCATCCGGAGCTGTGGCTGCCGGTGCAGGCGCATTGTGAGGCCTTAGGCCTGAAATTCAGGTTCTTCCATTTAGAGAAACACCCGGGTTACAAGGCCGGCGCTTTGAACTTCGCTTTGCAGCACACTGACCCTGCGGCCGATATCGTAGCCGTAATCGACAGTGACTACATCGTCCGGCCCGACTGGCTCAAGCTGCTCGTGCCCCATTTCGAGCGTCGGGACGTGGGGGTCGTGCAGGCACCCCAGGACCATCGCGGCTGGGAGGGCAACCTCTTCAAAGAGATGATCAACTGGGAATACCACGGTTTCTTCGAGATCGGCATGGTGCACCGCAACGAGCGCAATGCTATCATTCAGCACGGAACCATGACCCTTATCCGCAAGTCGATCCTGCTGGCCTCGGGACAATGGGCGGAATGGTGCATTTGCGAAGATGCTGAGCTTGGGCTGCGTATCCAGAGCCTGGGCTATGACACGGTTTACATCAAGGATAGCTTCGGCAAAGGCCTGACCCCGGATTCTTTCGCCGGCTATAAGCGCCAGCGGTTTCGCTGGGTTTATGGCGCGGTACAGATC
>JBLMXM010000033.1:0-12148 GCA_050257775.1 Hyphomicrobiales bacterium
CAGAACCTGCTGCCGCGGCAGGAGCCGTCGCTGCCCGGCCTGGACATCGCCGGCATCAGCCTGTATTGCGACGAAACCGGCGGCGATTATTACGATTTTCTGGGGGTTTCGAGAGACCTCGCGAGGCCGGCGGCAGTGATCGTCGGAGACGTGTCCGGCCATGGGGCTCACGCTGCGCTTCTGATGGCCTCGGCCCGGGCGGCGTTGCGGCTGCGGGCGTCGCTGCCCGGCGGCCCTGCTGAGATCGTTGCCGACGTAAACCGCCAGTTCACGGAGGACGTGGGGGACACCGGCGCCTTCATGACACTGTTTTATCTGGCCGTCGACGGCACCCGCAGAGCCGCTCGGTGGGTTCGAGCGGGGCATGATCCGGCCATCTATTACGAACCGGAATCCGGACACTTCGAAGAGCTTGGCGGCCACGGGGCGCCGCTCGGTCTGAGCAAGGCGGTCGTGTTCGAGGAGCGGGAGAAGACCCGTTTAAAGACGGGGGGGGTCATCTTCATCGGCACGGACGGGATCTGGGAAACCGCAAGGCCGGACGGCCGGCTCTTCGGGAAAGACGCTCTGCGGCAGCTCATCCGGGACCACTGCCATCTCAGCGCCCGGGACATCATCCAGGCGGTCATCGGCACCCTCGAAGCTTACCGCCAAGGGCTCAGGCCGTCGGATGACATTACCATGGTGGTGGTCAAGATGGTGTAGTCGGTGCCTTAAAACTCTTCGATGACCGCCCCTCTTTCCACGAAATGCTCGATGCCGCCCCGCGCGGCGGCGTAATAATCCATGGCCGCCTCCAGCCGGACGGTCAGCGGGTCGTCTTCGCCGAGCAGCGACTTTGATCTCCCCAGCAGCTTCAGGCCTTCCTCCAGGTGCAGGTTGATGTCGTCGAGCAGCTTCCTGCGTTTGCGATGTTTTTCGCGCTCCCGTACGATCACCGGCAGCAGCCTCTGGATCGAGTACTCCACCAGGGCATCTCGCGGCGCCCTGGACTCCCTGGCAATTTCATCCAGGCTGACCAGCGTCCGGCGGCTGATGACGAACGTTTTCTGGATCCGGTCCATGGTGCGGAATCGCTCGGTCTCGATTTCCCGCGCGATGGTGTTAAGCGTCTGAACATCCTCGATCAGGTGATCGAATACGGATTTCTGCTTGATGCCCAGGTGCACGGCTACAATGCTCAGCGCCTCGATGGCTCGTGGCGACAGCTTGAAGGTTGCACGCACGGATTGCCTGCCCCTGAGATCCTCCGGGTCGGGTTGAGGAAGCTCGATATCGTCCAAGAAGGAGCGGTCGCTTTTTCGTTCCATAACCCCGCCTTATTATTACTATAATATATATGTTAAAAAAGTAATGTTACAATATTGACAAAATTTATAAGATAATTAACTTATTCACCAAAAGCCAAACTAATAATAATCTTATTGGCAAAGAAAACAACAAGAAAATGAAGGAGGGCTTGAAAATGATGGATCTCATCAGATGGAATCCTTTTAGAGAGATGGTGTCCCTGCGTGACCGCATGAACGCGCTGTTCAACGACTCGCTGTTCCGCCCCGACCGGTCCGAAGACGATGTGGCCATGGGGCTGTGGTACCCGAGTGTGGACATGTTCGATAAGGACGACAAGGTCGTGATCAAAGCGGAACTCCCCGGACTGGAAAAGAAAGACATCAATGTGGAAGTCAATAACGGCGTGCTGACGCTCAAGGGCGAGCGGAAATTCACCAACGAGGTCAAGGAAGAGAACTACTACCGCCGAGAGATGTCCTACGGCAAGTTCATCCGCAGCTTCACGCTGCCGGCCGAAGTCGACGCCGACAAGATCTCCGCAGAATTCAAGAACGGTCTTCTCACGGTTGAAGTCCCGAAATCCGAGGCGCACAGGCCGAAGCAGATCGCGGTACACTGAAGCCTTAATCAACACTCTAAAAAGGGCCCCGCAGGGGGGCCCTTTTTATTTCCTGCAAGAGTTTAATGAAGCCGTCAGGATTTATCTCAGGCTGCCGCTGACCTGCTGGTATTGATCGGCGCTGATGTGGCCCGTCTTGCGGAGCGTGGAGAGAATCCAGCCGGCCCTCCATTTCAACCAGCGGCTGTTGCGGGTGGGATTTTCGCTGAGGGGTTTCGGGATAACTGCGGTCAGCCTCACGATTTCCTCGAGGGTCAGCTGACCGGCACTCTTGCCGAAGTAATGGCGTGCGGCAGCCTCCACTCCGAAAATACCGGGGCCGAACTCAATCACATTCAAATACAGGTGAAGGATGCGATTCTTGGTGAGTTCATCTTCGAGGCGCAGAGCCAGAAGAAATTCCTTGAGCTTGCGGATGAGGCTTTTTTCGGTGGAGAGGTAGAGGTTCTTGGCCAGTTGCTGGGTGATGGTGCTGGCACCCCGAGACCAGCGGCCCCGCTCCAGATTTTTCTTCACGGCCTCGCTCATTTCTTCGTAGTCGATGCCCTCATGCTCATAGAAGCGAGCGTCCTCGGCCACCCGCACCGCTTCCTTGAGCAGTTCCGGTATCGCGTCGAAGCCGACCCAAATCTGGCGTACCTTGAATTCTTTGCCCGCCTGTTGCGCTTCCCGCTGGCGCTGCTCGATCAGGGCCGTCGTCCGGGGGTTCCGGGTTTTTAAATAACTCACGTTCGGCAGGGACAGATAGAGGTAAAGGGCTCCGGCGGCAGCGATGCCAAGGACGATCAAGAGAAGGTAAAGGATGAGTTTTCGCAATAGGACGCTCCTCGGGGCTATCCCGATGTGAGCCCAGCGAGTTTTACTGCCGGGGCCATCACGCCTCACCGCGCATGGACTGGCAGAGGATAGGAAAAGGCAGCCTCGGAGTCAACCGGCGCCGCGTGCCGATATGCGGCGAACTACCCGTGGAACTATTTTACAAAGTTCGAATCGGTGCTTATATTTTTGGATCAAAATTTAAAGGCTGGAAATAGGCCGTGGACGGTTTAACGGAGTAATTCAAACCACCATGAAAAGGCTTATCAGATGGATGGGGCGCGTCATAGCAGCCGGGTGGAAAACCCTGACCTTTGTCCGCCAATTTGTCGGCAATGTGATCTTTGTGCTGCTGATCGTCTTTCTGTTGTTTGTGGTATTCAGTGAAAAGCGCGCCAAGCTTCCAGAAAGCGCCGTTCTGGTCCTGGCACCCGCCGGCGATATCGTCGAGCAGGGTTCGGAAAGCCTGCTGTCGAGCGAGCTGCTGGGAGAAGACATTACCGCTGAAACCGTGTTGCAGGACCTCCTGGATGCCCTCGATGGCGCCAAGCAGGATCCCCGGATCAAGGCGGTTTTTCTGGACCTGTCCAAGCTTCATGGGGCCGGCTTAAGCAAGCTTCAGGATATCGCCGCGGCCTTGAAGCGTTTTCGTGAATCCGGGAAGCCTGTGATTGCGGCATCCGACTTTTTCACCCAGCGAAACTATTATCTCGCCGCGCATGCCACGCGGGTCTACCTCAGCCCGATGGGCGGGGTGCTGCTGACCGGATTCGGCATATATCAAAACTATTACAAATCGGCTTTGGACAAGCTTCAAATCCAATTTCATGTCTTCAGGGTCGGGAGCTATAAATCCACGCTGGAGCCCTTCATGCGTAACGATATGTCGGACTTCGACCGGGAGGCCAGCTCTGCTCTTCTGGATGTCTTGTGGACAGCCTACAAGAACGACGTATCCGGCCAGCGTGGAATCAACCCGGGATCCGTGGATGACTATGTCAACCATTTTCCGGACCGTCTGGCCGCATTCCACGGCGACACCACCCAAATGGCCGTCACGTATGGCTTAGTGGATGAAGTCAAGACGGCGGACCAGGTCCAGGAGGAGCTGGTTGAGATTGCCGGCGAAGACCCTTCCAAGCACAGTTACAATCAGGTTCGTTTTGACGAATACCTGAAAGCGGCTCAGCCGTCGGCACGCAAGAGCCGCGAGGCTGGCGCGAAGGTTGCCGTGATCGTTGCCCAGGGAATCATTTTGGAAGGCACCCAGCCGGCGGGCAGAATCGGCGGAGCCTCTCTGTCTGCCCTGATCCGCCAGGCTTGGAGGGATGATGACGTCCGAGCCATCGTGCTGCGCATCGACAGCCCGGGAGGAAGTGCGTTTGCATCCGACGCCGTCCGACAGGAGCTGGAGCTCGCCCGGCATGCCGGCAAGGCCGTGGTGGTTTCAATGAGCTCGGTGGCCGCCTCCGGCGGTTATTGGATCTCCACGGGCGCCGATGAAATCTGGGCCTCGCCCACAACGGTCACCGGCTCCATTGGTATCTTCAGCGCGTTTCCGACCTTTGAGCGCAGCCTGCAGGCCCTGGGGGTTTCCAACGACGGGGTGGGCACCACCCAGCTGGCGGATGCCTTCAACCCCAGCCGGCCGATGAACAGCCTCATGGCCGAGGCCATGAATCAAATCATGGAACAGGGCTACAACACGTTTATCGCCCGGGTGGCGGAAGGCCGCAAGATGACCAAAGACGCCGTTCTGAAAGTCGCGCAGGGGCGGGTGTGGGCCGGCCAAAGCGCGCTCGAAAACGGTCTGGTGGACAAGCTGGGGGGCCAGCAGGACGCCATCGAATCGGCGGCTAAGCGAGCCGGCCTGGAAACTTACACGGTCGATTATCTTCAGCAGCCCCTTACGCGCCGGGAGCGGCTGCTGAAACAGCTGAACGAGTTCTTTGCCGGGATGATCGCCAAGATTCTCAACACGGCCTCGCCTGAGCGGGCTGCCGTTCTGAGGGTGCTTGCCGACTCACGGCTGGATGAGCTGATGAAGCTGAACGATCCCATGGGGCTCTATGCCTATTGCCTCAACTGCTGCGCGGAATGATGAGGGATAAGCCTGGGTCACGTGTTTAATACGTTTTTGGTCATTATGGGTTGGAAACGGCTTCACTCCATAGGGTGACGGAGGAAGAGAGAATGAAGGACAAGAAGACCATCAAGCGCGATATACTGAACAAATTCCGGGCGCTCAAGGCAGAGAACAACGACCTGCTGCCGCCGCACTGGATAGAGATGATCTACGTGAAGAGGCTCAACGCTGAAGAGAAGAAATTGTTCAAGAAAGCCATTCAGGAGCTGATCACCGTGGGTATCGTGGAGAATGTGGAAGGCCCGAGCCTAAACCTCAGGCTCACGCAAAAAGGGGAAAACCTGATTTACTCGAGCGAGTCCCAGAAGTCGGGTCGGGAGGGAGGCGAAGGCCAGTCGATGTTTCAATTCACCAGAACCGAAGTGTAAGCGCACAAACTTCACAAACCCAAAAGGCGATTCGGGATCGATCCCGAATCGCCTTTTGTTTTTCGACCGAAGGGCTTTTGCAGTGGAGGCCTATTTGAAAAGCTCGTTCAGCAAGGACTCCCGGATCATTTTCTCGGCAATCCGATCCGCCTTGATTTCATAGGTTCCGTTCTCGATCCGGCCCTTGAGCTCAGCCACTTTGTCCGCTCGGACGTCCGGGATCGACTGGATCTGGGTCTGGGCGTCCTGAATGCGTTTGGCGGTGTCGGAAATGAAGACCGTGTCTGCCTTCAATCCCGGCTGTCCGGAGACTTTTCCTTCGTTGCTCTCGGATTTTTGCCTGAGCTGGACTTGAGTCGTATTATAGGCATCAATTGCAGTCGTCTGATTTTTAGGCGTGATTTCCATCGGCTATCTCCTTGTGGCGGGCCGGGGCGAATCTCTCGGTCCATAGTGTTATCCTAACAAAGACCCCTAACAGAGTCAAACTTCAGATCCGTTTGAAAGTATTATCGGTGGCTTTCACGGAAACTTTAGCTTTTTTTTCATAGTTTTTTTGCATTTTTCAAAAATTTCGTTTCTTGCCATCCACACCGTTTTCGGTTAAATCAGTTGCCACAATCCCGCCGACCATCTCGAGAACCAACGATCATGTGCGCTACCGGTGATCAAGCCTACCGCAAAGCTCAGAACAGCGCCCTGAGGATCCTGGCGCACCGCGAGCACTCGGTGGCGGAACTCACCCAAAAGCTCATCCGCCGCGGGTATGCGAGCGATGTCGTCCAACGCGTCATCGCCGAGTGCCTGAGGCTCAACTATCTGGACGACCAGCGGGTGGCGCGTCAGGTGCTGGAGCAGATAAAACGGAGGGGTTTCGGGCGCCACCGCGTTCGCAGCGAGCTGTTGAAGAAAGGATTGCTCGGCGCGGAATCCGGAAACGATCGGGGCGAGGGCATGTCCTCGGCTGAAGAGCATGTCGTGGCACGTCGGGCTGCGTTGAAAAAGTGGGAAAGCCTGAAGCGCGACCCGGATCCGGCCAAAAGAAAGCTCCGGCTGCAGCGCTTTCTCCGATCGCGAGGCTTTTCAGATTCCGTGGTTATCGAGGTGGCGGCTTCGATGGATCGGGAAGAGGATGCGGGTCCCCCCGGCTAATATTTGAAAACAACCCGGAATTCGACTCCAACCCCGGCCGCATCCAGGCGAATGATTTCGCCGGTAGCCTTGAAGATCGCCTTCGTGCGGACCAGCGGGATGGTCATGGCGATTTCATCGCCGATGGAGAACTTCCTGCGGGTGGCGAGAAAAGCTCCTTTCGAGCTTAAGTTCTGAATCCTTTCCTTGAACGAACCGTCCTTGGTGAGACAATCGGCAAACAGCGGCTGGCTCGCCTCGAAGAAACGGCGAACGTCCTTTCGCCGGCAGCTGGCTTCATCGTAGATTGCGCCCTTGTCAATCGTCATCGGAGCCGCTTCCTGTCTGAGATTGCACTCGTTTCAATCCGTAATTAAGCAAGAACCGTGCACATTTTCAGGAAGGCACGATATATTAAAGATTATATATGGTTAAACAGGACTAAGCACCTATGCGAACCGGGCATGAAATCAATGCGCTTTGTGAAAAAAGTCTCCCTTTTTTGTTTCCTTACATCCATACACTTTTAGATTCAAGAGTCTAAAAAAACTCCTTCCGCAGAGTCAAAGACCGGTATATAAATAAGCGGGCCACCGGGCCCCGCGCTTGCGGTAGTGCAGGCGGCTTGCTTTGAATTTTAAGCTTGAGGACATCTGACATGAAAATCATCGTCATCGGAGGCGGATGGTCCGGCTGTGCGGCCGCGCTTTCCGCCAGCCATCAAGGGGCTGAGGTCATCTTGATCGAACGTACGGATATGCTCCTGGGCACGGGTCTGGTCGGCGGCATCATGCGCAACAACGGCCGGTACACCGCTGCGGAGGAAATGATTGCCATGGGCGGCGGCGAGCTCTTCGAGCTCACCGACCGCAATGCCCTGCACCGCGAGATCGAGTTTCCGGGTCATCGCCATTCCAACCTTTACAGTGTGGCCCGCATGGAACCCATGGTGCGGAACTTTCTGATTTCCAAGGGCATCTCCATCCACTGCCAGGTGCGGATCACGGATGTCGAGATGGCCGATGGGGCTATCCGCGCGGTGCTCGCCAAGCAGGGCGAGGAATCCCTGAGGTTTGAGGGCGACGTGTTCATCGATGCCACCGGCACGGCCGGAGGACCGGCGAACTGCAACAAGTATGGCAATGGATGTGCCATGTGCGTGCTGCGCTGCCATTCCTTCGGCGGCCGCGTGAGCGTTACGGCCAAGGCCGGCGTCAAGGAAATGATCGGCCGCAAGGGCGACCAGATCGGCGCCATGAGCGGCTCCTGCAAGCTCTTTAAAGAATCCCTCGATCCTGCGATCGTAGCCGCATTGGATCAAAAGGGGGTTGCGGTGGTCCCCCTGCCGGCCTCCAAAATCTTGAAGGGCAAGCTCGCCCTCAAGTGCTGCCAGCAGTATGCCATACCCGAGTTCGAAGAGAACATTGTCCTGCTCGACACGGGGCATGCCAAGCTCATGACCCCGTTCTTCCCGCTGGACCTCCTGAGATCGGTCCCCGGCTTTGAGAACGCCCGCTATGAAGATCCTTACGCGGGCGGAATGGGGAACTCCATTCGCTATATCGGCATGGCGCCCCGGGACGATGCGCTTAAGGTGGAGGGTGTGGCCAACCTCTTCTGCGCCGGCGAGAAGGCCGGCCTCCTGGTGGGCCACACCGAGGCCATCTGCACAGGAGTTCTTGCCGGCTACAACGCCGTGAAGCATGCGCGCAGGGAGACGCTGCTGGCGCTCCCCAACGCGCTCGCTGTCGGCGATGCCATCGGTTTTGTGAGGCAGCAAATGCGGGAAGAGAACATTCTCAGCCTGAAGTACACCTTCTCCGGATCGGTCTATTTCGAGCGGATGAAGGCGAAGGACCTTTACACGACCGATCGCAAGCAGATTGAGCAACGGGTGGGCACGGCCGGATTGACGGGCGTGTTTGCCGGCCGCTGAAGTCCCCTCGCGGCTCGGCAGCGCCGGAAGCCCAATCTCGGCGTTGCGCTGCGCCCCGCAGGCGCTGCGGCGTATAGTGAGTACGCCTCGCCCCGCGGGGGCTTGCGCGCCTTGATATTGGGCTTCGGGCGCCGCCGTCAGATCGTGGACGGTTACACCTGCGTTCGCACCCCACGGGCACAAACCGTGGCCTGGTTGACGTGAAGATGATGTTGATGGGCTGATCATAGGTTGTTCTTCTTGGACTCATTGCTGAAAGGAGGGAGGGGTATGGGAAAAGGGAAGAAATGGGTTGTGGTTATCATCTATGGCTTGCTCCTCATCGGACTTTCGTGCCCCTGGCAGAAGGTCGGGGAGCCGGTCTATCTCGGCTTCCTTCCTGCACCCATGTTTTACCTAATTCTGGTGCAGCTGGGATTTGTCGTTCTGCTCGGGTACCTGGCGTTTTTCACCCGCTTCCACGGCCGGGTGGAGGATGAAGCGGAATTCCTCCGCGGCCTGAAGAAGGAGGTGAAGCCATGAGTCCGACCATCGTCTACGCAGGTGTCGCGTTGTATACTCTGGTCTGCTTCGCCATCGGCTTGTGGGGCTTCGGCAAGGCGCGCCGTCCCACGATGGAGGACTTTTTCCTGGGCGGCCGGACACTCGGCCTCTTCTTCGTCCTGTGCGCCACGTGGTCGACCCTGTTCAGCGCTTTTTCGTATATCGGTCTGCCGGGTGCCTATTACCGCAACGGTGTTTCCTTCTTCGGCATCGCCGGCAACATCGTGCTCAACGCCGCATGCATGTACTTCATCGGCAGCCGGATGTGGGCAGTGGGCAAGAAGTTCGGTTTCATCAACGCTACGGATCTCTTTGCCGAGCGGTACCGGTCCAATGCCGTTTGCATCATCGCCATGATTATCAGCGTTGCGTCCCTCCTGCCCTACCTCGGCTTGCAGATCCGCGGTGCCGGGCTGACGTTGCAGGGCGTCACCAAGGAAATGATTTCGTTTGAGGCCGGTCTAACCTACATCACCCTTGTGGTGTTATTGTACGTAGTGCTGGGTGGGTTCCGATCCGTCATTTACAACGACGTCGTCCAGGCTATCATCATGCTGGTGGGGATGTTCGGTGCGATGTGGGTCATCGTGGAAAAGGTGGGCGGCGGTTTTGAGGGCGTCATCGCCAAAGCCGCAGCCGTCAACCCGGCCTTGACGCAGTTCCCGGGCCCGGCCGGGGTCTGGTCGCCCATGATGGTGTTGACCACGTGCATGGTCATCGGCATGGGCGGGTTCGCCTGGCCTCAGATCTCTCAGCGCATGTACGCCACCCGCAGCCTCAAGACCATCAAGACGCTGGCCGTGATCTTCCCGGTCTCGGCACTTTTCGTCAATATCCCACCGGTTTTTCTGGGCTTGGCGGGTCGCGTTCAGTACCCGGACCTAAAAAATGCCGACCTCATCTTCCCCATGATGATGAACGACCTGCTCTCGCCGACCATGGCGATCATCATCCTGCTGGCCATTCTGGCAGCTATCATGTCGACGGTTTCGGGCATGGTCCTGAGCATCTCTTCCATCCTGGTACGCGACCTCTGGATCCGGTTCTTCGATCCCGCGGGCGCCACCGAGGCCCGGATGTCAACAGTCAGCCGGGTGGTCACCGTGATTGTCGTGGCAGGATCACTGGCATTCGTTTTCTGGGGCCCCAAGACCCTGGTGGGGCTGCTGATCGAAGCATCGGGGCCGATCATGCTTCAGGTGCTGGTGGTGCTGGCGGGCGGGCTTTACTGGAAGCGGGCCACCAGCGCGGGAGCCATTGTCTCCATGTTGGCCTCGGAGGCGTTTCTTATCCTGCTGTGGACCAAGGCCATCGTTATGCCGATCAAAGGCATCCACAACGGGGTCTGGGCAATGATCTTGGGTGTGGTCCTCTATATCGGGGTGAGCCTTGCAACCAAGCCCGCCCCGGACGAAGTGGTTAAGAAGTTCTTCGACCTTTACGACGACTCTCCGGAGGCAGCCAAATAGACCGAATTATAATTGATAACTCGAACGATTTTTTCTGGATTCTGTGGCAAGACCCCTCCGGGCCTCGGTGCATGTCGATCAGATCGTTCAATCTAGCTAACAGGAGGAATCGGTGATGTCCCGGAAGACAACTACCGTGGCCGATGTTCTGGCCGCCTTGGACAAGATCTGTGCCGGCCGTCTCATAAAAAAAGTCGAGGATGCCTTCGGCCAAGGGAACCCTTTCGTGGTGGTCAAGACCTCCCACCTGCCCGGTAAGGCCGTGACTGAGACGCCCGGCTTGGTTGTCGGCAACCTCGATAAACCGGTCCGCAAACTGGCCGTGAGCATGACGCTGACCGAAAGCCAGATCGAGCTGGCCGGCGCCACCGATGTGGACGCCATCATCTGCCACCATCCGGTGGCTGATGCGGCCAGCTCCGGTGGGGTGCCTCTGAGGGGTTATGCCGGACTTTACAATCTGGCGGTGTTCGAGGCCCACGAGGCTTTCCACGGCCGACACCCTGGCATCGCCTTCATTCACGGGCACAAGCCCTTCCGGGTGGAGATTGCCTACGGCGGGCTGGCCGGCAATATCATGTTCGTCGGCAAGGCCTTGGACGACATCAAGACCGTCGGAGCCATATTGGACCGCCTGGGGCGTTATTGCGACCTTGAGAAAGAGACGTGCATGCTGGAGCTGGAACGGCGCGAACGCGAATGCAAGGAAATCCATGAAACCTGCATTGCGGTCTCTCCGCAGATCCTCTGCGGGGCTCGCGACGCCCGGGTGGACACGGTGGTCCACTTTTTTCCGCACACCGGTTTCACGACGGAGCACTTGCGGCAGGTGAAACGCGAGCACCCGGAGATCGACACCGCCATCGTGTCCATCAGCCGGGTAAAAATCGACAACCCGCTCGTGCAGGCGGCAAAGGAACTGGGACTGAACATGATCGCGGGCAACTCGCACGCTCTCGAGATTCTGGAAAACGGCCTGCCTCTCGCCGTGGCGCTTCAGGAATTACTGCCGGGGGTCGAGGTGTCGATCTTCCGCGAGCGGGTGACCAGCGTGCCTGTTTCGCGGTTTGGCTCGGAGACAGTGAGGCAGTATGGAAGGGCTATGGCTGGCCAGCTGCTCAAATAAGCCGTTCGTCCGCGGACAAATTCAACCCAAAAGGCTCAAGGGGCTGGATCAAAGCCGCCTGGGATCGATCCGACTGCCTTGAGCCTTGTCTTTCATCACCCGGTTAGAGCATGAAAATAGCCACCACGACGATGCCGACCATGCCCCACAGCGTGGGCACAAGGTTGCGCCGGGCGATCTCGACCGGGTCGGTGCCGGTGATGCCGGCCGCCGGGATCACCGCCCAGGGGATGATGGTGCCGCCTCCTACGACAACGGCAAAGTACTGTCCCAGAGCGCCCAGCGTGGCCACGTCAAGCTTCGTTCCCGATCCGAGGGCCTGGGCCAGCGTCCCCACCAGCGGCAGTCCGGAGAACCCGGACCCGTCGAGCCCGGTGATGCCGCCCACCACCGCCTGAACGATTGCCACAGGGATCCGGCTCAGCGGCACGGCCTGGGCCAGGGCCTGGCCGAGGTCGAACAGAAGTCCCTTGGCGCCCTCGCCGAATATGGCCTTGGCGGGCCCCGGCGACCCCATGAAGAAGAAGCTTGCAATAATAAAAACCGGAGCAAAGATCTTGACGCCGAACATGAACCCGGCCCGGGTGTGCTCCGAGAGCTTCTCGAAGCCGTCCTTGCCGTAGATCCCCAACCCCACCATCACCATGATGATGCCGACGGTTCCGCCCAGAAGTGCCGTGGCATCACCGCCCCGGAGCTTG
>JBLMXM010000034.1:0-10675 GCA_050257775.1 Hyphomicrobiales bacterium
GCCATGCCCAGGTTGGCCCCGTAAGCCGCCAAAGCGGATTCCTTCTCCTCCGCGGCGTTCGCGAGGACCGCACTGACCCGGCAGGCGGTCTCGAACAGCACGGCCGTTTTGCGGCGGATGACCTCCAGGTATTCGCCCTCGGCCAGATGGATATCCCCTTTACGCATGAGCTGGTGGACCTCGCCCTGGGACATCTGTTCGGTCAGCTCCGCCAGGATCCGGACGATTTTGGCACTGCCGGTAGCTGCCGAAACGGAGAGCGCCCGGGCCAGCAGAAAATCCCCCACCAGCACGGCGATGGAGTTACCCCACTTGAGGTAGGCCACGGGCTTTCCCCGCCGCAGGGAGGCCCCGTCCACCAGATCGTCATGCAGAAGTGTGGCGGCGTGCAGGTACTCCAGTGCGGTCGAGAAGGTTTTGTCATAGTCCCCGGTATACCCGCAGACCCGTGCGGAGAGCACCATGAGCAGCGGACGGAGGCGTTTGCCGCCGCTGAAGAGAATGTGTCCGGCCACCTCCCGGACCAGATCAAGATGGGGGTTGAGATTGCCAGCCAAGGCGGTTTCGATGGCGTCCAGATCCGGTTGCACCGCCTTCAGGATTCGAAGCTTGAGATCACTCACGCGACGTCACCCATGAGGTCGTACTCCAGGGCGTCATTGATGCGGGCCCAGGCAAACCGTCCGATGGGAAGCGGGTGCCCGGTGCTCGCCGTGTTCACATATGTAACCCCATCGACTTCCGGAGCCTGGAAGGTGGTCCGGCCGGCGAACAGGTGATTTCCCAGGTCCTCCTCGATCAGCACCTGGAACGTCCTGCCGATGTGTTTCTGGTTCTTCTCGGCAGCAACATCCATCTGAATCGACATAAGCTGATCGTATCGCTCCTGCGCCAGATCCCGCGGCACATGGCTGCGAAGCCGATGCGAGAGGATGTCGTCGGCGTCAGAATAGACAAATGCACCCAAATGGTCAAATCGAATCTCTTCGGTCAGATCTAAAAGGTCCTGGAAGTCCCGGTCGGTTTCCCCGGGGAACCCGACAATGACCGTCGTGCGGAGAGCCGCCTCCGGGACGATTTCGCGAATACGCTGGAAGATCTTGCGGAGTTTGTCACGCGTGTAGCGCCGGCCCATGCGCTTCAACATCCGGTTGCTCGCGTGCTGAATGGGCACGTCGAAGTAGGAACACACGTTTGGGTGGGCGGCCACGGCGCGGATGAAGGATTCCGTGATGCTCTCGGGGTGTCCGTAAAGCACGCGGATCCAGGGTGCCTCTTTTTTCCGACCCTTTCCCGAGGAAACATTCGCAAGGCAGTTGATCAAACTGCCGAGAGTCACCGTCGGGTCGAGATCCATTCCGTAGGAGGTCGTGTCCTGGGCCACCAGCACCAGTTCCTTAACGCCGGAAGCAACCAGTTCCCGGGCTTCGACCACCACGTCCTCCGGCCGGCGGCTCTTCTGACTGCCGCGCAGCTTGGGGATGATGCAGTATGTGCAGGTCCGACCGCAGCCTTCGGCGATCTTGAGGTAGGCCATGTAATCGGCTGACAGCACGCGCGGGCTGTTGGGGATTTCCAGGCAGGCACGATCCGGATCGGGCAGGATGGCTTCATGCGAAATGGGAGAGTTTCCCACCGTCTTCACGATCTGATCAAAGGCCCCCGTCCCAAGAAAGACATCCACCTCGGGAAGGGTTTGTATGATCTTTTCGCGGTAGCGTTCGGGCAGGCATCCGGTGACCACCAGGCGCCGGCAGGAGCCATTTTTCTTGCAGTCCGCCAGCTCCAGGATGGTTTCCAACGATTCCTGCGCCGCGGATTCAATGAAGCTGCAGGTGTTGACGACGATGGTGTGGGCTTCCTCGGGGTCTTCCGTGAGAGTCCAGCCGGCCTCCTTCAGGCGGCCGAGCATGATTTCGCTGTCTACCTGGTTCTTGGCGCAGCCGAGACTTTCTAGGTATAGCTTCATAACAGAGACATCATGCCCCGCGAGGCTGTCGAGAGTAATGTGCGCCGGTCCGGATCGGTTTCGGTTGGGCTGCTACTGAAAAGTAAGAAACGGGAGGGAGGATGTCAATTTGGATGGGCGGCGCGGCCGAGTGAGTCAGTCTTCATAGGCGCGCCATCTCCGGGAGGTTAAGTCCAAGAGGCTGCCATCGGGGTTTTCGACGACGATCAATCCTGCCACGCCTTCCAGCCGGTCGATGAGCGCCAGCCCGCTTTCCGCGCCCATCACCATGATGGCAGTGGCCAGTCCGTCGGCCAAGGTGCAATTGTCCGCCAGGATGGATACACTCACCACGCTATGGGCCACCGGAAATCCCGTCTTGGGGTTGATGAGGTGGGAATACCGCTTGCCGTCCTGCATGAAAAACTGGCGATAATTGCCGCTGGTGGCTAAAGCCTGATCTTTCAATGAGACGACCTTGTAGATTTCATCCGCCCGGGCCTCGGCTTTCGGCCGGTTGATGCCGACACGCCAGGAGCGGCCGTCCGGGCGAACCCCGCTTGTTATCACCTCCCCGCCGATCTCGACGAGAAAATCCTTGAAACCGGCCGCCCGAACCACACCGGCCACTTGGTCGACCCCGAACCCCTTGGCGATCGAGGACAGGTCTAGAGTCACCGAGGCCCTACGCTTGACCAGCGCTCCCGAGTCTCGGATCTCGATTTTGTCGAAACCGGTGTCGCCGAGAAGCGCGGCTATTTGTCCCGGGGGAGGCACCCTGTCCCGGCGTCCGGTCCGGCCGAAGCCCCACAGGTCGACCAGTGGATTCACCGTTCCATCCCAAGCCCCGTCGGAAAGTCTATAAATCCGGTCCGCCATCTTCATCACGTAAAGAAAATCCGCCGAGATGCGAAACTCTTTGTTGGTCTGCTGGAAACGGTTGAATCGACTGATCTCACTGTCCGGAAGGTAGGGGGACATGCTGCGGTTGATTTCCTGAAGACGCCGATCGATTCTTTCCTGAAGCCCGGCGATGGACCCGAAACGCCCCGTGACCACCGTGACGCTGTATGTCGTGCCCATGGTCCGGCCGCTGATGACGTGCTCGCTCCGGCCGTCGCAACCGACCAGTATGAAAACTGCCAGAAGAAAGCAACGAGTAACGAGCAACGAGTAACGAGTCAAATAAGGACTACGCTCAAATCGCAGCAGTACCCGAAACCGACGGCGGCCGGCATGATCATCGCGGCTCGAAGCCGCCGCCACCAGGCCGCTACTTCTGTTTTTACACTCGTTACTCGTTACTCGTTGCTCGTTACTCATTACTTAACAAATCCTCGGCAACTGCTCTCCGGCCAGCATGTCCACGATGCGGGTGCCGCCGATGCGGGTGTCCATGAACACCTTGCCGGGATGCTGCGTCGCCACCTCGCCGATGATCGCCGCGTCGCGTCCGTACCGGTCGGCACGCATCGCCTGCAGTACGGCATCGGCGTCCTCGGGCGCCACAAAGGCGATGAGTTTGCCCTCGTTGGCCAGGTACAGCGGGTCCAGACCCAGCAGTTCGCATAGACCCGCCACCTCCGGCTTCACCAGGATCCGGTCTTCATGGATCCGGACACCGACCGTCGACTTCTCGGCGATTTCATTGAGTGCCGTCCCCAGCCCTCCTCGGGTGGGGTCTCTCAACACGTGGATGCCGCGGCCCGCGGAGAGCATGGCCTGCACCAGGTGGTTCAGGGGAGCGGTATCGCTTTGAATCGATGTCTCGAACGCAAGTCCTTCCCGCCGGGCCAGTACGCTAACGCCATGGTCGGCGATTGAGCCGCTCAGGATGACTCGGTCGCCGGGCTTGGCCCTGTGACTGGCAACCTCCACCCCGTCCGGGATCACGCCGATCCCGGAAGTGTTGATGAAAATCTTGTCGGCCATTCCCTTGGGCACCACCTTTGTGTCGCCGGTGACCACCGTCACGCCGGCCGTTTGGGCGGCCTTTCCCATGGCAGCGAGAATGGTTTCCAGCTGCTCGACCGGAAAGCCTTCCTCGATGATCAGGGCTGCGCTCATGTACGCCGGGGACGCGCCGCACATGGCCAGGTCGTTCACCGTGCCGTACACCGCCAGCTCGCCGATGTTGCCGCCCGGGAAAAAAAGGGGATCAACCGTGTAGGAGTCCGTGGAAAAGGCCATGCGCACGCCTTGCAGCTCGAAAATGGCCCCGTCGTTCAGCTCAGAAAGGATGGGATTGTTGAACACCGGCAGGAGCATGTCCCGCGTCATGCGGTGAGAGATCTTTCCCCCACTGCCGTGGTCGAGCAGTATCTTGTCCGATTTCATCAGCCGCCCGCCTTCTTGCGTAGATCGGATGTCGTCATTGTGACCTAAATAATGCTGGATACTGGATAAAAAAAATACCGTCGGCCCGCCTCCCCACCTTGGTTATCCGGCATCCCGCATCACTCAGCACTCATAACTCATAACTCTGACTCATCACTCGTCTCCCGTTATTCGTTACTCTCGTAATGGTAGCGGTAGTACGCCGCACACGTCCCTTCGCTGGATACCATGCACGGCCCCACCGGATCCATGGGCGTGCACACTTTCTTGTAAAGCGCGCATTCCGGCGGCGTCTTCTTGCCGGTCAGGATGTCCCCGCAGGCGCAGCCCCTGGGCGGTTTGGCCTCCGGCATCTCAAGGGCAAAGCGCCGTCCGGCATCATAGGCCGCGTAAGCCCCGCGGATCCCCAGCCCGCTCGCCGGGATGAGCCCGATCCCCCGCCAGCAGGCGTCGACCGGCTCGAAGACCTGCGCCAGCATGTGTTGCGCCTTTTGGTTACCATGATCGGTCACGGCCCTTGGATAGGCGTTTTCGAGCCGCGGATTCCCGGTTTCAATCTGCTCGACCATCGCGGCGATCGCCTGAAGAATATCGGCGGGCTCGAAGCCGGTGACTACGCAGGGAATCCGGTGCCGCTCGAAAAACGGACGATAGGCGTTCAAGCCGATGATGACCGAAACATGGCCCGGCAGGATGAATCCGTCGATGCGCACGTCGTCCAGGGCCATGAGCGCCTCTAGAGCCGGCGGCACCGTTTTGTGCGCAGAGACGACCGAAAAGTTGCCCAACCGCGCCTCGGCTGCTGAAATGATGGCGGCGGCTATGGTTGGCGCGGTAGTCTCGAAGCCCACTCCGAGGAAAACCACCTGGCGGTCGGGACGATTCCGGGCGATGTTCAACGCATCAACGGTCGAATAAACGACCCGGATGTCCCGGCCATCCGCCCGCTCGCGCTGAAGGGATGACGTGCTGCCGGGCACCCGCATGAGATCGCCGAAGGTCGTCACGATCACGTCTTTCTGCCTCGCGAGTTCAATGAAGGCGTCTATCTCCGCCTGGTCCGTCACGCAAACCGGGCAGCCGGGGCCCGACAGAAGGGACACGGTAGCCGGGAGTATGGAGCGGATCCCGCTGCGAAAAATGGAAACGGTGTGGGTGCCGCAGACTTCCATCAAGCGGATGTTTCTGCGGCTGAGGCGCCGGATCCGCTCCGACAGCTGCCGGGCCAGTTCGGCGTCTCTGTATTCTTCTATGTGTTTGAGCGTCATTCCATTTTCCTTTGGGCTTCGAGCTTCCAGCTTTCAGCTTCGAGCTATTTGCGCAGCAATCACCGCCTGCCCCAGGGCAATGCCGCCGTCGTTGGTCGGCACCAGGCGGTGGCTGTAGACCTCGAAACCGCGGGCCGCGAGGGCGGGGATGAGCCCGGTCAGCAGGCGGGCATTCTGGAACACTCCGCCGCTGAGCACCACGCGGTTCAAATCGCGTTGTCTGCGAATCAACTCGCACAGATCGCGGAAGATCAGAACCAGGGTGTTGTGGAATTTCACGCTGATCGCGGATACTGAAAGCCCTTTCCGGATATCACCCACCACCCCGCGGATGATCGGTGCCGACATGATCCGCCAGGGCGGGCCCTCCTCACACGTGTACTCATACCAAGAGTCGCTCTCACCCGCGGCCGCCATCTCGAGCTCCATGGCGGCCTGGCCTTCGTAGGAAACCCGGCTGCGCAGCCCGGCGATAGCGGCTACCCCGTCAAACAGGCGGCCCAGACTGGAGGTAAGCGGGGAGTTGATGCGCTTGTCCATCATCTCCACCATCAACCGCACCTTGTCCGCTCCGGCCTCGCGCAACACGGGCAGATCTATGCCCCAGAGGCCGCCGTCGAAGGCGTCCTTTAGATAGCTGACGGCCATGCGCCAAGGCTCCTTGATGGCAGCCGCGCCGCCCGGCATGGGAACACAGACCAGGTGGGCCGCACGCTCGAAATTCTGAACATCCGCAACCAGGACCTCACCCCCCCATACGGTGCCGTCGGGCCCGTAGCCGGTGCCGTCGCAGGAAACGCCGATCACGGCTCCCTCCAGCTTGTGCTCGGCCATGCAGCTCACGATGTGAGCGTGGTGGTGCTGCACACTTACCTTGGGGATATCGGCCTGCTCCTCGGCCCAGCGTGTGCTGAGGTAGTCCGGGTGCATGTCGCAGGCGATGATCTCCGGGCGCACGTCCAGGATGCGCTGCATGTGCGCAATGGTTTTCTGGAAAAACTCGTACGTGGCCAGGTTCTCCAGATCGCCGATGTGCTGGCTGATGAAGGCCTGGCCGCCCTTGGAGATACAGACCGTGTTCTTGAGCTCGGCCCCGCAGGCCAGCACCGGCGGCAAGGTCTGTCTGAGAAAGACCGGCACAGGGACGTAGCCGCGGGAGCGTCTAAGAAAACGGGTTTCGCCGGCAGCGCGGCGTACCACGGAGTCGTCGCTGCGCAGGTAGATGTCGCGGTTGTGTACTAGGAAGGCGTCGGCGATGTCGGCCAGGCGCACGAAGGCCTCCTCGTTGTCGATGGCGATCGGCTCCTCGCTCAAATTGCCGCTCGTCATCACCATGGCGGAAAATCCGTGGCTCAGCAAGAGGTGATGCAGCGGCGTGTACGGCAGCATGGCACCCACGTATGGGTTGCGGGGCGCCACCTCCTCGGCCAGCGGGTGGGGAGCCTTTTTGCGCAGCAGCACGATGGGCCGCTGGATCGACATGAGCAGTTTTTCTTCCGCAGGTTCGACCAGCGCATAGGTCTGGACGGCGGCCAGGTCGGGAGACATGACGGCGAGGGGTTTTTCCTCCCTGAGCTTGCGCTGGCGTAGCCGCGCCACGGCCGATGGATTCAAGGCATCGACCGCAAGGTGGTAACCGCCCAGCCCTTTCACGGCCAGAATCTTCCCCTGCCGGATCAGATCCGCAGCGGCGGCTATCGGATCCGCCTCCCGGATCTCCTGCCGGCGGGCATCCCAGAGGCTGACCCGCGGTCCGCACACCGGACAGGCGTTGGGCTGGGCGTGGAACCGACGGTTGAGGGGGTCGTCGTATTCGGCCTGGCACAGGGCACACATGGTGAAGTGCCGCATGGAGGTCTTGGGGCGGTCGTAGGGAATGTCGTCGATGATGGTATAGCGGGGCCCGCAGTTGGTGCAGTTAATGAAGGGATAGTGATAGCGCCGGTCGGCCCGATCGAACATCTCCCGCAGGCAGTCGCCGCAGATCGCCACATCCGGCGATATCAGGGTGGCCATGGCCGCATCGCCGCGGCTGGGGGCGATCCGGAATTCGGTGAAATTTTGCAGGGCCTCCGGCCGGCCGCTGATCTCGACGATGTGCGCCAAGGGGGGGCTGTTTTCGGTTAAATCGGATTCAAACGCGTGGAGTTGCTCGGCGGGCCCTTCGATGTGAATCGATACCCCCGAGGAGGTGTTGGCGACCTCGCCTTTCAGTCCGTGACGCAAGGCCAGTTGGTAGACAAACGGCCGGAAACCGACGCCCTGGACGATGCCGTTGACCTGCAGCCGTCGGGCTTGAAGCGCACGGGCCATCGTCTACGCACCCGGGTCATCTCCCCCGCCCCCCTGGGCTTCCACCAGTGCGGCGGCTTCCTTGAGCAGCGCCAGGGTCTCGAGGGCCGCGGTTTCGTCGATCTTCGAAATCGCAAAACCGGCATGCACGATGACGAAATCGCCCACCTGGGCATCTTCCACCAGCAGAAGGCTGCACTCCCGCCGCACGCCATCCACGTCGATGACGGCCATGTTGTTTTCAATTTTAGTGATCTTCGACGGAATTGCGAGGCACATGATCCGAATTTTCCTTTTTGCGGTAAGATACGCCGAGGCGGTCGAGTTCGTCCAGAACCATTTGGATGACCGGCTCCACCTGCGCCTGGACGGCCGGCGTCAATACCAGGCTCAGCGTCTGGATGTCCTCCGGCTCAACCCCAATAATAACGGTCTTGGGCACGTTGTCGAGAGCCTGGCACAGCGTCAGCGCCTCCAGGAAATCCACCTGGTGAAGGGAGTTCTTGGCGCGGATCCGCTCCGGGATGGACTCCCCTTCCAGCCGGTAAATGTCGCCAGGTTTCCCGCGGTTGCGCATGGTGTCGACGACGATGAGATGCTTGGGCTTGGAGATCACGCCCAGGAGATTGATGCCTAGAACACCGCCGTCCACCACCAGGACGTTTCCCGGAAACGCGTATTCTTGATCAATCCTTTGGGCGACCTGGATGCCGAAGCCGTCATCCGAGAAAAGGATCGATCCGATCCCGAGAATCATGATGTCGGGGACATATCCGTGGTCGTATGGATTGGTATCAGGCGGCATCAACGTTAAGCCTCCATCTATCCGGCAGCATCGGGCGTCAATAACAGAACTTATTAGACAAACGGCGGCAGGTCGTCAATAGATCCACAAGAAAAAAAATCGCAACAGGCCGCCCTCGCGGACGGCTTTGTAAAAAGGCCAAGGTCAAGGCGCGCGAGCTTCGCAGCACGAGGCGTACTCACAGTACGCCGCAGTGATTGCGGAGCGAAGCGCAACGCCGAGATTGGCCTTTTTACAAAGCCGCCAAAAAAAAGCCGGCCCCTCCCGTCAGGCGGGAGAGGCCGGCGGTGTCATGCGGCCATTACAGCGCCTTGATCTTGTAAACCTGGTTGGAATCCGGGTCGATCACATGGACTGCACAAGCGATGCACGGGTCAAAGGAGTGCACCGTGCGCAGCACCTCGAGCGGTTTCTTGGGATCGGCGACCGGGGTCCCAATCAGTGCCTCCTCCAGCGGTCCCACCTTGCCCTTGGCATCCCGTGGGCCGAGGTTCCAGGTGGAGGGTACCACGTACTGGTAGTTCTTGATCTTCTTGCCTTCGACTACGATCCAGTGCCCGAGGGCACCGCGCGGCACGTCGGTGAGACCCATGCCCTGGGCCTTGTCCGGGATCTCGTAAGGCTGGTAGGTCTTGGTGTCGCCGCTCTTCAAGTTCTCGACGAGCTCCATGACCCAACCCTGCATGGCTTCACCGATGACCAGGGTTTCGATGCCTCGGGCGGCGGTGCGCCCCAGGGTCGAGAACAGGGCGTCAGCGTTGACGCCCAGGGTGTTAACGACCTTGTCCACCACCGGGCTGATTTGCTTCTGGCCGCTGCCGTAGGCCACCAGCACGCGCGCCAGCGGTCCGACTTCGCAGGCATGGCCGTCGTAGCGGGGGGCTTTCAACCATGAATAGCGGCCGTCGCTGCTCTGGGTGTCGTACTTGGGATCTTCCTGCAGCGGCTTGGTTTCGCCCTGGTAGGGGTGCTTGTCAGCCTTGCCCTCGTACCAGGAGCGGGCCACGTGTTCGGTAATCTTCGCCGTATCGACCGGCTTCACGCCGGACATGCTGCGGTTCAAGATGACCCCGCGCGGCATGAAGAGGCTCTCCGGCTCCTTTTCGCTCTGCGGGAAGTCGCCGTAGGCAAGGAAGTTGCTGGTGCCCCCGATGGCGCCCCAATCCTTGTAGAACGAGGCCACCGCCAGAAGATCCGGAATGTAGACGTTCTTGATGAAGTCCTGGGTTTCCTTGGTGATGTAAAGGAACTCCGCGATCCGGTCGGCCGTCAGATCGCCCACGCAGGAAACGCCGCCCACCACCAGGAACTGCGGGTGCGGGTTCTTGCCGCCGAAGATGGCGTGCATGCGGGCGGCCTTGGCCTGCAGGCGCAGGGCCTCGATGTAATGGGCCGTGGCCATGAGGTTCGCCTCCGGCGGCAGCTTGTAGGCCGGGTGCCCCCAGTAGGCGTTGGCAAAGGGGCCCAGTTGGCCGCTGTCGACGAAGGTCTTCAAGCGCGCCTGAACGTTCTTGAAGTAGTTGGTGCCGCCCCACGGAGCGTTGGAGACGTTGTCGGACAGGGCGGCGGTCTTGGCCGGGTCGGCCTTCAGGGCGCTGACCACGTCCACCCAGTCCAGGGCATGGAGATGATAGAAGTGCACGATGTGATCGTGCTGGTATTGCGCGCCATGCATGAGGTTTCGGACCAGGCGCGCGTTCTTGGGGATCTTCACGCCGAAGGCGTTGTCGACTGCCCTCACCGAGGACAGAGCATGAATGTACGTTCAGACCCCGCAGGAGCGCTGCACGAAATGCTGGGCATCCCGCGGATCGCGCCCCTGCAAAATGATTTCAATGCCCCGGAACATCTGCCCGGAGCTCCAGGCGTTGACGACCTTGCCGCCGGCCACTTCGACTTCAACACGCATGTGGCCTTCGATTCGGGTTATCGGATCAATCATGATTCTTTCTGCCATATGATCTCCTCCATTTCTGGTAAGAAAAGATGTTCGTCTCGGTTGGCCACCCGCCGATTAAAGTTCCT
>JBLMXM010000035.1:0-14893 GCA_050257775.1 Hyphomicrobiales bacterium
GGCCATCGACCGGGGGATCGCCACCCTGATCAACCGGCCCTTTGAACGCGGCGGGATGTTCGGCAAGGTACAAGGAAAGCCGCTGCCGGAATGGAGCGCCGACTTCGATTGCCGGAGCTGGGCGCAGTTCTTCCTGAAGTTTGTTGTGGCACACCCGGCCGTGACCTGCGTAATTCCGGCGACCGCCAAGGCGCATCACATGCAGGACAACATGGGAGCCGGCTTCGGCCGGATACCCGATGCGAACCTGCGCGGAAAAATGTTGAATTTTTTTGAATCGCTATAAAAAAGGGCTTACGGTCGTCCGTAAGCCCTTTTTATATTCCAGCTGGCTGGGCGTACAGGTCTAAACTCGAACTTTTCAAGACAATTACCCAAATTCAAATCCCATTCGATCCAGAACTATATCTGAATGTTACGTCGAAAAAGAGGCCTTTGCACAAGTATGAGTTCTGGTTTCAGAAAGCCTCTCTCTACCAGAGCATGTTGAAAAGTGTCAAGGCGAGGACCTTGGGGGATTTGGCGAGGCAGGAAGGGGTCTCGAAAGCCAGAATCTGTCAAATCCTAAGCCTGAACAACCTTGCCCCCGAAATCAAAAGCTGGCTCTTGACCATCGCAGACCACCAAACAATGAAAAAAGCCCGTAAAAATGGGCTGAATGAAAAAATGCTCAGAAAAATTGCAATGTTACCAAGCCAGCAAGCCCAAAGGGAAAAACTCGGACAGATTATGTGCAGTAGTCGCGATTTAATCAGGCAAGTTGTGGACTAAAGCTCAGATAAAATCTGACAACAGATTTTTTGAATATACGTTTCGTATACCCCTATCTTTTGAAAAAGCTAAAAAGTGCAGCTTTGCTGTCAGTATCGCCTAAACAACGCGCTTGAATCTCATGCGATATATAGTATGGCGGAACGGCTAATCTTAGTCTAAAAGAAATTCACCTTAATGGTAAAATGCTCCTTTTGAGGCAAAGCATACACTTCCGGTTGATCGATGAGCAAGTAAAAATTGCCTAAACCACCCCAATATTCTTTATCAACTCCGTACAAATAAGCGCCTGCTTCTCCTTGTTCGTGAAGTTGTCTGACTCGGGCTTTTGCTTTTGGAATTAGCTCTTTGATTGGGCCGAATTGAATTGAATCTGTCGGGCAGGTTTTGGCACATGCCGGGATCAAGCCGTTTTTTAGGCGATCATAGCATAGCGTGCATTTACGGGCGATTCTGAGGTCTGGATCTCCCTCGATTACTCCAAAAGGACATGCACCCGCGCATGCAAAGTACCCTTTGCACAATTCCTGTTGGATTACAACTGTATCATATTCAGTGCGTATGATGGCATTCTCCGGGCACGCCTCAATACAGGGGGCCTGCGTGCAGTGCTTGCAGGCATCGCTCATCATGAGCCACCGTGCTTCACTCCGCTCTGCATTAAACTGCTCAATGAATTTAACATGGCGCCAGTGGAAGCCGTCCAGCTTTAACGTGTTGTCGTAACTGTAACCATACATTCGGCTCACACCGCCGTTTGTTGCCAATAGGCGATTCCACTGTTTGCAGGCCACTTCACAGGCCTTACAACCAATACAAACGGTGGTGTCAGTGAAAAATCCCATACGTTCTGCCATTATGCTTTCTCCACATTGCAAACAAAGGCTTTGGCTTCGTGAATACTTACATTCGGATCGCCGATAAGTGCAGTGAGTTGGTTGACTACATCACCGACGACGACCCCCTGCCAGCCCCAGTGCCACGGCATGCCGACATGATGTACGCGTCTGCCCGCGATCAAAAACAGCCGCATGCGGGCAGTTACCAGAGCCCTGGCTTGAACTTGGCCCCGAGGCGTCGTGATCCGCACCCGTTGATTATTGTATATCCCTTTTTCCCCGGCAAGCTCAGGACTAATCTCGATAAACAGCTCGGGCATGAGTTCGGTGAGCCACGGATTCCACCGGCTCATGGCTCCTGCGAGAAAATGCTCTGTCAACCGAAACGTTGTCATCACATAGGGAAAGCGCTCGTCGGCAACTTCTGCTAATCGGTTATCTTCATGCTTCCAATACTTCAGAACCGGATTGCTCTGCTGCTTATAGAGTAGATTCTCTACCGGAGACTCGACCGGTTCATAATGCGTTGGCAGCGGTCCGTCCACCAATCCATTTGGCGCAAAAAGCCATCCTACCCCATCAGCATTCATTATAAAGGGGTGGCAGCCGGAATGGCCTTCGAGCGCGATACCCTTTGGATCCGCCGGTGCGCCTGGTCTTTTGTGAAGGGGGAAGTCCGGCGTGTCGTAACCGGTCCATTTCTGGCCGTCCCACCAGATCCATTTTTTTCGCTCGCTCCACGGTCGTCCATCTAAGCCTGCGGAAGCGCGGTTGTAAATTACCCGTCGGTTGGCAGGCCAGGCCCATCCCCAATTTAAATGAGCACCGATCACCCCCGCCGGATCAGACTCCCTGCGTTTGGCCAGATTGCGATCCGGTGAGGGGAAAACACCACAATAAATCCAAGAGGCGCATGTTGTTGACCCATCGTCCCTTAATTCCTCAAATCCTGTAAGATGCCGGCCTGGATTGTCGGTGTAAAATCCGTTTACTTCTTTGAGAACCTTTTCAACGTCAGGCTCTCCGGGGATATTCTCTGGAACAATTGGATCATAATCCCATACCAGATTACGGATCCCAATATCGCGTAGCAGGGAACTTTGAGCGTATAACTTTTTCAGACGCAAGCCCAGCTGGTAAGTAAACCAGACATCTGACCGGCAATCGCCAGGTGGGTCTGCCGCTTTGAAATGCCACTGCAGCATACGCTGAGTGTTTGTAAAGCTGCCCTCTAATTCAGCGACTTGGGCAGACGGAAAGAAGAATACCTCGGTTTGAATCTCCTCCGGTCTAATATCTTTGCTTACGATCTCAGGAGCCTTATTCCAAAAAAATGCCGTTTCCGTGATGAAGTTGTCTTTTACAACCAGCCATTGAAGGTTTCGCAATCCCTGACGCTCCAGACTTGCGTTTATCGAGGTAGCCGGATTCTGGCCGATACAGAGCATGCCCTTAACATGTCCCTTTGCCATAGCCACAAACATCGGCATATGCGAATGATCCCCGCTAATCTTTGGATGCCAGTTATAACCGAAATCGTTTTTCGGTGTGGCCGCCGTTCCGTACATGGACTTCAAGTAAGATACTAAAAATTTCGGCATATTGGCCCAGAATCCCGTAGCACTGGCCTCTGAGGCAAGGTATGCACGAAGAGAACCGTGATCCTTGAGTGCCGATGGTGCTGGCATATATCCATGAATACTGTGGTAAAGTGTCGGAATATCGCTCGATCCCTGGATGGAGGCATGACCGCGAAGTGCCGTTATACCTCCTCCAGGTCTCCCAATGTTGCCGAGCAGCAGCTGAAGAAGGGCGCAGCAACCAATAATCTGGGGGCCATATGTATGCTGTGTCCATCCGACAGCGTATACCCAGGAGGTCGTGCGGTCGCGGCCCGAATTTTCCAAAACAGCATGGACAACTTTGAGGAAGGTCTCTTTTGGACATCCGGTAACTTTTTCCACCATCTCGGGTGTGTAACGGCTGAAGTGCCGCCTGACGAGTTGAATAACTGTGCGGGGATGCTTCAATTTCTCGTCTCTGAGCACTGGTGGCATTTTGAGGCAATGGATCAATTCCTCAAATGCCAAATCCTCTGATGGCCCTTTACCTTGCGGGATTTTTCCTTTACGTTCAAATTGCCACGAGGTATTGTCATAACCGGCAATTGAACCGTTATACGGCCATATTTCCTCATTGGCGGAATACTGCGTATATCCTGAAAAAATGCCATCGAGATCTTCCGTATCACGGAAATTCTCGTTTACAATCGATGCTGCATTGGTAAAGTTCAATAGATATTGCTGAAAAAAGGGATTCGTGTTCCAGCGTTGGTCACTTAATACATAGTTGATAATACCTCCGAGAAATGCAATGTCCGAACCAGCTCGAATCGACGCGTAAATGTCAGCTTTTGCGCTCGTGCGAGTAAAACGAGGGTCGATATGGATGATTTTAGCTCCTTGCAGCTTTGCCTTCATTGCCCAACGAAAAGCTACTGGATGGCACTCGGCCATATTGGATCCCTGGATCACGATGCAATCAGAGTACTCCAAATTGCGAGGATAAGTTGTGGCAGCGCCTCGACCAAGCCTCGCCCCCAGACCGGGGACACTTGAACTGTGTCAGATGCGTGCTTGGTTCTCAATGGCCACTATTCCCAACCCTCTCATCAACTTTTGCTGGAGGTGGTTCCATTCGTTGTCCAGTGTTGCACCTCCCAAAGCAAAAATGGCTGTTGTATGATTTACGTGCGTTCCATCTTCCAAGTGTTCGACGAACGTCTCATCGCGGGTTTTTTTTACCAGTTCGGCTACGCGATTCATCGCCCAGTCAAGGTTTACCTCTTCCCAATCCTTTGAACCAGGCTTTCTATGAAGCACCTGCTTGGCGCGATTGCGATTGTAGTGCAGCTGCAATGTCGCCGAGCCTTTGGGACACAGACAGCCCTCACTGTGTGGACTTTGGGGATCACCTTCGATACTTACAATCCGACCATCGATGGAGTAAATAATGATGGCGCAACCTACTGAACAGTATGGACAAACGCTGGGCGTAGCTTTAGCTTTTTCCAGACGAAATTCTTTAGTTTTCATACTTGCTCCTGTCTGGTTTGAAATGCTTAGACAGAAGAGTCTATCGCCGATGATGAACAGCCTTCGTCAGATATTAATTCGAGTGACGTAAAGTCTCACTAGTTGAAATAATGAACCGATTCTCTGCAAACGATGATATTAGTGATACGTCGGATGAAATTTCAGGCACACAACAATCTAAAATCAATGCAGATTAGTTTTATATATCTTATCCTTACCTCCGTTGGCCCACCCATGTCAAACCCAAACTGAAGGAGGGAGATTATTAGGAAGCTGGCTATGCAGAAGATTGATCGCCTGCAAGCGCAGGAAAAATTAGAGGCAGCGGCGCAAGCGGGTCGTACCGGCTAATTCGAACCACCACAAAGACACAACCCATTTGATAATAAGCAAGAAAAGCGAGGTCTAAAAAACCTCGCCTTTCTCACATGGACAGCTTTATAATATAAGTATTTGATATAATTTTTGATTTTAAAGCTGGCTGAGGGACTAGGATTCGAACCTAGGTTAACGGGGCCAGAACCCGTCGTCCTGCCGCTAGACGATCCCTCAGCAAGAAATTTTAAAATATACAACTCGGCTGGCCGAGTCAAGTTCAAAGTACTTCGGCATAGACTCGATGATGCTATTGAGTTGCATTTAGACCCTTCCGGGCCTTCCAGCCTACGTCTTCAGCTGTTCGATATACCCAATGGCCTTATGCAGCCGCGCCAAGGTCTTCGGCTTGCCGATGATGGCTGTGATCTCGAAGATGCCCGGGCTGGCTGCGCGGCCGCTGAGTGCGACCCGCACGGGCTGGGCGATCTTGCCGAGCTTCAGGCCGGTTTCCGCCATCACGGCTTTGAAGGTTTCCTCCAGGGCGTGTTCGCTGAAATCCCCCAGCACCTCCAGCTTCGCCGTTACGGCCTTGAGCGCGGGCAGGGCCTCGGCCGTCAGGAATTTTCGGGCGGCGTCCGGCTCGTAGGCGACCTCTTCCTGGAAGTAAAAAAGCGCCTGCTTAGCCATTTCCTGTAAGGTTTTGCTGCGCGCCGAGAGGGTGGCGATCACCTTCTCAACGAGAGGACCTTCCTGGATTGCGACCCCAAGGCTTTTCATGAACGGCGCCAGCGGTGCAACCAGCTTTGGCGGAGGGGTCGCCTTGATGTGGTCTGCATTGAGCGCCAGCAGCTTTTCCGGGTCGAAGACGCCGGCGGCGCGGCCGATGGCCTCCAGGTTGAAGACCTCCATCAGCCCCTGGCGCGTGAAAAACTCCTGGTCGCCGTGGGACCACCCCAGGCGGACCAGGTAGTTGATCATGGCCTCGGGCAGGAAGCCCATATCCCGGTAGGCGGTGACCGAGGTGGCGCCGTGGCGCTTGCTCAGGCGCGTGCGGTCCTTGCCGAGCACCATGGGCACGTGGGCGAACACGGGCAGCGGGAAGTCGAGGGCCTGGTAGAGCTGGATTTGCTTGGGCGTGTTCATCACGTGGTCGTCGCCCCGGATGATGGTGTTGATCCCCATGGTGATGTCGTCCACCACCACCGCGAAATTGTAAGTTGGGCTGCCGTTGCTGCGGCAGATGACGAAGTCGTCCAGTTCTTCGTTCTGGAAGACAATGCTGCCCTTGACCACGTCGTCGAGCGCGGTGGTGCCGCTCAGGGGCGCCTTGAAGCGCACGGCTGCTTTCTCACCGGGCCCGAGACCGCGGTTCCGGCAGGTGCCGTCATACTTCGGCTTGCCGCCGGAGGCCATGGCTTTCTGGCGCATCTCCTCCAGGCGCTCCGGCGGGCAGGTACAGTAGTAAGCTTTACCGGAGTCGAGGAGTCTCTGGACGTATTCCCGGTAGACTGGAAAGCGCCGGGTCTGGAAATAAGGTCCTTCGTCCCAGTCGATCCCCAGCCACTCCAGGGATTCCAGAATGGCATCAACAAATTCCTGGGAAGAGCGCTCGGTATCGGTGTCCTCGAAGCGCAGCACGAAGCGTCCCTTCATGCGGCGTGCGTAGAGCCAGTTGAAGATCGCCGTACGGGCACCGCCCAGGTGCAGAAAGCCACTAGGGCTCGGCGGAAAACGGGTAACGATCTCAGGCATAAGGTTCTCCTCAGGCGACGGCACCGGAAAAGACCTGTTGAGACGAGGTCTGGCGCGCTCCTCCCTCCCGCTGAATTTTAACTAGATGACTCCGGATACTTAAAGCTCTTCAATAATGAAGTTATCATTTTGAAATTAAAATGATAATTAATATTTTTGGTTTTCTAACCCTACTTCACCAAAATTAAGCAATTTCACCCGAGCCCGGAAATACCTCGCCGGGTGCGGCCGGTCAGACTTTCCCGGCGAGTGGACACCCAGTGGCGGATTCAACCGGCATTAGGCGACGCTACGGCAGGCCGGCAAATTTGATAATAAGTATAAATTTAAATTAGTTATATTGACAAAGGCTCGAGCCTTCTGCGATGCGCGCTTTTGCATAGCACAGAACGCTTCCTTTCTCAAGAGATCCTCCGACCCACATTTTTACGAAAAAAGCTTGACATGCCAACCGAATTCAATTACTTAACGCGGGACTTGAAATTAGGAAGCGATTAAATTATTATCCATTTCAACTCAAATAGTTAGGAGATTACTCATGGGTCTGCCCAAGCGAAGAGTGTCTAAATCCCGGAGGGACAAACGCCGAACCGGCAAGCGCCTCACGGCTCCAACCCTCTCTACCTGCCCGGATTGCGGAGAACCCGTTCTTCCCCACCGCGCCTGCCCCAGCTGCGGTTCCTACAAGGGGCGCAAAGTGACCAAGACCGATGAAGAATGAAGCAATCCAGGCTCCTGTAACCGGCTGATACAAGGAAGGATGGCATGGTTTCCCACGAAACAGCGAAAGGACAGTCCCTGGCCGGGTTGGACCTCGAGTCCCGGCAAATGGTCCTGGACACGGTGGCCCAGCTTAAAAAGCGCCTGCTGACCAAGGAACGGATCCTAGAGTTCGACCGCAAGGAGATTTTCCCCGAGGAGGTCATCCGGGAGATGCTCGGGCCAGAGATCGGCCTGCAGCTGCTGATGATCCCGGAGGCTTACGGCGGCCTGGGCGGTGGGGCGCGGGACAGCTGCGCGATTACCCGCGAAATGGCGAAGGTCTGCCTGGGCATTACCACCGCCTTTTTTGCCATTCAGCTCGGGGCCGACCCGATCATTGTCGGCGGAACCGAGGCGCAGAAAAAAAAGTGGCTCGGCAAGATCGCCGCCGGTGAAGCCCTAGTGGCCTATGCGGTCACCGAGCCGGATGCGGGCAGCAACGTCGCCGCCCTGAAGACCAAGGCCGACCCGGTGACGAATGATTCCGGCCGGGTTACGGGCTACCGCATCAACGGCAACAAGCAGTTCATCTCCACGGGCGGCTACGCCGACTTCATCACCGTGCTGGCTCAGACGCCGGAAGGACCTACCTTTTTCATCATGGAGAAGGATACCCCGGGCTTTCAGCGCGGCAAGGGCGAGGAAAAGCACGGCATCCGGGCTTCCAACACCTCGCCGCTGACTTTCACCGACGCGTTCGTGCCGGTGGAGAACCTGATCGGCGGGGTGCCGGGTCAGGGCCTGAAGCAGGCCAACGAGGTGTTCGGCTACACCCGGCTGATGGTGGCCGCCATGGGGTTGGGCGCGGGGGAGGCGGCGCTTGAAATTGCCGTTCCCTATGCCAAGGAGCGCATCCAGTTCAAGACGCCGCTCTCGGAAAAGCAGGGCTACACCCACAAGCTGATCGTGCCCAACGTGGTGCGCCTGGCGGCAGCCGAGGCTTACATCGAAGAGGTGGCCGAGCGGCTGGATGCCAGCGAGAAGGACCTCGAGGTGGAGGGATCCATCGCCAAGTGGTTCGCTACCGAGGCGGGCAACCGCGCCTGTGAGGATTGCATCCAGGCCCTGGGCGGGTACGGCTACATCGTCGAGTACGGGGTGGAGAAGATCAAGCGCGACGTGCGCATTACCACCATTTACGAGGGCACCAGCGAGATCCAGCAGAACATTATCAGCACGTTCCGCTGGAAAAAGAGCCGCAAGACCAAGGGCCAGTTCTACGGTGCGATGGCCGCCGAGATGGAGCAGTTGGAGAAAACCCATCCGGGCTGTGGGGGCGTCTTCTATGGCTTGGCCGCCCGGGCGCTCAATCATCTGATCGCGGTCGCCGACATGAGCCGTCTTACGCGGCAGCAGATCCTCATGTTCGACCTGGCGGACCTGATGGCGCACGTCGAGGTCGGTGTCGCGGTGGCCCGCAGGGCAGCGGCCCTCGCCGCTGCCGGCGACCCTCAGGTCGAACGCGCCGCGCTCGTGGCGCGGATTTTCGCCTGGGAGGTGTGCCAGCTCTTCGAGCGCAACAGCCTGCGGATTCTCAGCGGTACCGGCGAGATCGATGCCGCCGCCGTTGCTGAATCGCTTGCCGAAATCCGCTACAGCGAGTTTTCCGGCAGCTACCGCAACGTGATCAAAGACATGGACTGCCTGGCCGACATCGTTTTTCAGCGGTGACTCATTTTCACCGAAGGAGAAAATTATGCGGTTTAAAGACAAAGTGGTGATGGTCACGGGCGGAGCGGCCGGGATCGGCCGGGTAACGGCCGAAGCATTCGCCCGCGAGGGAGCGAAACTCGCCATCTGCGACGTCAACCCCGAGACCGGAGAGGCTGCAGCGAAAGCCCTCGGTCCTGAGGCCTCGTTCCAGAAGGTGGACGTGGCCAGCGAAGCGGCGGTGTCCGCATGGGCGGACGAGGTAGCCAAGAGCTACGGCCGCATCGATGTCCTGGTGAACAACGCCGGCATCACCCGGGACGCCCTGCTGCTGCGCATGAAGGAGGCCGACTGGGACCTTGTGATGAACATCAACCTCAAGGGCGCCTTTCTGTGCACACGGGCGGTGGTGCGCCACATGGCCCAGCAGCGCTCCGGCCGCATTATCAACGTGGCCTCGGTGGTCGGTGTGGTCGGCAACGCCGGCCAGGCGAACTATGTGGCTTCGAAGGCCGGGCTGATCGGGCTGACCAAGACGGTGGCCCGGGAGTTTGCGGGCCGCGGCATCACGGTCAATGCGGTGGCGCCGGGCTTCATCGAGACGCAGATGACCGCGGTGCTGAGCGACAAAGTCCGGGAGGCGTTTCTGGCCCAGATCCCTTTAGGCCGAGCCGGGAGCCCCGATGACGTGGCTGGAGCGATAACATTTCTGGCCTCCGACCAGGCGGCCTACCTCACCGGGCAGGTGCTGCATGTGAGCGGCGGGATGTATATGTGAGGAAGCTCGAAGCTGAAAGCTCAAAGCTCAACGGAAAAGAGTCAGATATTCAAAACTAAACACTAAAAACCAACATAGCCTATCAGCGTATCAAACGGACTTTACGGAGGGAGAACAGTCATGTCGATCGAAGAAAGAGTCAAGAAGATCATTGCCGAGAAACTGAGCGTGGATATTGCGGAAGTCAAACCCGAGGCGTCTTTCGTGGACGACCTAGGGGCGGATTCCCTGGACCTCGTCGAGCTGATCATGTCCATGGAAGAGGAATTCAGCGTCGAGATCTCCGACGAGGACGCGGAGAAAATCGTGACCGTCAAGGACGCGATGGACTATGTTGCCAAGCGAAAGTAATGCTGCGCACACGTGGCAGACAAGGAGGTCCATTGTTTAAGCGGGTAGTTGTCACCGGTCTTGGAATCGTCAGCCCGGTGGGAATCGGGATCCAGGAAAGCTGGAAGTCGCTGTGCGACGGTCGATCCGGCATCACGCGGATCACCAAGTTCGACCCATCGTCCTACGAAACCCAAATTGCGGGTGAAGTCAAGGGTTTCAAACCCGAGGACTGGATGAGCAAGAAAGAGGCCAAGCGCTTTGAGCTGTTTATCGCTTACGCGATTGCCGCCACTCGCATGGCGGTGGATGACGCCCGGCTCGCCATCACCGAAGAAAACGGCGATCAGGTGGGCGTGATCACGGGCTGCGGGCTGGGCGGGCTCCGGTTCATGGAGGACACCATCCTGACCATCCACCAGAACGGCCCCAAGCGCGTGAGCCCTTTTTTCATTCCCATGATGATCGGGAACATGGCGCCGGGGATGATCTCGATCCTCTTCGGAGCCAAGGGTCCCAACGCCTCGCTAGCGACGGCCTGCGCGGCAGGCTCTCACGCGGTGGGCGACTCGTTCAAGATCATCCAGGAGGGCCGGGCCCACGCCATGATTACCGGCGGCACAGAGGCCGTCATCTCGCCCTCCTGCATTGCCGGGTTCAACGCCATGAAGGCGCTGTCCACGCGCAACGCCGAGCCCGAACGGGCATCGCGGCCCTTCGACCGCGACCGCGACGGGTTCGTGCCCGGCGAGGGGGCGGGCATCCTGATTCTCGAGGAACTCGAACATGCTCGCCGGCGGAATGCGCGGATCTACGCGGAAATGGTCGGCTATGGGCTTACCGGTGACGGTTACCATATGACCTCGCCGCCGCCGGACGGCAACGGCGCGGCCCGCTGCATGCAGATGGCCGTGGATGATGCCGGGATCCGTTACGACCAGGTGGACTACATCAATGCCCACGGCACCTCAACCGAACTGAACGACCTGTACGAGACACGCGCGATCAAGAGTGTCTTTAAGGAACATGCCCGCAAGGTGGCCGTGAGTTCCACCAAGTCCATGACCGGCCATCTCCTGGGAGGATCCGGCGGCATCGAAGCGGTTTTTTCGGCTATGGCCGTTTACGACGGCATCGTCCCACCCACGATCAACTACGAAAACCAGGCCGAGGAACTGGACCTGGACTATGTTCCGAATGTGGCACGAAAAATCGTGGTGAACTATGCCATGTCCAATTCCTTCGGTTTCGGCGGGACCAACGCTACGCTATTGTTCAAGAAATATAGCGAATAGCCGGAAGTTCAACGTTTGACGCCTCGGCCTCAACACGATTTAGGGCCACACGATCCCACGGAAAACCCGAGAGCACAGCATGGTGAGCAACGCGGCTGCCGCAGGCCGCTGCCATCCGCGCTGTGCTCTTTTTATTTTTTCTCTTGCGGTTGCCCGCGCGGCAATATACTATAGATTGTTATATTTTCAGATCGTTAGGTATTCATCTTCTTTCTCGTTCCTTAATCCATGGATCGTAACGCCTCATACTCATGATCGAAAGCAACCGTCCCAGTTGGGAAACCTACTTCATGGACATCACGGCCTTGGTGGCCAAGCGCACCACCTGCATCCGACGGGCGGTCGGCGCGGTGATCGTCAAGGATAAACGCATCCTGTCCACCGGCTACAACGGAGCGCCATCCGGCGTGCCTCATTGTACGGAGGTGGGGTGCCTGCGGGAGAAGCTCAACGTTGAATCCGGCATGCGCCACGAACTGTGCCGCGGCATCCATGCCGAGCAGAACGCCATCATCCAGGCGGCCTACCACGGGGTGTCGGTCAAAGGCGCAAGCCTGTATTGCACCACCCAACCCTGTTCCATTTGTGCCAAGATGATCATCAATGCTGGCATCACCACTATCTATTACCGGTCGGGCTATGCGGATGAACTGGCGCGAGACATGCTCGCCGAAGCGGGCATCGCCATGATTCAAATCAGCGGCACGGAAGAGCCGAAAGCTCAAGGCTGAAGACTCAAAGGAGATGCGGTCTGGCGAAACTACCGATGGACGGTTTCATGAAGGGGGAGGGCGTGAGGAATGAAGTGTCCGTATTGCAGCGAGATTGAAAACAAGGTGATCGACTCCAGATTGAGCAAGGATGCCAGCGTGATCCGCAGACGCCGGGAATGCCTGACCTGCAACCGGCGCTTCACGACTTACGAGCACATCGAAGAGATCCCCATCATGATCATCAAGAAGGATGGCCGGCGCGAGCTTTTTAATCGTGAAAAGGTGCGTTCGGGGATGCTCAAGGCGTGTGAAAAACGAAACATCAGCATGAACAGTATCGAAGAGTTCATCGATGAGATGGAGCGGGACCTGCGGGAGTCCGAAGAGAAGGAGATCCCGGCCTCGGTCATCGGTGAAAAGATCATGGTCAAGCTCCATGAATTGGATGAAGTGGCCTATGTCCGCTTTGCCTCCGTTTACCGTGAATTCAAGGATGTGAACGATTTTGTTGAGGAACTGAAGAAGCTTCTGAGCGCCGAGAAAGTCGAAAAGGCTACAGAACCGCAGTAATCAAGCGTAGCTCCATGAACGACGAACAGTTCATGCACATCGCCCTCGAACTGGCCTCGCAGGGTCGGGGCTATACTTCGCCCAACCCCATGGTGGGCGCCGTGGTGGTCCGGAACCATGCAGTCGTCGGACGTGGGTACCACCAGTTTCCCGGCGGGCCCCATGCGGAAGTCCATGCCATTGACGCGGCGGGCGCGGAGGCACAGGGAGCTACGCTCTACGTCACGCTTGAGCCTTGCAACCACACCGGCCGAACCCCCCCGTGTACGGCCAAGATCCTTGAGGCCGGCATCCAGCGGGTGGTGATCGGCATGAAGGACCCCAACCCGCACGTGACCGGCGGCGGTGCGGATTATTTGAAGAGCAGGGGAATCGACATCCGGATCGGGGTGTGCGAAGGCGAGGCCCGGCAGCTCAACGAGGCGTTTATCAAATTCATCCGCACCGGCCGACCCTTTGTGACGGCGAAGTGTGCCGCCACGTTAGACGGGCGCATGGCCACCCGAAGCCGGGAGTCCAAATGGATCACAGGCGAAAGTGCGAGGGCCTTCGTTCATGAGCTGCGCCACGCGGCCGATGCGATCCTGGTGGGGGTCGGAACCATCGCCGCTGACGATCCGCTTCTGACGGCCCGTATGAGAGAGGGCCGGCCCAAGGACCCCATTCGAATCATTCTGGATACCCGCTTACGGATCGATCCGGTCGCACGGGTTCTGAACCACACCTCCGCCGCAGAGACCTGGGTGATCGCCGGGCACGGAGTCTCTGCGGAATCCAAAGGCCGCCTGATCCGGAAGGGCGTGCGGGTGATCGAAGCCGAGACCCGGGACGGGCGGGTGGATATGGCCCCCTTGATGGATCAACTGGGCGCGATGGGCGTAACCCAGATCCTGATTGAGGGTGGCAGCCGGGTCTTGGCTTCAGCGTTCAAGGCGGGCATCGTCGACAAGGTACGTTTTTTCTATGCCCCCTTGATCTTGGGCGGCGACGACGGCGTACCCATATGCGCCGGAACCGGGGCGGAGCGGATCGAGGACGGTATTCGTCTCGACCGGATCGCCACCCGGCATTTCGGGGACGACGTCATGATCGAGGGCTACGTGGTTCCAGCTCGATGACTTGGCATAAAGGCCAATCTTGGCGTTGCGTTTCATCTCGTAATCGCTGCGGCGTACTTTATGTACGCCTCGCCCCACGAGATGGTTTGAAGAGGAAATTTTTTGCGGGTTCATCAAGCTTCGGGATAGAGGTTTGAAGCGATGTTCACCGGTATCATCGAAGGACTGGGACGCATTGCCGCGATCCGGCCCTCCGGGCAGGGCAAGCGGCTGAGCGTCGAGGCCGATTTCGATCTATCCGGCATCAAGATCGGCGACAGCATTTCCGTCAGCGGGGCCTGCCTCACGGCGGTTCAGATCACCGCTCGGCGCTTTGAGGTCGACGTTTCGCCGGAAACCCTTGCCCGAACCACTCTCGGGGCTGCCCGCGTGGGCGAGCGGGTGAATCTTGAGCGCGCCTTGCGTCTGTCGGACCGGATCGACGGCCACCTGGTTTCCGGGCACATCGACGACACAGGGGTGATCGACGGGCGTGAAGCGGCGGGCAACGCCGTCATCGTCACCGTTTCCGTTCCCGTGGCGCTTACGCGTTTTATGATCGTCAAGGGCTCCGTCGCCGTGGATGGGATCAGCCTGACCATCAACAGCCTTGAGCCAGACCGTTTCACTGTGAGCATTATACCGCACACGGTGGAGCTGACCACCATCGGATTCAAGCGGAAAGGAGAGCGGGTCAACGTCGAAACCGACATGATCGGCAGGTATGTCGAGAAGTTTTTATCCGCAAAACAAGATCGTCCGGGCCCCTCGTCGTCAGGGGTGACCGTGGATTTACTCGCGAAAGCGGGGTACATAAAATAGGGTTTTAAGTTTTATGTGTTAAGTTTTAGGGAAAGGATCATAGCCATGCTGCCCAGAGCCGAACTTGATTTCTTGGTTAAAACTTAACACTTAAAGCTTAA
>JBLMXM010000036.1:0-11960 GCA_050257775.1 Hyphomicrobiales bacterium
CTCTTGATGAGACCGGGCTTTAACGCGCTGCCGAACTCTTTCATCTTCTCAAAATACGGTCGCATGTCCTCCATCCTCCCCGTCTGAAATGTTGATGACTTCGTAAAAAGGCCAATCTCTGCGTTGCGCTTCATCTCGCTGTCGCTGCGGCGTACTGCGAGTACGCCTCGCGCCACGAGATTCGCGCGCCTTGATCTTGTCCTGTTTACAAAGTCATCGAATCAGATGACTTTTTACAAGTTCATCAATTGTTGTCCGGCCGGGCGGTTTGAACTACCGCATGGCCGGGTTGCCGTGCACGCTGAAGCGAAACTGTTCTTTATACAAACTGCCCGGTGGCGTCAAGGACGGAAACCGTTTCAACCGCCGTTTGTCCTTGACATTCCAGGAGCCTTCCAGTATCAAACACCATTCTTTTAGCCAGCCGCCGGCCGCGCTCGGCTGATAAACTGATATGGAGGAGAGCAAGGCATGAGCAAGCAAATCAAGGCCCCGATGCCCGGAAAAGTCGTTGATATCCTCGTCAAGGTAGGGGACGAGATTCTTGAGTATCAGGAGGTTCTGATCCTGGAAGCCATGAAGATGGAAAACGCGATCCCCTCTCCTGAATCCGGAAAGGTAAGGGAAATTAAAGTCAAGAAAGACGACACGGTGGCCTCCCAACAGGTACTGATGGTTTTGGAGTAGAACAACCGTCGACCTCGATCGACAACGGTCCTAAACAAAAGGCCCATGCTGCCATGGGCCTTTCGTGTTTCATGACAACCGCCTCAAAGCGGTGCTCACGCCCACTCCCCCGGTTCAACCTTGCGGACGATCTCCACCGCGCCGGCCAGGGCGTCGCCCTTGAACCGGGCGACGAGCGCCGCCTCCAGCATCTCCGGCCCGATCACCACGCCGAGCTTGGCCATCACCCCCAACGATGCCAGGGCCCAATCCGTGCCCTTGAATCCCTGTCCCTTGAGGTCCACCCGGTGAATGCGGCCGCGGCCTGCCGGCACATCCACCCCCGCCGCTTGAATAACGATACCGGTTTCGGCGAGGCCCGCGATGATCTTCTTGCGCCGCGCCACGCCTTCCGGCCCCAGGGCCACGACCACGGAAGGGCGGTCGATGCCGGTGTAGTCGATCTCCCGGGGGGAGAGGATCATCTCGCTGATGGAGGGCCCGCGCAGCACGGTGATATCGTAATCGTTCTTCTGGGTGACGTTTAAGCCGGCCTGCAGACCGGCCAGACACAGAATTTCACCGGCTGTGATGATGCGCTGACCGGCGCTACCCAGCATGATGACCTCCTGCCGCTCGCCGCTGACCGGCGTGAATCGGGCAGCAAATGCCTGCGGTGGAGGGACCGGCTTCTGGCTGGCGGCCAACTCGCGGTAATGGTTCCCGAACTCCCGGCGCTGGTTTTCCGGAGCCGCTCCGTCCGCGGACGAAACCCGCGCCAGGGCCTCGTCAATGGCCTTGGGCGTCAGGCGGTTGCGTTTGGAGAACCGGCCCGGGCAGATCCCCCAGATATCGACCAGGGAAAATCCCTTGAATTCGATGGCCTTGCGGATCACATCGGCGACATCGCTGCGGTAAGCCGAGCAGCGCACGACATAGGGGGCGCCGGCGGCCCTGGCCACCCCGCAAATGTCCAGTGGCCGCTCCAGCCGGTTGAGGAATCCCGAGCCCACCGCAGCGTCGGGCGGCGTGGTGGCGGAATACTGGCCTCCGGTCATGCCGAAGTTGAAGTTGTTCAGCACCATGAGTGTCAGATCGAGGTTGCGGCGGCAGGCCGCGAGCAGGTGGGCCCCGCCGATTCCCTGGCCGCCGTCGCCCATGGTGACCACCACCGTGAGTTCGGGCTGCGCGAGCTTGAGCCCGGCCGCGTAAGTGAGCGCGCGGCCGTGCAGGCCGTGGAAGGCATGGGTGTGGAAGAAGGTGTCAAAAAGCCCCGAGCAGCCGATGTCGCTCACCAGAACGATGCGCTCGCCGCTGAGGCCCATGCTTTGAAACGCCTTGTCCAGGGTATGGGTGATGCGTTCGTGGCCGCACCCCGGGCAGAACACGGGCGGCCGGGCCGCATTGAGCAGGCTATCCATGGATCACAGCCTCCGCGATGGTTTCCGGCGCGATCAGCCGGCCGTTCATCTGTCCGAGGAAGTCGACCGTTTTCCCCGGCAGAATCCGCTCGACTTCGCGCACGTACTGTCCCAGGTTCATCTCGACCACCAGGATGCGCCGCGCGTTTCCGGCCGCCCGGCGAATGGCTGCCGCCGGCACCGGCCAGAGGGTCTTGAGGACCAACAGCGAGGCCGGCTTTCCGCCGCGCTGCAACTCGCGCACGGCCGCGGCCGCGGCCCGGGCCGTGACCCCATAGGTGATAATCAGGGTGTCGGCCCCATCCGCGGGAGAATGCTCATACAACGCCAAACGATCAGCTGCTGCGTTCACCTTGGCCTGCATGCGTGCCAGAATCCGAGTGATCTCGGCCGGGTCCGTGGTGATGTAGCCGTCCGGGCCGTGAGTCGATGAGGTTTGGCGCACCAGGGTTCGGCCGCCGATCGGCAGAAAGGCCGGCACGTCTTGGTTGCCGCTGGTTTGAAACGGAAGATACGGTTGGCCCGGCGGTGGTGCAGCCCGGTCGACCATCGTCGGCGGCTGCAGGCTTTCCATATCCACGCTGGCCCGGGTCATGGCGATTTCCTTGTTGGAGGCGACGAACACCGGACAGCGGTGCCGCTCCGCCAGGTTAAAGGCGTGCATCGTGAGGGTGTAGCAGTCTTTTACATCGGCCGGCGCCAGGACGATGACCGGCATGCCGCCGCTGTTGCCCCACTGCAGAAACTGAACATCGCCGTCCGCCCCGCGAGTGGCCGAGCCGGTCGAAGGGCCCAGCCGTTGGATGTCGACGATGACGATGGGGATTTCGCTGCCGATAGCAAAGGAAATCTGCTCGCTGTATAGGCTGATGCCGGGGCCTGAGGTTGCTGTCATCGCCTTCATCCCCGCCATTGAGGCGCCCAGGCAGAAGCCGATGGATGCAATCTCGTCCTCGCCCTGGATACAGATCCCACCCAGCGGCGGCAGCATGGCCAGCATATGGTTAAGAATCGTCGTCGCCGGGGTGATCGGATAGCCGGCGAAAAACCGGCACCCGGCCGCCACCGCCCCCCGGGCAATGGCCTCATTGCCCTCCATAAGTGCTAATGCCATGAATCCACCTCGCAAACTAAAACGCTACATGCAATTGCCGGAGTCATCCCCGAGTTTCGTGATCGGGATTCTCGACGGGTGCTGCAGGGCACCAAGCCGGGTTCCCTACCATTTCAAATCGTCCCGGGCAAGCAGAACGTCCTATCCCGCCTTCTTGGTCTGGACCGGAGGAGCCTGCTGCCAGGGGTAGGGAATGCGCGAATGAAAGGCGGCCTCCAGCGCATCCACCAGGGAGCGGATGATGGCATCGATGTCCCGGGTGTCGATAACGCATTCACTGAACTGGCCGTCGGCAATGCGTTTGACCACAATCAGGCGAACCAGTTTTTCGAAGGCCGGCCGCGTGGGCGTTTTCAAAGACCGGGAGGCTGCCTCCACGGCGTCCGCGATCATCAGCAGGGCCGCCTCAACGCTCTGGGGCTTAGGGCCCGGATAGCGGAATTCTTCTTCGCGAACACCGCCCTTCGGCTTGAGCCTTAACGCCTTGTGGAAAAAGAAGTCTACCACCTGGGTCCCATGGTGCTGTTGGATCAGATCGATCACCGTTCCGGGCAGCCGGACATCCCGGCAGATCAGCACTCCCTGTTTCACATGGCCGGTGATGATTTCAATGCTTTCATAAGGGTCAAGCGCATCATGAAGGTTTACCCCGTTCAGCTGGTTCTCGATGTAGCTTGCCGGGTGCTCGATCTTGCCAACATCATGAAAATAGGCTCCGATCCTCAACAGCACCGGGTTGGCGCCTACGGCGGAGCCGGCCGCCTGGGCCAGGTAGGCCACGTTCATCGAGTGTTGGTAGGTGCCGGGAGCTTCGGCGAAGAGCCGTTTCAGAAGCGGCTGGTCAAGATCGGAAAAGCGGCGCAGGGTGAAAGTCGAACCGATGCTCCACCCGGCCTTGAGCACGGGGAGCAGCAGCAGCGCCAAGGCTCCCGATGACACTCCGCCCATGAAAGCCCAGGCGCGCTGCGCCACCCACGGGTTGGCCGCGAGGGATAGCAGCGCCGTCGGACTCCATTCCTCAGGCAGGTGGATCGTCAGGGGGATGGCGATCCAGTCGGCCCGGTGAAGCGTGAGAAGGACCGCATGAACCACGCCGATCAACAGGCACGGCAGAACCACGCTGCGCAACCGCAGGGTTTTCGGCGCCAGCATGATGGCCGTCAGGCCGACCACCAAAAAGCTCGTCAGGATTTCCCAGGACCGGCCCATAAAGAGAGCCGCCAGCACGACACCGACCAGGAAGGTGCCGACCGCGGTCACACGGCCCTGGTTCATGCCGATGACCAGAAAAGGCAACAAGGCTAAGGGTAGACTATCCACCGGAAGCGACGTGAAGAGAAGCAGGGCTTTGAAAATGACCCCCTGTAGGATCAGAAGCGCCAGCAGCAACGGATGGGACACCGATCGTTTGTAGCCTCCCCGGGGCAAGGCAAATAGAAAGAACCCCAGAAAGACCACCATCCATATGGCCACAAACATGACGAGCGGGGATTCGCGCGCCAGAGCTTCCGACCGCTGGCTCTCGAAGGCGTCGATCAACTGCTGGTCGCGCTCGTCGATGCGCTTGAGGAACGGAACTACCACCTCCCCGGGCAGGAATTCGACGACAACCGGGGCTGAGGCCGCGGGCGTCTGCAAGTTATCCGACTCCAGCACGGGAACGAGGAATGGACGGTCGGCCCGCAGCGTGAACGGTGCCGCCTGCCCTTGGCTGAGCGGGCGAAACTCCAGGTAAATGTCCTCGATGAAGCAGGATATGAAATTCAGCAGAATGAGAGCCAAAATGAGTGCGGCACGAATCATGGGCGACCAGGTCTGTCTGGGGTCGGCGACCCTTTTTCCGGCGACTGCCCCAGGTAAACGGCGATAAGATAATAAAATACGGACTAAAGTTTTTTTTAATCCGGACGATTATACCGGTTAAGAGTCCATTTTAGTCAAGCCGGCGGGGGCAAGTCAAATGCCCCAGGTGTTTTCAGACATCCTGGCCGGGAGTAGGGTTGCGGCTCGGCGCGACAGCACCTCGAGTGATCCTGCGGCCGGAGGAGAGAAGGCCTGTTGAATTTTGCCGCAGTAATGCTAAGTGCTGACCCAGTTTCGGCCGTCAACCGAAGGAGGGGGAATGCTATTCAGCCACCCAAAGGAAAACACCAAATCCCAAGCGGGCCAGCCCAAGGAACCTGCAGGATTGTCCCGGATGATCAGCTCGGCGGGGCGAATCGGTCTGACCGCATTGCAGCGCATGGTCCAATCCGTTTCCCGCGAAGACTTCATCCGGTTCATGCAGAAGCCTGTGGTGGCCGGGGCAGCGATTCACATGGGAACACTGGCAGCCCGATCGGACGCCGGATCGCAAATGAACCGTACGATTCTGTTTGAGCCCACGGATGAAGGCGGGGAGTCCGTTTCAGCCTCCGAGAGCCTGAAACACGCGATTTACCCTCTGGTCAAGGGCGAGTATGCGACCTCCACCGGCAACGTCTTTTCTATTGGCCGCATCGACGGAAACGACCTCATCATGCCTGATTATGCCATTTCCAAGAACCACGCCCTCATTGAGGTCAAACGCGACGCCTATATCCTGAAGGATTGCGGCTCAACCAACGGAACTCTGCTGAACGGCACGCGGCTGCAGAACAAGCCTGTGGAGATCCACGATCGGGACGTCATCAGCTTCGGCCGCTACGAGTTCACCTTTCTATTCCCGGGCTCCCTCTACGATATGCTGAAGGCCACCTAATCGAGTGTTCCTGAAGCAGTGGAAATCCGAAATTCGAATATCGAAACTCGAAACCAAATTCCAATATTCAAACGATAGAAATTCAAAACAGGTTGAGGCGTTTGGCCCTTTGGATTTTGGGATTGTTTCGAATTTCGGATTTCGTGCTTCGAAATTATAGACTCCGGACTCCTGATCAAGCTTGATATGAACTTTAAGGCTTATCTAATTCAGCCCGGACGGCCCGGCCGAAGGTTTGCAGCAGGTAGGGTTTCTTGATGTAGGCTCCCGCACCCAGCCGCTGCGCCTCCCGGACCTGCACGGATTCCGAATAGCCGCTGGCGATGATGGCTTTCTGTCCCGGCCGCAGCCTCAGGATCCGTTTGAAGGTATCGAGCCCATCCATGCCGGGGCCCATGATCATGTCGAGCACGACAAGGTCGGTCGGGTGCCGGCTGAGATGCTCCAGGGCCTCTTCTCCGCCTGCGGCGGTCGCAACCGCATAACCCAGCTTGCTTAGTATTTCCGTGGCAATTTCGCGCTGTTCCCGGATGTCATCCACCACCAGGACCGTTTCTCCCCGGCTCTTGAGCGCCTCCAGCGACAAGGGTTGCTCCCGGCGAGGGGTCTCACGGCGAGTGGCGGGAAAATAAAGGGTGATGTCTGTGCCTTTGCCCACGTTGCTCTGGATATCGATGTGCCCGCGGTGGTCTTTGACCGTACCCCAGACCACCGCCATGCCCAGACCCGTGCCGCTTCGTCCCATGGTCTTCTTGGTGTAGAACGGCTCGAAAATGCGTTCCATTTCCTCCGGCGGTATGCCGATGCCCGCATCGGAGACGGTCAGGGTAACGAAGTCGCCGTGCACGGGTTCCTCATACCCGATTTTCGACCGCTCGATGTGGCGATTCTCGGTACGGATGACGATCTTTCCGCCGTCGGGCATGGCTTCGGCGGCATTGGTGACCAGGTTCATGATGGTCTTGGACAGGTGTGCCGGCGAACCGACTATGTTCAGCAACTGGTCGTCCGGGTGGGTCTCGGTGGTGATATTGGGATGGTTCAACTCCAGCTTGGAGAACTCCGGGCTCGCCAGGTAGTCTGTCACGATCGAATTCAGGTTCACCACCTCAGTGGTCTCGACGCCCCGGCGGGCCAGGGTCAGAAGGTCTTGGACGATGGCCGCCGCCCGCTCTCCTGACTTCTTTATGGTCAGAATCGGCTTGCGCAACAGGCTGTCTGCCGGCAGGTCCATCAACAACAATTCGGGATAACTGACGATGCCCGAGAGAATGTTGTTCAGATCATGGGCCACCCCTCCGGCCAGAGTGCCGATGGCTTCCATCTTCTGCGCTCTCACCAACTGGGTCTGCAACTCTTTTTTCTCCTGGTCGGCGCGTTTCAGCTCGGTGATGTCGTTGCCGATGCACAACAACTCGCGGAAATCGCCGCTGTCGTCGCAGATGGGCCGATAGGTCCAGGCGATCCAGACCGTCTTGCCTGAAGGAAGTCGCGTTTCGCTTTCCTTGACCGCCGGTTGCATCGGATCGCGGCTCATGGCGGCGATAAACTCATCGAACCGGGGGGCGGCCGCCCTGCTGTCCGGCAGAACGAAACCAGCGGCATCCTGGCCAAGGAGTTCCAATTCTTTATATCCGAACAATCGTTGAGCGAATTCGTTTACAAATGTGATCCGGCCGCTCTGGTCGACCCGCAGAATGAGGCTGCTCGCCGTTTCCACCAGCTCGCGGTACTTCTTCTCGCTTTCCTGAATTCTCTCAAATGACATGGCGTTCACGATGCTGGTGGCCAGTTGTGACGCTACCCCGATGAGCAGACTCAGGTCGGTTTGCTGTAAGGATCTTCTTGACTTGCTGTTGTCGACAACCAAGATGCCGAGGGCCTCCTCCTTGTGAACAATCGGCACACAGATCAGCGACTGGCTTCCCAGCTGGCGTGCAAACTCGAGGCTCTTCGGAGACAGGTCGCTTTCGATCTGATGGATGTCTTCGATGAGAAAAGGCCGGCGCTCGCGAATGGCCAGAATGAACACTCCCTTGGATCGGGGGTTGTCCAGGTTGAACGTGGTGGATCGAAGAATGTCCTCCTGGGCCGGGCTGTGGCCGTAGCCGGCGGCGTACGTTAGGGCTGTTCCGTCCGCGTTGGTCAGCATGAGCATGCCGCGGTCGAAGTCCAGGCGTTTCTCGATAATGCCCATGACGGCGGTAATCAGGTTATCGATGTCCAGGATCGTGGATGTGGCCTGCCCGATCTCCCGGATCAGCAGGGCGTTGTTGTACCGAACTTCGCTTTCCAGCAGTGTTTCCTCGGCGGCCTTTTTTTGGTTGGCCACGGTATCGGCTAGCCACCTGTTTTTCAGCCTTTCGGATTGCCAGCTGCAGGCGTAGACCAGAGAGGCGAGCCCCAGCGCAAGAATTCCCCAGACGCCGAAAGGCAGGAACAATAGGCTCCCGGCGCACGCTGGCGCCGCCAGGGCGATCGCCAGATTGCGAAGGCGCCACCAGCGATGCGAGTCGCTTTCCTGCCATGAGACGATATAGCGGCAGCGCGGGTCGCCGCGGTGGAAGCATTCCGGATGATCAACCCGGGCCAATTCGGCCGTAAACCACTGGGACAGGGCTTCAAAAATGCCGGTGCGGTTCGCGCATTGATAGGGCTTTTCCGCAACCCCGGGTTTGGGGCATGCGACGACCTCGACCGAGGTGGGCCCCAGCTTGCGAGCCGAGATGCTGGCGCCGCGGCTCACCAGCGCATAGCTCTTCTCCATGAATTGGTAAAGCAGCGTGGGGGTCATCATGCCCAGGACGTACTGCTTGGTGGCCCCTAAACTCTGAGACGATGCCGCAAACCGACCCACCTTGCGCGAGATGTCCGCCTCCCCGGTCGCATGGAGCACGACGTCATGAAAGCGGTCCACCTCCAGCTGGGTAAACCAGTGCGCGTGATCCTCAATCTGGTAGGCAGCGATGCCGGCTTCCTGCAAGACGGATTCCACCTTTACATGCGGATAGTGCAGTCGCAGATACTCGACATACATCTTGGTGAGGCGACTGTTGTAGAGCGGTGGGCCATCGGTCATGGAAACGGCATCCTTGCTATAATTTGCTCATGATCCACTGAATTTTATCATGTTCCAGGAGCACTTAAAATTGGAATCTACCCGACCACTCGGACCAGCCGCGAGACGGGTACGATTTCCACCTGCTGGCGCAGGCTGGGGAGTTCTTCCTTGAGAATGGCATAGGTGGTCGGGTGGGGATGGGCGATCCCCACCGCTTCGCCTTTGAGCTGGGCGATGCGCACCAACTCTCGGATCTGTTTGCGGATGAAAGCCGCATCGTGGACGTGGTCCAGAAACACGTCCCGCTGCGTGAAGGGGATCTGAAACAGGCGTGCCGAGGACCGGCAGACGCTTTCATTGGTGGTGCGGCTGTCGATGAAAAAAAGCCCGCGGCGCTTGAGGACCGAAAACACCTGGTACATCTGCTCGGAGCGCGCGGTCAGCCGCGAGCCCATGTGGTTGTTAACCCCTTGGATGTACGGCACGGCCGCCAGGTCTTCTTCGAGCACTCGCAGCAGCTCATCCGGAGCCATCGCGGTCAGAAGGACTCCCGGGCCGGGATTGATCTCCGGGTACTCCACCGGTTCCATGGGCAGGTGCAGCATAACATCCAAGCCGCGGTCATGGGCCAGCCGGGCGATGCTCTCCTGGTGGGGGCTGTGTGGCAGGATGGATAGGGTGAGCGGAGCATTCAGGTCGATTAATTTTTCGGCCAGGTGCCGGTCATAGCCCACGTCGTCGATGATGATCGCCACACGGGGCGGCTTCTTGAGAGGGGGCAGCTCGGGCGGAGAGGGGGGCAGGGCCGCGTGCAGCGTATCGGATTCGGCCGCCGTCGGAGTTTTAGGGGACGGCGGCTTCTCCGGAAAGACCTCATAGAGGGGCAATTTGCCGGCGCCGGCTGCTTCCGTACCGGCGCTGCGGCCGGTCGGCTTCGGCGCCGGAGGTTCGCTTTCCGCCTTTCTGGGGACGGCCGGGGCCTTGGCGGTGGGTGCCTGCTTGGCCGCTGCGGTCGGCCGGCTTTCGGTTAAATCCACTCGCGGCGGCGGCCTCGAAAGCCACCGGCCGACCAGCAGGGCAGCGAGCACGACGGCGGCCAGGAGAACAGTCCCGGCCAGCGCCTTGAGCAGCGGGAAGCCCGCCGCCTTTGGTCGCGGCTTGCGTCGGCGCGCCCCTTTGCGAGGTGGTCTTGTGGCTGGCATGCCGGAAGCGTTCGAGCGCGGTGCGCTCAGTTCTTCGCCTGTTTGAGCACGTCGTAGCCGATCAGGATTTCAAGCCCACGCATCACCTGATTATCAGTCTGCAGAGTTTCCAGCTTCAAGGGGCCGACCCGGGACTCGGCATCTTTCACCGGATTCTTAGATCCTGCCGCGGGTTTTTCCGGGCTCTTCTTGGTGTCTGTTTTTTCGGCATCTCCCTCGGCTTCCAGATGGTTTTCCAAATCTTTCTCTTTGAGGATGGAATCATCGCCCGCCGTCCCCTCTGGGGCATCCATGCGCTTGAACTTAAGGGTGATGTCGGGCTCGATGCCTTTGGCCTGGATGGATCGGCCGCTCGGTGTATAGTACCGCGCGATGGTGAGCTTGAGGCCGGAGCCGTCGCGCAGGGTCTCTACGGTCTGAACCGAGCCTTTGCCGAAGGACGTTGTCCCGATGACTAGGGCGCGTTTCTGATCCTGGAGAGCGCCGGCTACGATTTCCGAAGCACTGGCCGTCCCGCCGTTGATCAGCACCACAATTGGATAGGTGCGCTGAACCGGGGAGGGAGTGGCGTTGAAGACTTTCGTATTCTTCTTGTCGCGGCCCTTCATTGAGACAATCTGGCCCTTGTCCAGGAATTCATCGGAAATGCTGATGGCCTGATTCAACAATCCGCCACCGTTGTTGCGCAGGTCGAGGATCAGCCCCTTCATCGGAGCCTCCGAGGCTTCCAGCTTTTCCAGGGCCTTCTCAAACTCCTGGGTGGTCGTCCCCGTGAAGTTGGAGATGCGCACATAGCCGAAACCGGGCTTGAGGCTCATGTACTTGACGCTTTGAATCGGGATTTCATCGCGGGTGAGGTCGAAATCGATCGGCTTCTTGACACCCTCGCGCAAGACGGTCACGACCACCTTGGATCCTTTGGGCCCGCGCATCATCCGGACCGCCTCGCGCAGGTCTTTGGTCAGATGCCCGTCCACCTTGATGATACGGTCGCCGGCCTCGATGCCGGCTCGATAGGCCGGGGTGTCCTCGATCGGGGAGATGACGGTAACGAAACCGTTTTGCATGGTGATGTGGATACCGATGCCCGTGAACTTCCCCTTGGTGTCGATCTGCAGATCCTCGAAGGCATCGGGCGGCAGAAGCGAGGAGTGGGGGTCCAGACCCTGGAGCATGCCTTGAATGGCCTTCTGGATGAGGTCCTTGGCATCGACCTCATCGACGTAGTCCTTCTGGACCAGCTCGATGACATCGGAGAAGATTTTCAGCTGCTCGTAGAGGTCGTCCTTGCCGGCGGCCGAATCGGCTTTCTGGAAGCCGGTGCTCAGCATCCACACAAAGACGGCCGTAACCATGATCACCCACAGCTTCACCGGTCGGTTGAATTTCCCGATCATAAAATGGCTCCTTATGTTGTAATCGACGGGGGTCTGACCAATCACGGTTGCCGGCACATCAGTCCCGCCACGCCCGGTTCCCTGTCAAGCTCCCGTCCTCTGAATTTGGTCATCCCTAATCTAAACATGAAATGTTAGAAACCAAACACCAAGCACTAACGCTGATCGTTTCCCTCATCCCGGCTGCAACCATTCCATGGGATCCAGCGGCCGGTCGTGGTGACGCAACTCAAAGTAAATGCCTGTGGCTCCCATCGCGCCGGAGTCTCCCGCCGTGGCGATGACATCACCCGCCTCCACCCGATTTTCCACCGATTTGAAGATGTCTTCCAGGTGAGCGTAGACAGAGTAGAAGTGAT
>JBLMXM010000037.1:0-20179 GCA_050257775.1 Hyphomicrobiales bacterium
TTCAACCGGATGATCGCCGAGCTGGAGAAACGCCAGGAACAACTCGTCCAGGCGCAGAAGCTTTCCTCGATCGGCATCATGGCCTCGGGGATCGCCCACCAGCTGAACAACCCCTTGAACAATATCTCCACGTCCCTGCAGATCCTTTCGGAGGAGTTCGGACATGGCGATCCGGACTTCTCCAAGCGGCTCTTAAGCAATTGCCTGCTGGAAATCCTGCGGGCGCAAGAGATCGTCAAGGGACTGCTGGAATTTTCCCGCCAGAGGGAGTTTGCCCTGCGGACGACGCAGCTTTCCGATGTAGTCGAGCGGGCCCTGCGCCTGATCTCCAGCCAGGTGCCGGCCGGAATCGAGATCAAAGCCGACATCCCGCCGGACATCCAGCTGGATATGGACAGCCAGCGGATGCAGGAAGTGCTGCTCAACCTTCTGATGAATGCGACTCAAGCCATAGAGGAATTGCCCGGTCAAATCCGCGTCAGCGCCCGGCCGGCCACGACCGCCGAGCAGAAACCGGTGATCGAGATCGTCGTGGAAGACACCGGCAAAGGGATCGATCCCAAGGACATCGGGAAAATTTTCGACCCCTTCTTTACCACCAAGGAAGTCGGGGCCGGAACCGGCTTGGGACTTTCCATTGTCTACGGCATCATCGAGAAGCACCGGGGCAGCATTGCGGTGCAAAGCCGCCCGGGAGAAGGCACACGCTTCATCATCCGTCTGCCGGTCACCCAGGATCCCGAACGCATGTGAGGGCCCGATGAAAACATCTCGTATCCTGGTGGTGGATGACGAGAGCATCGCCCGGGAGAACCTGGCCTATATCCTGCGCAAGGAAGGCCATGAGGTCGTATGTGCCGAAAACGGCGAAGCGGCCCTGAAAGCCTTGGCGGGATCCGGATTCGACCTGGTCATGACGGACCTGCGGATGCAGGGGGTGGACGGGTTGCAGGTCCTGGAGGCCGCGAAGAAGTGCCAGCCCCCTCCGGAGGTGATCGTCATCACCGGCTTTGCGACGGTCGCCACAGCCGTGGAAGCGATGCGCAAGGGCGCTTTCTTCTACGTCTCCAAGCCCTACCAGATCGAAGATGTACGCGCCCTCGCGCAGCAGGCGCTGGAAAAGCGAGCTCTGCGCCAGGAGGTCCAGGACCTGAAGCAGCAGGTCAGCGCCCGCGCGGCGCAGCCTCTGCTTATCGGCACCAGCCCGAAGATGGAAAGCCTCAAAAAGTCCATTCAGCAGATCGCGCCCGCGGATTGCGCGGTCGTCATCCTGGGGGAAACCGGCACGGGCAAGGAACTGGTCGCGCGGATGATCCATCACCTGAGCCCGCGAGCTGCAAACCATTTTTTGGCGGTAAACTGCGGCGCGTTCAACGAAGAGCTTCTGGCGAACGAGCTTTTCGGCCACGAGAAGGAGGCGTTCACCGGAGCCAGAGGCGTCAAGAAGGGCCTGCTCGAGACCGTCCAGGGCGGCACCATTCTGCTCGATGAAATCGCCGAAATGCCCCTGTCGATGCAGGTCAAACTCCTACGGGTGCTCCAGGAGAAGAAGCTTATGCGGGTGGGCGGCACCGTGGAAATCCCGGTTGATATCCGGGTCCTCGCCGCGACCAACAAGAATTTGAAGGAAGAGGTCGAAAAAGGCGCGTTTCGGCACGACCTTTATTTTCGCCTCAGCGTGATGACCCTGCTGGTCCCGCCGCTTTCCGAGCGCCGCGACGACATCCCCCTGCTCTGTCGTCACTTCCTGCAAAAGTTCGGCCGGGACCAGGCCAGACCGGTCACCGGCATCGACGACGCGGTGCTGCAAGTCCTTATGGAATATGAGTTTCCCGGGAACATCCGCGAATTGGAGAACATCATGGAACGCGCCGTCGCCTTGACCCGCGGGCCGCTGATATCGCTGGAAGACCTGCCCGCCGATCTCCAACAGCGCCGCATCATCCTCAGGCGCGGCCAGTCGACCCACGAATACCTGACCCTGGAGGAAAACGAGCGCGAATACATCGCCTGGGTCCTCAAACAAGTGAACCACAACAAGACCCGCGCCGCCGAGATCCTGGCCATCGACCGGGTCTCCCTCTGGCGGAAACTTCGGCGCTACCGCATGGAGGATTGAGCTGCTCCTCTGGCCTCCAGCACCCGATCGACCACCGCCTCCACCTGGTCCACCAGGATCACTTCCAGTCCTTCCGTAATGTCGGGTTCGAGCCGACCGACGTCGGGTGAATTGGCCCTGGGCACGATCACGGTCTTGATCCCGGCCCGCTGGGCGGCCAGAACTTTTTCCTTCAGGCCGCAGATGGGCAGAATGCGGCCGCTGAGCGACAGCTCGCCGGTCATGGCAACGTGCGGCCGGACCGCTTTCCCGCTCAGCAACGATATCAGGGCCACAGCGATGGTGAGCCCGGCCGAGGGGCCGTCCTTGGAGATGCCGGCCGAGGGGATGTGAATGTGGATGTCATGGCCGGCGAAAAACTCCGGCGAGATGCCGAACGCCGCGGCATGGCTGCGCACGTAGCTGAGCGCCGTCTGCGCCGACTCCTGCAGCACCTGCCCCAGGGAGCCGGTGAGAATCAGCTGCTGCCCGCCATTCATGATACCGGCCTCCACGAAAATGATCTCACCGCCGAATTCGGTCCAGACCAGCCCGGTGACCACCCCGACTCTCCCGCCGGCATCGGATGACCCGTGATCCACCTTGCGGGGCCCGAGGAACGTCTCGACCAGCCGGTCGTCGATGGTCGCCGCGCCGGCTCCCGCAGGGCCCTGTACGCAGAGCTTGGCCATCTTGCGGCAGATCGCCGCGATCTCCCGCTCCAGGTTCCGCAGGCCTGCCTCCCGCGTATAGTCGCGGATGATTTTCAGAACGGCCGCATCGCTGAACGCGATGGACTGCCGGGCCAGGCTGTTCGCGGCCACCTGCCGTGGAATCAGAAAATGCTGGGCGATCTTGAGCTTTTCCTTCTCGGTGTAACCGGGGAAATCGATCAGCTCGAGACGGTCGCGCAACGGGCTGGGGATGCGCTCGATCACGTTAGCCGTGGCAATGAAAATGGCGGCGGACAAGTCGAACGGGAGGTCCAGGTAATGGTCCACGAAATGCGCATTCTGCTCAGGGTCCAGCAACTCCAGCAGCACGGAAGCCGCATCCCCTTGGAAGTCCTGGCCGATCTTGTCGATTTCGTCCAGCATGAATACCGGATTGTTGACGGCCGCGCGGCGGATCTCATTGAGGATCCTCCCGGGCATGGCTCCGACGTAAGTGCGCCGGTGGCCGCGCAGCTCGGCCTCGTCTCTCAGGCCGGCGAGAGAGATGCGAATGAACCGCCGTTCCAAGGCGGCGGCGATCCCCCGGCCGATGGACGTCTTGCCCGTGCCAGGAGGACCCGCGAAGCACAACACGGGGCTGCGTTTCATGTGCAGGTGCTTCTTGAGCTCCAGGATCTGGCGCACGACGGAGCGCAGCTCATCGATCTTCACCGGTTTCGGCAGATAATGGGCAGCCCCCTTCCGAAAGGCCTCAACCGCCGAGCCGACCGTGGCAAACCCCGTGACCATGACCACTTGGATGTCGGCATCCAGCCGTTTCGCCGCGTCGAGCAGCTGGTTTCCGTCCATTTGGTCCATCTTGAGGTCGGTCAGTAATAGATCGTAGCGCTGCTTTTCCAGCAGGGTCAGAGCTTCGGCGCCGTTGCCGGCGGTGTCGACCCGGTAGCCTTCCTTGGTAAGGACATACTCCAGGTTGGTCCGAGCGATTTTTTCATCATCCACCACGAGAAGCTGGAAGGTCTGCTGGCTGCGCAGCGTCTGAACCACCAGATACTCGATGATACGCTCCTTGACATGACCCAGGCCGAAGTGCTCGGCGCTGAGAATGGACTCTGCCCGTGCCAGATCCAGGTTGTCGTTAGTGGAACGATTCCACGGCAGCGAGATCAGGAAATCCAGGTAGCTCTGGGTCAGGGTGTACTCGGGAAGCGAAGAGTCGGTTTTGCGGAGGCGGTTGAGCTCATTCGTCGCCACGGCTGAGGCCGACGGCGGCAGGTTGGCATTTTCTACGGCCTGCTGCAAAGCCTGCAGCTCATCGGGTGGTGCCGCCTGGGGCGTGCCCGAGACCGGGGGGTCTTCTCTTCGGAAGAACACCATAGCGAAGTCCTTTTGCAGTGCGTCACTTGACGGCAAAAATCAGATTAGCAGAAAGACCTTATGATATCAAACCGCGTCCTTTGCCCGGAAGCGTTACAATCTGCAACGTCGATTTGAATTCGCGCAACGATGTTATCTGTCTGAAAATAGGAACAATTCATCCGGTATCGGTGGTCCTGTTGCTAAGCGCAACAGAAACGGCCATCCGGTCGTTTTTATTTTTGTTATAATTTCAAAATGTTATGATTTTGACGCCATTGGCACGCCTTTTGGAAGACCAAAGGGCATGCAAAGTTATTTTAAAGATCATGGCTTTATTCCATCCACGGGAATCCTTCTTCCTTCAGGGATCCGGCTTGACGATCATAGCCGCTCAGTCCCTCCCGCACGACCGCGCCGGTTGCTGGCGGTGGGAACAGAGGGCGACTGTCGAACGGCTCTAAAAAACTATGCCATCCAACTCGGCCGGCGCATCAATTGCGAAGTAGTCTTGCTCACCCTCACTGACTCCGAAACTGCTTTGGATGGGCCTTCAAGCGTTGGCTCCGGCCCCATCTCCCCCGCATCGAGCCCGGCGGGGTGTCGCTTGGCGAGCAGCCGCGAGGATATTCCCCTGACCGAGTGTCAGACGTCATGGAGCAGGCTCATCTCTTCTGTAGACAGCCTGTGCCGAGAGATCAAGCGCATCGAGTTCATTCTGACCGATTCAGACGCCATCAAAGAACTCTTATCCGAAACCGCGGTAGTCCCGGTTTTTCGAATTGTCGCGGACTCCGCCCATTTGCCAGGAGGATGCACCATGTCAGACCATGCTGTCACCATCCGTAAGAAGCCCGTCGGCAAGACCGTAGTGCTCGGCATCCTGACCGCCGCGCTCTACACGGCGGTCTTCTGGAAGGCCGATGCCCTGATGAAGTTCTTCACCCGGGGAGGGGCCTATGCCGCCCTGCCGATCGCAACGGCCATCGTCTTCTCGTTCGTCCATGGAGCCTTCGCCAGCAATTTGTGGTCGCTGCTCGGCATTCAAGCCAGGACCCGAACCGAAGCCTACAAGACCGTGTCCCCGACCGCATCCGCCCCGAAGCTCAAGCCGAAGCGGCCGCGAGTGTATGCGTACGTGAACCCCTTCCACAACATCGAACTAAAAAGGAAATAGGACACGCGCGTTCGAACGGCCAGCAGCGGATCCGAAAGAAGGAGGAGACCATGCAGGAATTGCAGCACGCCATTCAATTCATTGATCTGGACCTTGTAACGGTATTGTTTCTGTTCGCTGTCGGATTCATCGGCGGATTGGTGAGCGGATTCATCGGCTCCGGCGGAGCCTTCGTACTGACGCCCGGGATGATGAGCCTGGGGGTGCCGGGAACGGTGGCGGTAGCGAGCAACATGTGCCACAAGTTCCCTAAGGCCATGGTGGGCGCCTACAAACGCTTCAAGTACGGCCAGGTGGATATCAAGCTCGGCCTTTTCATGGCGGCATCGGCAACCGTGGGAGTTCAGGCCGGCATCAAGATCCAGGAGATGATCTTGGCGCGCTGGGGACAGGCGGGCTCCAACCTTTATGTGAGCCTGGCCTTCGTGGTGGTCCTGGTTGTGGTGGGAGGATATGTGTTCATCGATGCCTGCCGAACCCAGAAGGCATGCGGCATCGAAGCGATTTCCTCTCTGGCCCGCAGGCTGCAATCGATCAACCTCCCCCCCATGATCCACTTTAAACGGGCCAACATCCGCATCTCGGTGTGGTTCACCGTACCGGTGGGATTCGCCACCGGCATGCTGGCGGCCACCATCGCCGTGGGCGGGTTCATCGGCGTTCCCGGGATGATTTATGTCCTCGGCGCTTCCGGCTTCATCGCCTCGGCCACCGAGTTGGTGATTGCCTTCGTGATGGGCCTGGGCGGTTCGATCAACTGGGCCATCCACGGCATGGTGGACATTCGATTGACGCTGATCATTCTGGCTGGTTCGCTTCTCGGGGTGCAGCTGGGGGCCATCGGCACCACCTATGTCAAGGAGCACATGATCAAGAACGTGATGGGCATTATTATGTTGATCGTCGCCGTCAGCCGAGCCTTGGCCGTCCCCGAATATCTCGGAGAGCTGGGGCTGGTCTCCCTCAGCCCATCCGCGATCAGCCTGATGAAAAACCTCAGCTTCATCATCATGTGCCTGGCCCTCGTCATCGGCGCCGCAATTATCTTAGGAGCCATGTACAAGGCGCGCAGAGAAACCTCGGCGTTCGATCCGAACGCGGTGAAGCCTGCCGTTGCTGCCGAATCGTAAACCATTCAAGCGCAACGTTGAACCCAGCCGGGGCACTGTCGACGGGCGGGCCGTCGACCGCCCCGGTGTCGTTTACAAGAGGGATCGGGCATCATGGCCATCATTACCATCTCCCGCGGATCATATTCCCAGGGCAAGGATGTCGCCGAGAAGGTGGCTCACCGCCTCGGCTTTGCCTGCATCTCACGGGACATCGTGCTGGATGCCTCCGAGATCTTCAATGTGCCCGAACTGAAGCTGGAACGTGCCATTCACGATGCCCCTTCGCTGCTGGACCGGTTTTCCTACGGCAAGGAGCGCTATATTGCCTATATCCAGGCCGCCCTTCTGAAGCTTTTCCGGGAGGACAACGTCGTTTACCACGGACTGGCGGGGCATTTCTTCGTGCCGGGCATCGGGCATGCGCTGAAAGTCCGGATCACAGCAGACATGGAGGACCGCGTGCGCCTGGAAATGGAGCGCAAAAACATTCCAGCCAAAGAGGCCTTGCACCTTCTCAGGGAAGACGACGAGCAGCGGCGGCGCTGGAGTCAGTGGCTCTATGGAATCGACACCCGTGACCCGAGCCTCTACGATCTGGTGCTGCACCTGAAACATCTCACCGCCGACGACGCCGCCGACATCATCTGCCGCGCCGTGCGGCTCGATCGTTTCCGCACCACCGAAGAATCCCGGCAAACCATGAAGGATTTGGCCCTGGCTGCCCAAGTGCGTGCCGCCCTCGTGGAAAAAGTACCGGACATCAACGTCAGCTGCGATCACGGCGACATCCATATCGCCGCCAAGGCCAACGTGCTGTCCCAGGAAAAACTGATGGCCGACTTGAGGAACATGGCTGCGCGGGTGGGTGGGGTAAAAACGGTTGATGTCCAGGTTGAACCGATGATCCTGTTCGATGACTGAAAAAGCCCTGGTGGCCGTCAATGATTCCGAGGCGGCCTTGAATGCCTTTCTGCAGACGGTAGAGCTCAGCCGGCGATTCGGGTTTCAGCTGGGCGCTGTATGCGTCGCGCCGCCTTACCAGGGGGATCTGGCGCTGGTCGGCGTGCATGCGTTGAAACGCACCCTGGCGGAGCCGAGCCTGACGGTCCTGGACGAAGCGGTCCGCATCGCCACCGAGGAAGGGGTGGGGCTGTCGACCTTCACGGCCGAAGGCGATCGCCCCGAGGCCATTATCGATCTGGCCGTGAAGGAAAGATACGACCTGATCACCATCGGCCAGGAGCCCGGCATGTGTTTGGGGTCCGTTGGCAGCCTGACCGCCGGTCTCCTGCACCATAGCCCCGTCGACCTTCTGATCATCCCGAAAAATCGGCCAGTCCGCCTCGACCGGGTTCTGCACGTCCTCAACGGATCTCAACCCGTTTCACCCGCCTCAAGGCTTATGAAGGGCGGCGACCGGAGTTTCGGGCAAGCGTCTCCGGGGGTGAGATCACCGACCGTGGACCGGAGTCCGCAAGGCGCGAATGGTCGCCCCATCGTGATCGATCGGGATAGTCTGCGGAATCCCTCCAAGGAATGCCTGCCCGAAACAGCGCCCGCTGAAGTGGTCACCCGCGAACGCTCCCCCCGCCGGATTCTGGAGTTCTCCCGAAAAACCCGGATGGACATGATCGTGTGGGAGGATGGCGGTCCTCGCGAGCCTGCGTGGTTCTCCTGGCTCGGAACAAGAGCTTTTCGCCTCGTGCGCCGATCCAGGTGGCCCGTCTGGATAATGAAAGCCTAGCGCCGGGTTGCGCTCCGGTCAGGCGACCACCGCTCTCAGAGCACAGTAGCCCGGAATTTTAGTCCGAGTCAGTGACCTTGGGCGGCCGGTCGCAGACCAGCGTCTCCGCCACCAGCTCCCAAAGGTATTTCACCCGGATGTCTTCGATACCTTCTTCCGCCAGCAGCGCCTTGATTTGCCCGTGGCAGCTGTGGCAGGGCACCGCCACAATTTCGGCCTGCGCCCGCCGAATCTGCCTGATCTTGTGCTGCCCGTAAGTGAGACGCTCCGTCTTGTAAGGAGTCAGCAGCGTGCCGCCGCCGCCGCCGCAGCAGTATTGATTGCCCCTCGACGGGTACAGATCGACCCAGTCCTTCACGCAGCGATCGAGCACCCAGCGCGGTTCCTCGTAGAACCCGTGCCCGAAGAGTTCCTCGGATTTGCGGCCGTAGTTGCAGGGGTCGTGGTAGGCCACGCGCGCGTTAATCCTGGTTTTATCCAATGTGATCCGGCCGGATTTGATGTAATCGACCAGCAGGTCGAACACAGTGAAGGCGCCAAACCGATCGAAAAATTCCGGAAACCATTTCTCCAACCCGTACCGGGTGGCCAGGTAGGCGTGCCCTCACTCAGGGTACATGAGATTCTTGATGTGCAGCCTCTCCATGTGCGCCACGATGCGCCCGACGAATACCTTCATGGCCTCGTCGTCTCCGGAGAAAAGACCCCAGTTCACCCCTTCCCAGTTCTCGCTCGGGATGGTGAAGTCTTCCCGGGCCACGTGAAAGATCTTCCACCAGTGTACCAAGTCCTCGTTCTGGGTGTTAACCAGCTTATTGTGCAGGGTGTGCAGAAGGTTGGCGCCCTCCCGGTCGACAGGGACGGTGAAGTCCTGGAATCCCTCCTCCTGCGCCATTTCCGAGGCGACATCCTCGATGATGAAGCGGAAGTCCTCCGTGGGCAGCCCCAGGTTGTTGCCGGTTTTGAGGCCCAGCTCGACGCCCTTGTGGATTTGTCCCGGGACCCGTGCCCGTTCCAGGAGACCGCGCGCCGTACGGATGAGATTCGCAATGTTGATCCCCATGGGGCAGGCGTGTTCGCACTTTCCGCACAGGGTGCACAGCCACGGCAGGCTGCTCTCGATGAGTTCCCGGTCCCGGCCCAGCAGGGCCATGCGGACGATCTTGCGCGGATCGAAACCGCTGACGCCGGTCAGGGGGCAGCCGGAAGAGCAGCTCCCGCAGGCCAGGCACAGGTCCGTGGGGCTTCCCACCGGCCGGAGCGGCGCCTTCTCAATAATCGTCGATGCAGTGCGATGAGTAATCATGAGTATTCACCACCTTTAAAGCTGCGGGACCGCTTCATTGACCCCTTACTGCGCCTTCTAAAGGCCTAGGTCACAAGGCGCTCGAGGCTCGCGGAGCGGCACGTGCGCTCCGTACGCCGCGGCGGCTGCGAGATGAAGCCCAACGCAGAGATGGGCCCTTTTAAAGCGCCATCACAGGGCGGCTTCGATCATATCCAGTATGCCGTTGTCCTCGAAATCCCCCATCACCGTGGCGCTGTTCGGGCAGACCGCCGCACATCCGCCGCAGCCCTGGCAGCTGGCGTGGTCCACCATCACCGCCCCGGTCTCCGGGTCCTTGTAGCGCGCGGCATAGGGGCAGGCTTCGATGCACAGCTCGCATCGTGAGCAGATCGCGTGCCGCACCCGGGCCGCCACCCGCTGGGGCACCAGGGCTGTCTTGGCCAGGAGGTGCAGCGCTCTCAGGGCGGCGGCTTCGCCTTCACGCATGGCCTCGTCCGCCCGGGCGGGGGCGCGTCCGAGCCCGGCCAGGAAAACACCTTCTCTGCCGGAATCCACCGGCCGCCACTTGCTGTCGGCTTCTTTCCAAAACCCGTCATCGGTGAGAGCCACCCCGAGCATCCGGGCCAGTACCTGCGATGGCGCCGGCACCACCCCCACGGCCAACGCCAAGAGGTCCGGTTTGAGCTCGACGCCTTCACCCAGAACGGGATCATAGGCCGAGACTACAAGCTCTCCGTTGTCCACGCGCACCACCGGCCTCCGGACCGTGTCGAAGGGAATGAACAAAACGCCCTTGCGCCGGGCTTCGGTGTAAATCTGCTCGGATTCACCGTAGGTCATGATGTCGCGATACAACACATACACCTCGGCGGCCGGCCAGCCGTCCTTGATTCGGATCGCATTGGTAAGCGCCTTGAGGCAGCAGATCCGGCTGCAGTAGTTCCGCGGTTCCTCGCGCGAGCCGGCGCACTGGATCATCACCACCTGCCGGAGCGGACGGGCGTGAACATCCGGCAAGTGAAGACGGCGCTCGAGCTCGAATTGAGTGACGATGCGTTCATGGCTCCCCAGGCCGTAGGCATCGGTCTCCGCCGGCCGCCCCCCGGTGGCCAGGATCACCGCGCCGTGGTCCAGGATCTTCTCTTCGCCCGAGGCCCTGCGAATGCGGGCGATAAAATTGCCGGGAAGGCCGTGATGCCAGATCAACTCGGCCTTCCGGTGAACCGTGATACGCGGATGATGTTCCACCGCGGCAATCAAGGCCTCGATCCGCTTCCGGAGTTCCGGGTCGTGAATCCGGGGGAGGTTCCCGCCGAGGCTGCTTTCGCGTTCCACCAGCGCCACCGCGATCCCGTTCTCCGCCAGCGCTTCCGCAGCAACCAGCCCGGCCGGCCCGCCGCCTAGGACCAACGCCGTCGGTTCGACCAACCGCGCCGGGTCCCGCCGCGGGCCGCGGCCGCGCAACCGGTTGACCGCCATCTCCACGGCTTGGGCGGCCGCGGTCGTCAGGTCGCCGCAACCGCGAAGGTGATGCAGATCCACCAGCTCCACCAGCGAGAGTGGAAGTCCGATTTCGGCGCACAGCCTGCGGACCTGCCCCCAGCAGGAGCTGGAGTTGCTCACCACCAGAACGAAGCGGTTGGCAGAACCGCAGGCGAACAGCGCCTTGATCTCATCCCACAGCGCCGGTCCCGGTCCGGCCGGCACTTGGGAGACCGTCACCCCACCGGGAAGACGGCCAATGTCCTGCACCAGTCGGTCGACGTCGGGCCCCGGCTCGGGAGCCTTGGAAAATTCACAGAAGACGACCTGAATCCGCGCCGCATGCTGGAAGACCTTTTCCGTACGGTCCGCTGCATCCAACGGGTCGGGCGACCGGTGTCCCATGCCCCGCCCCCGCGTCAGCCGGATAAGCTTCCCCGAAGCCGCCGATGCATCCAGAACGGCCTCGGCAATATCGCGCAGCCGGGGCGCAGAGCCGACCGTCACCACCCCCTCCAGTCCGGCGAAAGCGGCAGGAAGCTCCTCCGGTTTATGGCCGGTGGAGAGCACCACCAGGTCAAAAACCTCCTCAGTGGGTACTCCCGAGTCGGTGACATAACGCACGGCGAGGTCACCGGGCTGCTCGGCGGGCTCGATCGAGTGCAGGCGGCAGCGCACGAAACGGACCCCGATCTCGTTCTCGGCCCGGTCCCGGTAGCGCTGGAAATCACGGCCGAAGGTGCGCATGTCCATGTAAAAAATGGCCGTTTGGACCCCGGGGGATGATTTTTGATGGAAGAGGACCGCCTCTTTCACGGCAAACATGCAGCAGGCGCTGGAGCAATGGTCGGCGCCGAGCATCACATTGCGGGAACCCACGCACTGGACCCACGCCAATTTGCGGATCGGCCGGCGGTCCGACGGCCGCACGGGAACCCCCGGCCAGGGCCCGCTGCTGCTTAACATGCGCTCGAAGGCGGTTGCCGTGACGACGTTGGGCAGAACCCCGTAACTGTAATCGTCCAAGGCGGCGGGGTCGAATAGTGCGGCACCGGGGGCCAGAATGACCCCGGCCACATCTCTGATCTCGAGGACTTCATCTTCGGCATCGAGCCGGATGGCGCCTGCCGGGCAGGCCTCGACGCAAGCGCCGCAACGCGTGCAGGCGGCCCGGTCGATCACCCGGGTATTGGGATCCTGGTGGGGGACCGGCTGGTAGATGGCTTTGCGCGGCGAAAGCCCGGCGTTGAAGGCATCCGGCGCCGTAACCGGGCAGGCCGCGTCGCAGGCGCCGCAGCCGGTGCAGCGCTCCGGATCCACTCCCCGTGCCAGCCGTTTCAAGGCAACGGTCATCTGGCCGGGGGGCCCGGCCACCGTCAGGACTTCCGCGGATGGCAGAACCTCGATATTCTCGTGAAACAACCCCTTGCGCAGGCAACCCTGAACGCAGGTATCCCGTGCAATCATCGGCAGCATGCGGCAGATGCCGCAGTGATCGTTCGGAAACTGATGGTCCAGCTGACCAAGAATTCCGCCGATCGCCGGCGACCGATCCAGGAGATGGACGGTGAACCCGTGCTCGGCCAGGTCCAGGGAGGCGCGGATGCCGCTGATACCGGCCCCCACAACTACGGCGCGAAGCGGTTTTGGGTCTTCTAGTGGCATGGCATGAAGCGCGAAGGGTCGTTCAGGTTCATCAGCCGTAAGAACCTCAGCTGGCCTTCTCCTCCTCTTTCTCCTCGAAAACCAAAAGGGGGATGGGTTCATTCACGTCCCGGCCGGGCTCGTATCGATAAAGCGCCTGGGCGGCAGCAGCGACCCGGATGAAGACATCCGCCACCGGGATGTTGCTGGGGCAGACGCTGCTGCAGTGCCCGCATCCGACGCAGGCATGGCTCATGTGCGCCATGCGGGTGAGATGGAACATGGTCGTGTCGGTGGGGAGCTTCACCGCTCCGCGCTTGGCCGCCCGGCGCAGAAGCACTTCCGGCGGGTGCGCGAAGATGTCGGTCCCGAACACGCATTCCTTGCAGTAGCACACCGGGCAGGCAACCCGGCAGTTGTAACAGTTCAGGCAGGTGGCGAAGTAGGCTTGAAACTTTTCGATGGCCGCTGTCTTCGCGGCGGTGTCCTTGAGCAAGGTCTCTCGGTTCCGGCGCCTCTGTTCCAACATCCTCGCCGCTTCAGCCGACCGGCCCGCGGGCTCCTGCCCCGGCTCGAGCTGAAGCCCATCCAGGATGCTGCGGCCGGTGTCCGTGGCGGCGCTGAGCCCGACGGCCTCGGCGGCATCGTATCCGATGAGCCAGACGGCCAGATCCACCGCCTGGGGTTGGAACTGGAGGCAGGCCTGACAGGCCGTCGTCATCTGATCCAATCCGTCGGCGGCCGGCTGAACGGCGGTGCACCCCTCCGGGAGCCCCCGGACGGCTTCCAGGTACGCGCCGTTTTCCATGCGCCCCAGGCAGTCGATGCCGATCAGGACCGCGTGGTTCAATGCGCATTGATGCAGCTTGGCCAGTTCGATCAAGGCTCGCACTTCGCAGGGCCTCAGCACCACGGCCACCCGGCGGCCGGCATCGTACCGCAGGACGGCGGCCGCCTGGCGCGCGGCATTGAAGGGAGCCACCGGGGCGAAAGGCTCGATGGCCGCCATTTGATCGGGGTCGGCAAACAGCGTCGGCATGGGAAGGGGTGAATACGGGGTCCGGGCGGCCACCATGACCGCATCCACCCGATGGGCCGCCAGCAAATCCCCAAGCACGGATTGCAGGGCCGCCCGGGGATTCCCGTTGGTTTTCAGGGTTGCGTAGCTCATTCTATGCCTCGTTTAGAGCACCACGGCGTTGCGCGCGGGACTTGGACCTAAAGTTTTGACGGCGTCGACGAACTCGGTCATATGTTTCTGAAACTCCGGACCTTCACTGGCGCCGATCCACTGGAGCCTGAGCCGGTCGGATTCGAAACCGAATTGCGCAACGATTTCGCGCACGCCGGCCACCCGTTTGCGGGCCTTGAGGTTCCCGTTCAGGTAGTGGCAATCGCCGGGGTGGCAGCCGCCGATGAAGACTCCGTCCGCGCCGTCCAGGAAGGCCTTGAGGATATATTTGACATCGAGCATCCCCGTGCACATCAACCGCACCAGGCGAACGTTGGCCGGATAGGCCAGCCGGGAAGTTCCGGCTAGGTCCGCGGCCGTGTAAGTGCACCAGTTGCATACCATGACGATGATTTTGGGTTCGTAGCTATCCATGCGGCATCACCACCTCGCTGCGGATACCCGTCTGGCGAACGATCCGCGCTTCATCCTATCAATATCGCTTCCAGCTCTTCCATGATCTGCCGGTCCGTGAAATGCTTCACCCCGGCGGAGCTGCTCGGGCACGTAGCTGCGCAACTGCCGCAGCCCTGGCACAGGGCCTCGTTCACCACCGCAACCGCGCGGCCTTCGTCGAAGCCGATGGCCGAATAGGGGCAGACCTCCAAACAAGACCGGCAGCCTGAACATAGGTCCGGGTCGATGATGGAGATCTCAGCCCGGGTCCGCACCGTGCCCTTAGCGAGCAGCGCGACGGCCTCGCCGGCGGCGGCCGACGCCTGGGCGACCGTATCCGGGATATCCTTGGGGCCCTGACAGCAGCCGGCCAGAAAAATGCCGCTGGTAGCCGTCTTCACCGGCGCGAGCTTGACGTGGAGCTCGTTGAACCAACCGTCTTTGTCCCGTTGAAGCCCCAGGAGTCGACCGAGTTCCTCGGCTCCCCGGGCGGGCTCAAGTGCGACGCTCAGAACGACCATGTCCACCGGCAGCCGGAGCGTGCGGCGGGTCAGGGTGTTCTCGGCCACTACGACCAGCCGGCCGGCATCCTCGGGCCGGTCGGGGATGTCGGTGATCTCGGCCACCTTGCCCCTGACCAGGTGAACCCCCTCCTCCTGGACGCGGTTGTAAAATTCCTCGTAGAGCTTGCCAGGGGAGCGGATGTCGATATAGAAGTCCCAGACCTCGGCGCCGGTCTTCTCCCGCACCAGGTGGGCAAACTTCATGGAATACATGCAGCAGACCCGCGAGCAGTACTTGCGATGGCGCGCATCGCGGGAACCCACGCAATGAACGATGGCCACCCGCCGGGGCGGCCGGCCGTCTTTCATGAGGATCTTCCCGGAAGTCGGTCCGGTGGCGTTGTTCAGGCGCTCAAATTCAAGGCTCGTGTAGACCTCGGGGAAAATCCCGTAGCCGTACTGGGCCAGCGGGGCGGGATCGAAGGCGTTAAAACCCGTTGCCACGATCACCGCGCCAACCTCCACCTGCTCAATGGTATCGGTCATGCCGTGGTTCACGGCTTTGACCTCGCAGGCCCGCACGCATTCCAGGCACTCGCAGCATGCCCCGCAGTTCAGGCAGCGTGCGGCTTCGGCGCGAGCCTGCCCCTCCTGCAGCGCCAGCGCCGCCTCGTTAAAGGAAGATTTGCGCAGCTCCGGTGCGACCAAACCGCCCTGCTGCCGCGGCACCGGCATTAAATCGGCCGGGATGTCCAGCCAGCTGGGTTTCGCTTCCGGCTGCTGAGGCGCCGATGCATCTCCGGCCGCTGGCGCCAGCGGAAGGCCTTGAATGAAGCGGTGAATGCTCTCCGCCGCCCGGTGGCCGGCGGCCACGGCCTCAATGACGGTGGCCGGGCCGCTGACCGCATCCCCGCCCGCAAAGACATAAGCCAGGTTGGTTTGAAGCGTCTCGGCATCCGCAGCGATGAGTTGACGCCGGGACCAAGCGATCCCGGGTTCGCTATCGGCCCAACTGCGGTCGATGCGCTGTCCGATGGCGGCGACGACTTGGTCGCAGTCTATCGTGAACTCCGAGCCTGCTATCGGCACCGGCCGCCGGCGGCCGCTTTCATCCGCCACACCCAGTTCCGTGCGCAGGCAAACCAGCCCGGAAACCGCACCGTCTTCGGCCTGAATGCGCACCGGAGCGGCCATGTGGACGAACTCGACCCCCTCCTCCCGGGCCCCCTCGATCTCCTCCGGGTAGGCGGGCATCTCGACGGCGGAGCGGCGGTAGACCAGGGTCACCTGCCGGGCTCCGAGCCGACGCGCTGCCCGGGCGGCATCCACGGCGACGTTTCCGCCGCCGATAACCGCCACTCGAGCGCCGACCTTCGGCGGCACTCCGGAGTTGACTTCCCGCAAGAACCGGACGGCATCCACCACCCCGCGGGTGTCCTCCTCGCCGGGGATGCCGAGCTTCAGGGAGGCGTGGGCGCCGATCCCCAGGAAAACCGCGGAATATCCCTGGAGTTTCAGACCCTCCAGCGTCATGTCTTGCCCCAAGCGCATGCCGGTGCGGGCTTCCACCCCCAGGCGCAGGATGCGACCGATTTCGCGATCGAGGATATCCCCGGGAAGCCGGTAGTCGGGAATCCCCAGCCGCAGCATGCCTCCCAGGCGGTCGTGCGCCTCGAAAAGCGTAACCCGGTAGCCTTTGAGCCGCAAGTTGTGGGCCGCAGTCAACCCGGCCGGCCCTGATCCGACGACAGCGACCTTCTCCACTTGCTCCTCGATCGCAGGCATCGGCAGGCTGTCCAGGTCCACCCGGTCGGCGACGAATCGCTTCAAATCGCAGATCGCGACCGGTTGATCGACCTCCGCCCGGCGGCAGGCGGTCTCGCAGGGATGGGGGCACACCCGCCCCAGCACGCCCGGCAGGGGGAGCTTTTCCAGGATGAGGCTCAGGGCCTCGCGGTACTTGCCTTGGCCGATCAGCTGCACATATCCTTGGACGTTGATCCCGGCCGGGCAGGCGCCCACGCAGGGGGCGCGGTCCTTCTTGTCGATGCAGAAGGTGATCGGCACCGCTTGAGGAAAGGAGCGGTAGATCGCCTTGCGCCGGCTCAGCCCCTCGTCGAAACGGTTGGGCATCACGACCGGGCACGCCTCGGCGCAGAGCCCGCAGCCGGTGCACCGGGCGGCATCCACGAAGCGTGCCTTCTGGCGGATCCCGATGCGGAAGTTCCCGACAAAGCCTTCCAGCGACGAGACCTCGCTGTAGGTATGCAGGCGGATCTTCTCGTGCTGCCCGACCTCGACCATCTTGGGAGTCATGATGCAGGCGGCGCAGTCCAACGAGGGGAAGGTCTTGTCGAACTTGGCCATGTGCCCGCCGATGGATGGCTCGCGCTCCACGACGTGCACCGTGTAGCCGGCTTCGGCCGCCGTAATGGCCGCTTGCATTCCGGCGATTCCGCCGCCGACGACCAGCACGGCCTTCGTGACCGGAACCTCCCGGCTGTACAGAGGCGTGTGGAAGCTCACCCGCGCCACGGCGGCGGCCACCTGGTCCTTGGCCTTGGCCGTGGCCCGCTCCCCGTCGTGGGTCACCCAGGAGACCTGCTCCCGGATGTTGGCCATCTGGAAATAATAGGGGTTGATGCCGGCCTTCTCGCAGGCTTTGCGGAAGGTCGGCTCGTGCATCCGCGGTGAGCAGGAAGCCACCACCACCCGGTTGAGCTTCTGTTCGTCGATGTCGTGGGCGATGAACTCCTGCCCGGGGTTGGAACACATGAACTTGTAGTCGCGGGCAACGACGACATGGTCCAGGCCCCGGGCGAACTCCGCCACCGCCTCCACGTCCACGCGCGGGGCTATGTTCATGCCGCAGTGGCATATGTAAACGCCGATTCGAGGTGTGGAGGTGGATGCGTTCATACGATTTTAGCGATGACGGTCTCGGCTGGTATCAACAGCTTGTCGAAGCCCAGCTCCTTCGGCGAAATTCCCAGGGCAAGACCGGCGAGCTGCGAGAAATAAGGCACCGGGATCGGCACCTCATCCGCGGGCGTCTGCAGGGAATCCAGGTTGAACTGACAGAGCGGGCACAGGGTACTGATGGCATGAGCCCCCCGGCGCCGCGCCTCCTCTACAATTCGCCGGATCATGGGCCGGCAGTCCTTTGCATACGGCAGGGCATGAGAGGCCCCGCAGCAGGTGGTACGGGCCGAATGGTCCACCGCCTGAAAACCAAGCCGGCTGAAAAACCGGTCGAGAAGGGAAGGCCGCTCGCCATGGTCGAGATCCTCCCATGGGCGGGTCAGCTGGCAGCCGTAATAAGCCGCCACCCGGATCCGCCGGACGGAATGCGGCCGGCCGGCAGACCAGGCCGCGGCCGGGACATCCGCATAAAGAATTTCCAAATAGTGGCGCAGCGTCGGCAAACGGGTGAGCCTGAGCCCCTCCCGGGAAAGCCGCTCGTTGACCCGGGCGAGCTCCGGCGGATTTTCCACCAGCATCTGACGGGCCTTCCGCAGAGTGGTGTAGCAGGCATTGCACACCGTTATAATCTGCTCATGGCCCTGGGCCTCGGCCAGCCCGAAAAGCCGTCCGGTAAGGGCCAGGGCGTCGTCCTGGTTCAGGCTGAACATGCTGGTCGCCCCGCAGCAGTTCCAGTCGGAGAGCTCGACCAGCTCGATCCCCAGACGCCGATTCACCGCATCGACCGATTCCCGATAGCCGGCGGCCGTCGGATAGGCGCAGCCGGGGAAGAATCCGTATGTCAGGTGGTCTTTTTCCATTCCGGACGATTGGCGTGCAACGCCACGGCGGGGCGGTGGCGAATCTTGTGGGGAATCAGCTCCAGCCGTCGGCGTGCGAGCAGCTTCAGCCCCAGGCCGGCCTTGCCGAGCATGTCGATGGGGTGCCGGGTGCCGTAGCGCGCCATGAGGAGGGCCTCGCTCACCCGGCCGTGCGCCTCGATCTCCCGGGAGAAAGCCCGGTAGAGGTCCGGCAGCTTGTGGCCGGCGGGAGAGAGCCGGCGCTCGGCCGCCATCTGTTTCAGCATGTACATGATGTCGGTGACCGGGATCTGCTGGGGGCAACGAACCATGCATTGATAGCAGGAAACACAATACCACGGCGTATTGGAGGTGAGCACCGCTTCCATGTCGCCGTCGCGCAGAAGGGCGAAAAGCTCCCGCGGAGCGTGGTCCATGCATTGGGCCAACGGGCAGGAGCCGCTGCAGGTCCCACACTGGATGCAGTGGAGCAGTTTCTTGCCCTTGGGAGATTGAAGTAAATCGTGCGCCAGCCGGTGATCGATCATGTCCCTGTCTTCGCCAATGCCTCTTCCGCGCTCATGGATGTTTCACCACGACATGGCCGCCCTCAATCTTCAGGGCCTTGCTGTTCACCACCGCGTCCGCCACTTTCCGATGGGCGGCCCGCAGGATGTTCCCGAATGTCTGCCGCGATACGCGCATGCAGCCGGCGGCATTTTCCTGGTAAAGGCACTCGATGTCGGCCAGCCGCAGCGCCTCGACCTCGTCCGCAGACAGGACGACTTCTTCAAGCTCGCAAAGAGGTATCCCGCGGGGTTTGAAATAGGTGGCCTCGGGAAGACAATCGATGATGCGGGTTTTGGGTGGTCTCGCCATGTTACAGGTTTTTAAATTAGCATATGCCATAAACATTCAAGCTTGTCCATAGATTTCACGGCAAGGCCGCCCTTTTGGCCAGTCCCCTCCATCATCTCACAGGAAGCGCCGACAGAGCTTCCAGCACATCCGGGAGGCACGGCTCGCTCCCCCGGCCGATTAAGGTCAGGAATCGCTCGCTCCTCTCGCGCCTGGGGAAAACGGACAATTCGAAGCGTCCGCACACATATTGAAAGAGCATGGTCTCATCGGAGTCCGTGAAATCGACAAGACCCTTGGCGCGAAAAACGGACGGCGGCAGCGAGGTCACGACCCGGGTGAACTTCTCGCGATCCAGCGCGCCCGTAAACCTCAGGCTCTGGGCCCACAGGCCCGCTTCGGCATGCGTGGCGTGCCCGGCCACATCCTTCGGGCGCATGGAACTCTCCGCGGCCCTCATTACGCCCGAGCCGAAGCCGGCGGAATCATCGGCATCGAAAATCAGAGCCGGGTTTAGATCCCCCTGCGTCGTGCAAAACACGGGTGCCCTTGGGTTGATCTGCCGAACCTTCCGGCGCACGGCCTCCAGACGCACGGCGTCCACCAGGTCGCGCTTGTTCATGACGATGACATCCGCCGCCTTGATCTGATCGGCCGCGATGGGACTGTCGACCATAGCCGCCTCCAGATTCAAGGCATCCACAATGGTGACCGTGGAGTCAAATCGCACCACATCCGCCAGCTCGGCCATGTCCTCCAGCAGGTTGAACGGATTGGCCAGCCCCGAGGTTTCCAGGATAAAATAATCGGGGGAAAAATTTTCGAGGATGCCGTGAACCGCCCGCTTCAGGTTAC
>JBLMXM010000038.1:0-4618 GCA_050257775.1 Hyphomicrobiales bacterium
CAGATGGCCTGGTTGAGGGTTTCGAGCAGCTCTTCGTTGAGGATCTGATCGAGCGGCATCCGCGCCCATTCCGGCACCTCGCCGAGAGGCTCGGTTTCTTCGCTGCGGGCAAACTCCTCCAGCGATAATTCAGGCTCCGGTGCGAACTTGGAGCGGCGGCGCCTCTTGAGGCTGGTGTTGGCGGCCACACGGTAAAGCCAGTTCTTGAATTTGGTCTCGTAGCGGAAATCCTTGAGAAACCGGTAGACGTTCAGGAAGGTGTCCTGGACCAGGTCTTCGGCGTCGGACTCGTTCCGGCACATGCGCCGGCCGAAATTGTAAAGCTTTTGCTCGTAGCGTCTGACCAGCTCCTGAAACCTCTCCGTATGTCCGGCGTTGATGGCCCGGACAAGCTCGGTATCGTCATCCTTGACCGTCTTGCGATTCGGAGGCGTTTCTGCTGTCATCTTTTCTTGTCACCTGACAAGATCCGCGCAGTCAGGTGGTAACTCCCAGTTTGGGCAGCAAATAGGCCTGCAGGAAGACCCAAAGCCCCACCACTGCCAGCAGGATCAGAAGCTCTTGCATGCAACTCTCCAATTCGTTTTATATTTGAGTTTCAATTGGTTGTCTACTATTTTTTGGAACAGCCAGATTCCGCGCTGCGGCGGAGAGGATCGGCAGGTAGGATGGGTGGGAGCCTTGTGCATTTGCCTCTATGGACCCGAGTTTGCCGGTTCGGTTACAACTTCGCCCGGTAAAGCCGCAGGCTGTTGCTGACGACCGAGATGCTGCTGAAGGCCATGGCCAGGGCGGCCAGAATGGGGTGGAGCTGGCGCAGGAAGGCCGGCAGGGACTCAAGGGGGTTGAGAGCACCGGCCGCGATCGGCACCAGCACGACATTGTAGCCGAAGGCCCAGAAGAGATTCTCGATGATCGTGCGCAAGGTGGCGCGGCTGAGCCGGATGGCGCGCGGGATGCCGTGCAAGCTGCCACTGGAGAGGATCACGTCGGCGCTTTCGATGGCCACGTCCGTGCCCGTCCCGATGGCGAGGCCGACATCGGCCTGCGCCAGAGCCGGAGCATCGTTGATCCCGTCGCCCGCCATCCCGACCTTTTCGCCGGCGGCTTGAAGCTCCTTGATTTTAGCGGCTTTCTCGTCCGGCCGCACCTCGGCGAAGAGCCGCTCGATGCCGATTCGGGCGGCAATGTTCCGAGCCGTTTCCAGGTTGTCGCCGGTCAGCATGACCACCTGCAGGCCGAGTTCATGCAGCTTCCCGATCGCCTGCGCGGAGTCGGGTTTGAGCTGGTCGGAAACCGCGATCAGTCCGGCCAGGGCGCCGTCGCGCGCGACCACCATCACGGTCTTGCCTTCCGACTGGAGCCCGTGGATAGCTTCCTGCGCGCCCACCGTGGGGATCCCGAGCTCATTTTCGATCCAGGCCCGCTTGCCCACCGCCACGTCGAGTCCGTCCACCCGGCCCTTGACGCCGCGTCCGCCGGCGGCCTGGAATTCCGCGGGGACCAGAAGCGCGAGCCCCTTGTCCTCGGCGGTCCGGACGATCGCCTTGCCCAGCGGGTGCTCGGAGCCCTTTTCGACGGAGGCCGCCAGGTGCAGCAGTTCCTCCTCCGATCGACAGGCGGAGGCGATCGGGACCAGATCGGTGACCGTCGGCTTTCCGCTGGTGATGGTCCCGGTCTTGTCGAGCACAATGGTGGTGAGCTTGCTCGCCGTTTCCAGCGCTGCACTGGTTTTGAACAGGACCCCGTGTTCCGCCCCCTTGCCGGTGCCGGCCATGATGGCCGTCGGGGTGGCTAGGCCCAGCGCGCAGGGGCAGGCGATGACCAGGACGGCCACCAGACGGATCATGGCGGCCACGAAGTCGCCGCTCACGACCCACCATAGTCCAAACACGACCAGCGCGAGCAGGATGATCGAGGGCACAAAGACCGCCGCCACCCGGTCGGCCAGCGCCTGGATTGGCGCCTTGCTGCCCTGGGCCTCCTGGACCAGGCGGATGATCTGGGCCAGAACCGTTTCCCGGCCGACGGCCTGGGCCTCGACCGTGAGCAAGCCCTCGCCGTTGATGCTGCCTCCGACCACCCGGCCGCCGGGGCGCTTGTCCACCGGCAGAGGCTCGCCGCTCAGCATGGATTCGTCCACCGCGGATTCCCCCGCGAGCACAATCCCGTCCACCGGCATGCGTTCGCCCGGACGGACCACCACCACGTCGCCGACCTTGACCCGGGACAACGGGATTTCCTTTTCGACTCCGTTTTCGAGAATAAAGGCCGTCTTGGGGCGCAGCCCGATCAGCTTGCGGATCGCTCCGCCCGTGCGGCCCTTGGTTCGCGACTCCAGCATTTTGCCCAGCTTGATGAGGGTAATGATGACGGCTGATGTTTCGAAGTACACATGATGGCCGAGGGCGGGGGCAAGCAGCACGGCGGTCGAATAGGCGTACGCCACGGAGGAACCCATGGCAACCAGGACATCCATGTTGGCGCTGCGGTTGCGGAGGCTCTTGAACCCGCCGGTGTAGTAATCCCAGCCAGTGTAGAACTGCACCGGGGTCGCGAGGGCCCAGAACAGCCAGTTCACCCACGGGGCGTGGCTCCAGTCGCCGGTTAGCCCGAAATCACGCCCCATACTGAGCAGGAACAGCGGCAGGGAACAGAGCACACCGACGATGAACTTGCGGGTCTGATCGGAAATCTCGCGTCGACGGGCCTGGGCCTCGGCATCTTCGGCCTCCGGGGACTCGCTGGGAGCCAGCGCACCGTATCCGGCGTTGGCTACAGCAGCGACCAGATCGTCCACTGAAACCGCCCGGGGGACATATTCGACGGCGGCCTGTTCGGAAGCGAAGTTGACTGCGGCGCGGAGCACGCCGGGGACTTTCCGGTTCAGGGTGCGCTCGACTGTGGCGGCGCAGTTGGCGCAGGTCATGCCGGTGATGGCCAGCTCGACTTTGCCGACAGGGACGGTATAGCCAGCGTCCTGGATCTGCCGCACGACCTGAGCGAGCGTCACCGCCTTGGGATCGAAGGTGACGGTTGCCTGCTCGCTTGCAAAATTGACCCGGGCATCGGCCACACCGGCGAGCTTTTTAACCGTCCGTTCGACCGTGGCGGCACAGTTGGCGCAGGTCATTCCGGAGATGGGAAGGGTGATGGCTTGGTTTGGCATAGCAATACGAAGTAACGAGTAACGAGTGAAGCCATTAATTACGAGTGCTGAGCAAAGAGCAACGAGCGAAAGGACGATCGGTTTGACCTCGAATATTTCGGGTAGCTAATGCCGGCGCATGGATCTTACACATACGTCAGGTCCGCCACCCATCGTTCATTATTTCTGACTCGTTGGTCGTTACTCGTTACTCGTTACTTTCCTTGTCACCACATGCCACGGGTTGAGCAGGTCTTCCTTGTTGTAAACCATCGGTCCACCCGTGTCGTAGCGTGTGACCGTCGCCCCGGCGGCTTCGGCGATCACCTGGCCGGCGGCCGTGTCCCATTCCATCGTCGGTCCCAGCCGGGGGTAGACATCGGCGCGGCCCTCGGCCACCAGGCAGTACTTGAGCGAGCTGCCGGCCGACAGGAAGGTCACCTCCCCCAACTCGCGGCGCTTCTGATCCACGTAGGCGTGCAGCTCGGGAGTAGCGTGCGAGCGGCTGCCGACGATCACGAAGGGCGAATGGCGGGTGTGGTCAACCGGGAGTTTTGCCGCCGACCGCGCCAGCCGCTTCAGGGAGTCCTGCGGGTCCCGCGAAGCTGGAGCATCCAACAGGTCCTGCATGGCCGCCGGGTCGTCAATGCGGAACGAGCCCTCACCCTGGGCTGCGAAGTAAAGGACCTGCTTTACCGGGACAAAGATTACGCCCACGACCGGGCGCTGCCCCTCGATGACGGCGATGTTGACCGTGAACTCCCCGAGCTGTTTGATGAACTCCTTGGTGCCGTCCAGCGGGTCGACGATCCATAACCGCTCCCAGCTGCGGCGCTCCGCGTAAGGAATGTTCCGGCCCTCCTCACTCAGCACCGGCAGACCCGAGTCTTTGAGGTGTCGGAAAATGATCGCATGAGAGCGGGTATCGGCCTCGGTCAGCGGCGACTGATCCGCCTTGTATTCGACTGCCACTTTGCCGCGGTAGACGCTCAGGATCGCCTCGCCCGCGCGCAGGGAGGCCTGAAGGGCCGGAACCAGGAGTGCTGCGGGTGCCATCGCCATGTCAGGCTGCCGGGAAATTGATATCGCTGAGAGTCGCGCGGATCTGGGCCTCCGTGGCCGGCGGATCCCAGTCCACGTCCACGGTTTTAAACTGCGAGTTGCCGTCCACCTTGCGGACGCCCTTCAGCTCCTTCAATTCCTTGGTGATGGTCATCACACAGTGGCCGCAGGAGATTTTGGGGATCGAAAACGTCTTGTGCTCCATGGGTGTAAGCCTCCTCTCAATTATTAGCTTTCCGCGGCGGCGGGTTGTCAAACCCCGGTGCTGCAAAACCGACGGGAGAATTCTTCGAAGTCCGCGTCCTGAAAAAGATGCGCAAAGCGCTCCCCATGCCGGCTGCGGTCCTTGTAAAAGGCCAGACATGCCTGAACGATCTCGACCACCTGATCCTCGCTGAAAATCCCGGG
>JBLMXM010000039.1:0-3112 GCA_050257775.1 Hyphomicrobiales bacterium
GGCACGGCAGGCCAAGTCCAAGGCACGCATTACGGCTTATGAGAAGCTTCTGTCCCAGGACACGGCCAAGCGCGTGGAGGATCTCGAAATCTACATTCCCCCGGGTCCCCGCCTGGGGAGCCTGGTGGTGGAGGCTGAGGGCGTCTCCAAGAGCTTTTCGAACCGGTTGCTCGTCGAAAATGTCTCGTTTGCCCTGCCTCCTGGCGGCATTGTGGGGGTCATCGGCGCGAACGGCGCCGGCAAAACGACCCTCTTCCGCATGATCACGGGCCAGGAGCATCCGGACTCCGGAACGATCCGCATCGGCGACACGGTGAAACTCGCCTATGTCGATCAGAGCCGGGACAGCCTGGATCCCAACAAAGCCACTTGGGAGGTGATCGCCGACGGCGAGGACGTGATTGAGCTGGGCAAAGTCCAGGTGAAGTCCCGCGCCTACGCGGCGCGGTTCAATTTCTCGGGCAGCGACCAGCAGAAGAAGGTGGGCCTGCTCTCCGGCGGTGAGCGCAACCGCGTACACCTGGCACGGATGCTCAAATCAGGAGCCAACGTGCTGCTGCTCGACGAGCCGACTAACGACCTGGATGTCAACACTCTTCGGGCCCTGGAAGAGGCGCTCGAAAGCTTCGCCGGGTGCGCCGTCGTCATCAGTCACGACCGCTGGTTCCTCGACCGCATCGCCACCCACATCCTGGCCTTCGAAGGCGACAGCAAGATTGTCTGGAGCGAGGGCAATTACTCGGAATACGAGGCCGACCGGCGCAAGCGTCTCGGCGCCGAGGCGGACCAGCCGCACCGTATCAAATATCGGCAGCTGACGAGATAAGGGATCGTTTTATTGGACCGGCAACTAAATACGCCAAATTGCGGCGTCTCACGAACAGGCGGAGCGGGGTGCCCGCCGCGGCAAGCCACAACCATACGCTCATCGAACCTGCGTACGGCAGCCAGCCCGCTTCATACCAACCCGGACAGCCCCTGAGGACCGGTTCCCACGGAGCCGCCGGCCGTCTCTGCCTGTCTGCGGCACCCTCTAGACGGCTGGGGGGCGTGGCAGAGTCACCTGAAGAATTGGTTGCGGCTCGCCGCGGCGGGCACCCCGCTCTGCCTGCGCCCGAACACGAGTTGGCATATTTAGTTGCCGGAGAAATAAGATTTAAGTTTTAGGTTTTGAATTAGAACGCTTCCCCGCAGGGTAGGGGTATATTCGCTCCAGTTCCACAGAGGCGATTCGTCGGTTTCAACACCCGGCCAAGGCCAGCCCACGGGAAGGGGCGCATCCAGGGACAGCTGCTCGCACCGAGTGGGGTGCTCGAGAACGATCTGCTTGGCGAAAAGGGCGATCTGGCGGTCCGCCAAAGCAGTCGATGCGCCGTAGCGGACATCGCCCACGATCGGGCAGCCGATATGCGCCAGCTGAAGCCGGATCTGATGCTTGCGGCCGGTCAGCAGTACGATCTCCACCAGGCTTCGGCTGCCCGCAGCCGCCCGCACCCGGTAGCTGAGCCGGGCCTCGCGGCCGAGCGGTGCGCCCGCCTCGACTATGCGGCTCGACCGTTCCCCGCGCTCGATGTGGTGCGCCAGCTCTCCTTCGACGGACGGGAGCCGGCCCTCGACCACGGCGAGGTAGAGCTTGTGCACCTGCCGGGTTCGGATCTGATGGCTCAAGCGGCCGGCGGCTTTGGAGGTGCGGGCCAACACCAGGGCTCCCGCCACCGGGCGGTCCAGTCGGTGGACCAGGCCCAGGAACACCCGCCCGGGCTTCTGATGGCGCTCCTTGATCCAGGCTTTGGCCAGGTCCAGAAGGCAGACTTCACCGCTCTCATCGCCCTGCACGAGGAGCCCGGCCGGTTTGTACAGCGCCAGGAGATGATTGTCCTCGAAAATTACAGGCCAGCGCCGGTGGAAGAAGAAACCAGAATCCATAAGAAACGCCATTCCCCATCCTCGGATGCCAACATGGCCAAAATGGAGGCCATCTTTCGCTCCTGCGGCATCCACCTGTCGCCTTTGCAGCTTAGGCAGTTCTGGGCCTATCACAGCCTGCTGCGCGAACGCAATGCCGAATTGAATCTCACACGGGTCCACAACTTTACCAACATGGTGCTCAAACTCTACGTGGACTCGTTGCTGCCGGCGGACATGCTGGAGCTTCCGTCACCGCTGCTCGACCTGGGCACCGGCCCGGGCATGCCGGGGATACCGATTAAGATCTACCGGCCCAGCATCGACGTGATCCTCGCAGAAAGCCGCGGCAAGCGAGTCGACTTCCTCAGCCAAGTGGTCGCACGCTTGGGCCTCAGCGGGGTGCGCGTTGTCGCCGGGCGCATCTCCCCGCGTTTCGAAGAGCCGGTTGGCGGAGTGATCACGCGGGCCGTCGAACCGATGGATGAGACCCTGGAACGCGTCCAGGGCTGTTTGGCGGCCGACGGCCGGGCGATCTTCATGAAAGGCCCCCGCTGCGGGCCGGAAATCGAACGCGCCGGGGCTCGGTTCGAAAATGAGTTCGCCCTGATTCTGGACCGTCCCTACACCATACCGACCACGCGGCACGAACGCCGGCTCTTGGTGTACCGCCGGCTGGACGAGCCCCTTTACAGCCGCAGGACAAAAGCCATGAACGCTCACACGGTGCGCACCATCACCAGCCATCAGAACCCGCTCTTCAAGGACTTGAAAAAGCTTCTGACCGGCCGGGGCATCCGCAAGAGCGGGCAAGCGCTGGTGTCCGGCTCCAAAACGATTGCTGAATATCTGGCCCGCCATCCGGAACGCTGCGCGGCCTGGCTCAGCCGTGAAGACCAGGCACCGCCGCCGCCACAAAGCCCCCCTCATCTCCGTTGGATCCAGCTGGCCTCTGCCTTGTTCGACGAGCTGGACACCTTCGGCACCCACATCCCCATGCTACAGATCACCCTGCCGGAGATCCGCGCCTGGGAACCGAGGGAGGGATTTGAAACCGGCTGCAGTGTGCTGATCCCTTTCCAGGACCCGGAAAACGTCGGTGCCGCCATCCGGTCGGCGGCCGCCTTCGGGGCGGTCCAGGTTATTCTGCTGGCGGAAAGCGCCCATCCCTTTCACCCGAAATCCCTGCGGGCATCCGGGGGCGCGG
>JBLMXM010000040.1:0-3724 GCA_050257775.1 Hyphomicrobiales bacterium
GTACGCCGTTTCTCCTCGGCTGCTTGGACAATGTGGCCATGACCCTGGATAAGCAGCAGCCAAAGGCAACCCGACTCAACTTGCAACTTCGTTCAGCTAAACGTCCTCTGACATTCCGCCGTTGTTTCGCCACGGAATCTAGACATAAACGCCATTGGGTTGCTGGTGGTATTGCAAAATTGGCCAAGTGTGAAAAATGATCCGGCTTATTACCAATATACCCACTTCAAGATCCATACCTGCTCTTATGGTCTGCTTAGGAGTTCACGGTTTTTCAGCTATTGACACATTAATATCCGTTAACTAATTTAAAAGCTCAATGCTGTCTTAAGGAAGCTTGAAGTCTCTCTCCCGTTGAATCAGGCCTGCGAAGAAGTTCCTTTCTTCTCTCAGATATGCTGCGACCGATGATACCTCCCGGGAGGCAGCAATGGTTCAAAACCAGCTAAGCTCTTATTGGGAGGATAAGTTGCATATTTCGTTGCTTGGCATCGGTGTGACTGCTACCATCTCGATCATCTGCACGGCTTCATCCCTCGGACAGCACACTCCCCCCCAATGGTCCGAACCCTCGAAAGTATTCCGAAGGTGCTATGGTTGTGCATATCCCGGACTCGATTTTGTTCCCGGATCGTCATCCGCCGTAAAAACCGGTGTTTATAACTATCGTAGTCATGAAAAAAGAGGGTGAAACCGATGGAGCGACATCTGATCTCCAGGGAGAATTTTGATGCCGTCCTGTTTGATCTGGACGGTGTCCTCACCGACACAGCCAAGGTCCACGCCGCATGCTGGAAGACCGTGTTCGACGTATTCCTGCAGGCGGAGGCCCTGCGGACGGATCAGCCGTTCCAACCCTTCGACATAGGAACCGATTACAATCGATATGTGGACGGCAAGCTGCGCCAGGAAGGCACCCGCAGCTTCATGGAGTCGCGCGGCATAGAGTTGCCCTTCGGCCATTCGGAGTCCCCTCCGGAAGAGGAATCCGTCTGGGGACTTTCGAACCGCAAGGATCAAATGGTCCGGACAATGCTGTCCGAGCACGGCGTAGCGGTTCATGAAGACGGCGTAGCTCTGGCGCGCCGCCTTCGCAGGATCGGCATTAAGACCGGGGTCGTGTCGGCCAGCAAGAACTGCCGTGCCGTCCTGGAGTCGGCGGGAATCCAGGACCTCTTTGACACCCGTGTCGATGGAGAAGTTGCGGAACTTCTGGGCCTGCCCAGCAAGCCGGCTCCGGAGAAGTTTCTGGAGGCCGCCCGGCAACTTGGTGTCATGCCGGATCGATCCGTCGTTATCGAAGATGCCGTTTCCGGAGTGCAGGCGGGCCGCAGAGGCGGCTTTGGCCTGGTGGTGGGCGTGGCGCGGAAAGGTGATGCCGATGCGCTCAGGGAAAACGGCGCCGACATTGTCGTGACCGACCTGATGGAACTTGTGGCTTGACCCACCGGATGAGGCGACCGACGGGTTATGGTACAAAAACTCAACAAGGATCGACCGATTTAGCCAATAGTCTTAAACCGATGACGGAGGACGGATGTCATTCAGCACAGCCGAGCTTTTTCTCTTGCTCTGTGCAACCATCGGCCCGGGAAAACCGATGGTTATACTGGCGGCGGCGACACAGAATTCGCCTCCCGAGTTCATCAGACAGGTCGCGTTCCGTGCTGTGGTCACTGCGTCATCGGTGCTGGCGGTGTTTATTCTACTGGGGGAAGCGCTGCTGGACGCCTTCAAGGTCTCAATTCCGGCGTTTCAGATAGGCGGGGCGATCATCCTGTTCGTGTTCGCTTTGCAAACCGTCATCGAAGACCCCGAGAAAACCAAGGCGGATGGGAAAGCAATTAAGCCATCGATCAACATGGCCGCCTATCCTCTGGCCATTCCGCTGATGGCTTCGCCGGCGGCATTGATCGTGATCATCAGCATCGTGGCCCAGAGCAAGACCTACGCGGATCTCCTGCCGTTGATCGGATTAATCGCCTTTTTCATGGTTTTCGACTACGTCGGTCTGAGGTACTGCCGGGCCATTACAAGTAAAATGAACCTCGGCGTTACCTTGACGGTCGTCAAGGTTCTGGCCGTTCTCCTGGTCGGCCTTGCTGTGGAGTTGATGTTCGTTGGCCTGAACAGCTGGGGGGTGGTTACGATCACCGGATTAAAAGCCGGCTGATACTTAAAACCGACTCAACACTCCAAGCTAAATTGCTGTGATCCGATCGTCGGCAGCTGGATGAGATATGGCGAAAACCGCTTAGACGAAAATAACAATGCTCCGATCCGCGCCCTAACAAGGTAAGGGGATTCGAATATGATCCACCGGGAACGTCTAAATCTGCCTCGCTACATCTATCCGATCGATGAGTGGAAGATCAGCGAAAAGCGCTTCTATCCGGAATTCTTGGGGCAAATGGAAACGCTCTTTGCCTTGAGCAACGGGTATCTCGGCATGCGCGGCACCTTTGAGGAGGGGACACCGTCCATCGACCCCGGCAACTTCGTCAACGGATTCTATGAGAGCTGGCCCATCATTTACGGCGAAGAAGCCTTCGGCTTTGCCAAAACCGGACAAACCATCGTGAATTTGCCGGACCTTAAAACCATCCGGTTGTTTGTAGACGATGAGCCGTTTTATCTCCCGACTGCAGATCTCAAACAATACGAGCGGGTTCTCGACATGCAAAGCGGAACCCTCCGTCGCGAGGTCCTCTGGCAGATGGCCTCCGGGACCCTCGTGTCGATCAAATCGGAGCGGCTGGTGTCTTTCGAACACCGGCATCTGGCGGCCCTCTGTTACGAGGTCCGGATCTTGAACGCCCGTGCCCCGGTTGTGATTTCTTCTGAAATCATCCATCACAAAACCATCCGCGGAAGCGACGGCGACCCGCGCCATACCCGGCTGTTCAAGGAAAAGGTTTTAAAGCCTGAGTATCAAAGATCTGAAGAAACCCGGATGATACTTGGCTTTAGAACACGTTCCAGCGGAATGAGGATAGCCTGCGGCGTTGACCATGACGTATCCAGTTCATGCTCCTATACCTGCCAAAGTGACCTTTCCGAAACTCAGGGCAAGATGGTCTTTACCGTGGACGCCCAACCCGAAGCGCCGGTCAGAATCATCAAATACATGACCTATCACACATCACGCAGCGCCCCGGTTTCCGATCTGGTCGAACGGGCCGAGCGGACCCTGGCGCGCGCAAAAGCGGACGGGTTCGATGACCTGCTGACCTCGCAGAATAATCGTTTGGGCGCATACTGGCGCAAAAGCGATGTTCGCATCGAAACCGACCCCCGACAGGCCAAGCGACCTGCCGCGGAGTGGCAGCAGGCCATCCACTGGAACCTGTTTCAGCTGTTTCAAACATCGGCGCGGGCTGAGGGGGCGGGTATACCGGCCAAAGGCCTGACCGGCGAAGGCTACGAGGGCCATTATTTCTGGGACATCGAGATTTATGTCCTGCCGTTTCTGATCTATACCGAGCCGCGCATTGCCCGGAACCTGCTGAAGTTACGTCACAGCATGCTCCCGGCAGCGCGGCAGAGGGCCCGGGAGGTCAATCAAAAGGGCGCCCTTTTCCCCTGGCGCACGATCGCCGGGGACGAAGCCTCGGCCTACTATGCGGCCGGAACCGCGCAATACCACATCAATGCGGACATCGTGTATGCGCTCAAAAAATACGTGGACGTCACCGGCGATACGGACTTTCTTTGCCGGGAAGGC
>JBLMXM010000041.1:0-9952 GCA_050257775.1 Hyphomicrobiales bacterium
CATGATAAGGTTGTGGCCGCCGGCTGCCGCAATTTCCAATGCGCGTTTGGCATGCTCTTGACCGCGGACCTCGGAGTAGTCGACATCGAACTCTCCGTCCTTCTCAAACAGGGCCCGGACATCCGCGCGAGCCGGTAAGATGGTGCAGCGGCCGGCCAAAAATTCCACTACCTCGGACAAGGCTTTCACCGGCAGCACGTCGATGTCGCCGACGACCGAGGCTTCGAGTCCGTTGTCATGGGGGACGATGATGGCCGGGTACCCCGCCTCGCGCGCGAAGATGGCCATGGGAAGGGACCCCTTGACCGGTTTGACCCGACCGTCCAGGGAAAGCTCGCCCAGCATGAGATAGCGCGAAACCGCTTCCTGGGGGATGATGCCTGTTGCGGCCAGAATGCCGAGGGCAATCGGCAGATCAAAGCCCGTGCCTTCTTTCTTGACGTCGGCCGGCGCTAGGTTGACGGTAATGCGATCGTCCGGGAAGCAGTAGCCGGAGTTGGAAATGGCGGATTTGACCCGCTCCTTGCTCTCTTTGACCGACGCCTCCGGAAGCCCGACCGTGGAGAAGCTTGGCAGGCCCGAGGTGATGTCCACCTCCACCTCCACCCGGTAGGCGTCGATGCCGAGGACCGCACTGCTCAATACCTTGGCGAGCACATGGCCTCCTTGCAACGGCAGTATCCCGATGAGCCGACGCCTGAAAGAAACGGCCGGATCATACCAGAAGGCTGCCGCGGCCACAATGCCTCGTGTGGTGACCACTTGCCGGCCGCCCCGGGAACCTCTTCCCAGCCCTCAAATTTACTTGCCACTGGGCCAACGATCGGCTATTAGTCCCAACATAAAATTCGGAATGTCACGATAATGGTTTGGTTCGGCAAGCATATCGTCCTTCCCATTTTGGCCGGTTTTCTTCTTTTCCCCCCGATGGTCATCGGTGCGCAACCCCCTACCCTGAGCGACATCACCGTTTCCAATACCCACGACGATCTGCTGCTCCACTTGAAGCTGGAGGGGGCATTTCGCGAAAAAATCAAACGCCAGATCCTGGATGGAACCGCAACGTCCTTTGCCTTCATCATCCAGCTCGCGCAGGTGCACGATCTGTGGTTCGATCATAGAATCGCCGATCTGCGCGTGGTGCACACGATCAAGTACGATAACGCTAGGAAAGAATTCATCGTGCGGCGCTCTTGGAAAAACAACGAGGCGGAAATCACCACCTCGTTTGAGGAAGCGCAGCAGTGGATGAACCAGATCGACGACCTCAAGATCACTCCGCTCGGCCTCATGGAGCGAGGCACCCAGTATCAACTGCGCGCCAAGGCGGAGGCGAGCAAGAAAAATCTGCCCTTCCATCTTCACTACATCCTGTTTTTCATTTCGTTCTGGGACGAAGAGACGGACTGGTATATTATCGACTTCACTTACTGAAGTCGAAACGCCGCACGAGACGACGCTTCACTTCGGGGTGCCGTGGCCGCTGGCTCTTCTGCCGCTTCCGCGTTTCAGGGCGGTGACGATCGCATTCAGCATGGCCGGATGGGGGCCTGGGGGTTGTCTTGGCGCAGGTTCCCTTTAACCCCGCCTCTTCACCTGAATTGGGGAGGTGGTTGGAGTGCGGGGGTCGGGTTCGCTCAGTTCTCTCCCGAGAAAATTGACAGGCGAGACAAGCGTATGGCGCTGAGAATTATCGCCGGGGAGCTGAAAGGCCGCAAACTGCGCACAATCCCCGGCCTCAAGACGCGGCCGACCGCCGACCGGACGCGCGAAGCCGTTTTCAGCATCCTGGGTTCCGCGGTAGGGGGAGCGCATGTCCTTGACGTCTTTGCCGGCACCGGGGCGTTCGGACTGGAAGCCCTCAGCCGAGGTGCCGCCTCTGCGCTTTTCATCGAGAACGGCCGGGATGCGCTGAATGCCTTGGCTGGCAATATCCAGGCCTGCGACCTATCTGAAAGGGTTTCGGTGATTCGTTGGGACGCGGGTCGCAATCTCAACTGCCTCGGCAACCGGGAGCCGAAATTCGACCTGGTGTTCCTTGACCCGCCGTACGGCCGGGGGCTGGTAATGCCGGCTCTCTTCAACCTGCATGCCGCCTGCTGCCTCCGCAATGGCGCACGCCTTGTGGTCGAGCACGGGGTCCACGATCCTTTCGCCGATCCGGGTGCCCCATACCCGCTGCGGGACCGTCGTCGCTACGGCAAAACCCTTGTGTCGTTTCTGGATTATGTGATATGAGGCGATGGCCTGTTGCGGCCACGCGAGGCTTTCGCTCATTATTCAATGAAAGAGAACGCAACATGGAACGCATCGCCATCTATCCCGGCTCCTTCGACCCTGTGACCAACGGCCATCTGGATGTCGTCGAACGCGGCTTGAAGCTCTTCGACAAAATCATTGTAGCCATCCTGAAAAATCCCAAGAAGCAGTTTCTCTTTCCGCTTGAAGATCGCCTCGAGATGCTGAAGACCAGCACTCAGGATTTCCCGAACGTGGAGGCCGATGCCTTCGATGGGCTTCTCGTGGACTATGCCGTGCGGCGTGGGGCCCAGGCAGTTCTTCGCGGGCTACGCGCACTGTCCGATTTCGAATATGAATTCCAAATGGCGCTCATGAACCGGCGTCTGAACCGGGAGATTCAAACCGTCTTCCTTATGACCGGGATGCGCTGGATATACACGAGTTCCTCCATCATCAAAGAGGCGGCACAGTTCGGCGGGGACATCGAGGGGATGGTGCCCCCCGTCGTGCTCACGCGACTCAGGGAGAAGTTCCCCGTCCTGGCCGAACCACGCTGACAGGGTGCTGAAAAACTGCGTCTCAGGCCGTGATCCGGCGTGTCACAACTTTTGTAAATGCTCATGCGCCTCAAGCGCACTGCGCTTTCCAAAACGCCGTGCGCCTTGGCTGACGGCCGGATACTTGTTTTTCAACCCCCTGTTCAGACGCGAATAGATGGATCTCTGGCAGTTGCATATTTTCTGCCGCGTGGTGGAGTGGCGCAGTTTCTCCAAGGCCGCTGAGGCGGTTCATCTCTCCCAGCCGACGGTAAGCAGCCACATCAAGGACCTCGAAGCGCATTTCGGTTGCCCCCTGATCGACCGCCTATCCAAAGAAGCGCTCCCGACTGACGCCGGCCGGCTGCTCTACGGATATGCGCGCCGGCTGCTGGCCTTGCGAGAGGAGATTGAAACCGCCATGGCCCAATACCAGGGGAAGACGCGCGGCCGCCTTGTGATCGGCGGCAGCACCATCCCTGGTGCGTACTTGCTGCCCCGCGTCGTCGGACAGTTTAAGAAGCTCTATCCTCAGGTCATGCTGTCGCTGACCATCGCAGACACGGATCGGATCATCGCGGGAGTTCTGGAGGGGTCCCTGGAGTTCGGGGTGGTCGGGGCGGAATCTAGGGAGAAGAACATCCTGCAGGAAGTCCTGATTTCAGATGAAATGCGCTTGATCGTGCCGGCCTGGCATCCCTGGGCCTTGAAGAAGAAAATCGCTCTCGCTTTGCTCCTGACGGAAGCCTACATCGCCCGCGAGCGGGGATCCGGGACGCTCCGGTCCCTGGAGGAAAGCTTAAGGCGCAGGGGCCATGATGTCGGGGAGCTGAACATCGTAGCGGAGATGGGCAGTACCGAGGCCATCCGGCAGGGGATCAAGGAGGGCATCGGCGTGTCGATTCTCTCCACGCTGGCCATAGCCGAGGACCTCGCCTCCGGCAGCCTGAAAGCCGTGGCCGTGGAGGGGCTGGACCTGACCCGCCGTTTTTACATTACCCGCCGCCGCCAACGCAGCCTGTCCCCGCTGGGCACAGCCTTCATTGATTTTCTAAAGGAAAGCCTGCCGAACCGCCCCCAAAGCTAGCAACTACGGGCTTAAACCCTTTCGATCGCCAAATAGGACGGCTTCATCGCAAGGCCAAATTCAAGGCGCGCAAGCCCCGCGGCACAAGCGTGCTATCAGCACGCCGCAGCACCTGTCCCGCCAGCGGCGGGAAAGCGCAACGTCCCCCCAAAAGCGAAATTGGCTTTGATTTGAATACGACGGCTCCCTAAGAGGGCCAAATTCAAGGCGCGCGAACCTCCGCGGTGCGAGGCGTACTCAAGTACGCCGCAGCACCTGCAGGGTGAAGCGCAACGCCGAAGTTGGCACTCTCAGGGAGCCGTCCGTCAGAGCTCCTTCCAGCCGTGCTCGCCTACCAGTTTTACAAACCGGCACCCGCCCAGGTTTTCCTGGCGGGTGCCGGTTTTTTCCTTGACGATCTTGACCAGGTCCTGCGAATGTTGATTTCCCACCGGAACCACCAGCCGGCCGCCTACGGTGAGTTGGTTCAGCAAGATAGCGGGGACCATGGGGGCGCCGGCCGTGACGATGATCGCGTCGAAGGGGCTCTCTTCCTCCCAGCCCTTGGAACCGTCGCCGTAACGGGTGACGATGTTGTACAGCCGCAGTTCGTCGAACAGGCGCCGGGCCTGAAGGTAGAGAGACCGGATGCGCTCGATGGTGTACACGCGATAAGCGATCTGGGCCAAGACAGCCGCCTGATAGCCCGAGCCCGTTCCGATTTCCAGCACCCGGTCCTCCCGGGTCAGCTTGAGGGCCTGGGTCATCTCGGCCACGATGTAAGGCTGGGAGATCGTCTGCTGCTCGCCGATCGGTAGCGGGAAATCCCCGTAAGCCTGGTCGCGCAGAGCTTCGCTGACAAAAATGTGCCGCGGGACCGCGCGCAAGGCCGCCAACACTGCAGTATCGGTGATGCCCCGGTCCTCAATTTGCTGGCGCACCATTTCTTCTCTGAGCCGCTGGTATTTCAGGGATTCCTTTTCCACGATGCTCCCTGCAGGCTGATATCCGTAGCAGCGGATTTTCTACCAACACGAGCCGGCCGGGTCAAGATCCGTCCACTGTTTTGGCGGCGTCTTTCAACCCTTAAGCAAATTTGCTAAGATAAATGGCATGTCGCCGCCGAGGCATTTTCTGATCATCGTCGTGCTGCTGGTCTTCACCGTCACGTCCGGAACGGTCGGTTTCAAAGTCATCGAGGGCTGGGGGTTCATGGATGCCCTCTACATGACCATCATTACCATCGCTACAGTCGGTTACCAGGAAATCCATCCCCTGGGGGAGGCCGGCCGGATCTTTAACATGGGGCTGATTTTTTTCGGCCTGGGCACGACAACCTACGTGGCGGCCAGCGTCGTGCAGTTCATGGTAGAGGGCAGGATCCGCGTGATCATGGGGAGGCGCCGCTTGGACAGACGAATCGATCGATTGAACCAACACTACATTATCTGCGGCTACGGCAGGATCGGAAGGATTCTCTGCCAGACGCTGCGACAGAAGCCGGTGGACCTGGTAGCGATCGAGAAAAGCCCGGAACTCACTCCGGCGTTGGAGCAGGACAAGGTGCTGTTCGTCCACGGGGATGCGACCAGCGAGGATGTTCTGAACCGAGCCGGCATCGGGCGGGCCAAGGGTCTGGTGGCGGTTTTGGCAAACGATACGGACAACGTGTTCCTGGTACTAACCGCGCGACAACTGGCGCCCCACCTGATGATCATCGCCCGGTCCAGCCGGGAGGAATCCAAGAATAAGCTGCGGGCCGCCGGCGCCAATATCGTGGAATCCCCCTACGAGATGGGAGCCTTCCGGCTGGCTCAGCGGATCATGCGTCCTGCGGTGACGAGCTTTCTGGAATCCGCCTTTTCCCAGACCCGCAAGGACATTCAATTGGAGGAGCTTGCCGTGAGCGAGGGCTCCGCGCTCGCCCATGTCAGCCTGAAAGACTCCGGCATCCGCCAGAAATTCAACCTGATCATCATCGCCATCAAGAAAGCTGACGGCAGCATGCTCTTCAACCCGTCCTTCGAGACCGTCCTGGTGCCGGCCGACACGGTCATTGCCCTGGGCGAGGTGGAGAATCTGGATAAGCTGGAGGGGGTGCTGAGCCCTTAGCGGCTTTGTCCAAAGTCCAAGTTCAAGGCGCGCAAGCCTCGTGGAGTGAGGCGTACTTTCAGTACGCCGCAGCGACAACGAGGCGAAACGCAACGCAGAAATTGGGCTTTCGACACAGCCGCTATATTTTGTAGATGATCCGCTTGTCCGTGATGATGATGTCCACGTGCTTGTCGTGGGATTCGGTGGGTAGCTGTGGGACGATCTGTTCCTCGAACGCCAGAGCGACCTTGCGGGTCGTTGCCGGCAGCTCCGGAATGAACCGGTCGTAGTAGCCCTTCCCCGACCCGATGCGGGCGCCCTTTTCGTCAAAAGCCAAGCCGGGAATGATGGCGATATCGATCTTCTGGATGGGCACCGGCTTGCAAATGGAAGGATTGGGCTGCGCCACGCCCCGGGGTCCCGGCTCCAGGTCCTTGTCCGGATGGTCGACCTTCAGGATCCTGGCCTTGTGACGCTCCGGGTCGAAGGCGGGTAGAACAACGATCTTGTTGAAGTGGTAACAGCGCTTGAGGATATTTTTAGTCCGGACTTCGTGCTCACCGTCGACATAGAGCAGAACAATCCGGGCTTCGAGGAAGTTGGCGAACTCAAACAGCTTGGACTCGATGGCCCTGGTCTTGTCGCCGCGCTGCTTTTCGGTGAATCCGTTGATGACTTTGGCCATGTCCTTGCGAATCTGCTCCTTGGCTGCCTTGATTTCGTCCATGTGAATCCCCCTGACGTCCGAACAAGTTTCGCAAACCCCTCCGGGCTGGCATTCTCTCTGCGTTGGCAAGCCGGGTTGACTTCAGCCTGCCGGCGTTGTGCGGCCGGGCCGTCGTTTCAGCCGGCAATAACCATTGACTAAAGCGCAATGCGTGTGTATGAAAATTTATTTAAGTTCCATTGGCCGATTAACTAATCGATTAAACATAAAATTATACACAATTTATGCTCGAAATCAAGTTCGTCAGGCAAAATCTATCCACCGTTGAAGCGGCACTCGCCGCACGCGGCCAAAGCGTGGCCTTGGACTCGTTTAAAGCCGTCGATGAACAGCACCGCAAAGCGCTTCAGGAAATCGAAGATTTGCGCCACCGCCGCAATGTCGTATCGGATGAGATCGCCCGCCTGAAGCAGGCCGGCGACCCAGCCGAGGCTATGGTGGCGGAGATGCGTTCGGTTTCGGCCCGGATCAAGGAGCTGGAGAAAACGGTTGCCGAAACCCAGGAGAATTTGAGCGCGGTTCTCATGGGCCTCCCCAACCTGCCGCACGCCTCGGTCCCCTTGGGCAAGGACAGCTCTGAAAACCCTGTGGTCAAGAGCTGGGGGGAACCCAGGCAGTTTGACTTCAAGCCCAGGGCCCACTGGGACGTCGGCGCCCATCTGAAGGTGCTCGACCTGGAGCGTGCCGCCAAGATCGCCGGGGCGCGATTTCCATTGTATTTCGACGCTGGCGCCCGGATGGAGCGCGCCCTGATCAACTTCATGCTGGACGTGCACACCCGCGAACATGGCTACCGCGAGGTCCTGCCGCCGTTCATCGTGAACCGCCGGTCCATGACCAGCACGGGCCAGCTGCCGAAATTCGAGCAGGACCTTTTCAAGCTCCAACAGTGGGACTACTTCCTGATCCCCACGGCGGAAGTGCCGCTGACCAACATCCACCAGGATGAGATCCTGGACGAAGCGGCCTTGCCCCTGTATTACACCGCCTACACGCCCTGCTTCCGCTCGGAGGCCGGCTCCTACGGCAAAGACACCCGGGGCCTGATCCGGCAGCACCAGTTCAACAAGGTCGAACTGGTGAAGTTCTGCAAACCCGAGGATTCCTATGCGGAACTGGACAGCCTGCTCGCCCAGGCGGAATCCATCCTGGTCAAGCTGGGCCTGCCGTACCGCGTAGTACTTCTGTGCACGGGGGACCTGGGATTCGCGGCTGCCAAAACCTACGACATCGAGGTCTGGATGCCTTCCCAGAACACCTACCGAGAGATCTCCTCCTGCAGCAACTTCGAGGACTTCCAAGCCCGGCGCGGGGGCATCCGTTTTCGGCGCAAGGGCAAGAAGGGGACCGAGTTGGTTCACACGCTCAACGGCTCAGGGCTTGCGGTCGGCCGCACCTTTGCCGCCATCCTGGAAAACTGCCAGCAGGCCGACGGATCCGTAGTGGTGCCCGAGGCCCTCAGGCCCTACATGGGCGGAATGGACACGATCGCTTCATGAAGCTTGACGACTTTCCCAAGGAGATCGCCCCGCACCTGCAGCCGACCCATGTCGGCCGCATGGCCTACCGGTGTCTGGGGTGCGGGGGGCAGTTCGGTATCGAGCGACTGTTGTATGTCTGCCCCGAGTGCCGGCAGGTTCTGCTGATTGAAGACCTGGACTTCGAGCGGCTCAAGTCCACCCCCGGCCATCTCTGGCGGCGGATTTTCGATTATCGCAAGATGCTCACGACGCCCGCGCTGAAGGGGATTTACCGCTACCACGAGTTCATCGGCCCGGTGATCCCCCTGGAGGCCGTGCTGTACCTCGGCGAAGGTCACACTCCCGTTGTACGCGCCAACGCCCCCCTCCGGGACCAGGCAGGGATCGACTTCTTCTTCAAGAACGAGGGCCAGAATCCCAGCGCGTCCTTCAAGGACCGGGGCATGGCCAGCGCACTCAGCTACATCCACACCTTGATTCGGCAGGGTGTGCTTTCCGAGGTGCTGGCGGTATGCGCCTCCACGGGCGACACCTCAGCGGCAGCCGCCCTGTACGGCGCCTATCTGAAACCCCGAATCACATCAGCGGTCCTGCTGCCCCGCCGGAAGGTCACCCCCCAGCAACTGTCCCAGCCGCTCGGCAGCGGGGCCATGGTGTTCGAAATCCCCGGGGTATTCGACGACTGTATGAAGGTGGTGGAAGTCCTCTCCGAGGACTATCCCGTGGCCCTGCTCAATTCCAAGAATGCCTGGCGCATTCTAGGCCAGGAGTCCTATTCCTACGAGATCTCGCAAGACTTCGAATATGACGTGTCGCCGCTGGCGTTGGTCGTCCCCATCGGCAATGCCGGCAACATCACGGCCATCATGAGCGGGTTTCTCAAATTTTTCGAGGCCGGCGTCATCACCGCCCTCCCGAAAATCGTGGGGGTCCAGTCCGAGCATGCCGACCCCGTCTACCGCTACTACCTCGAACCGGATGCCGCCCGGCGCCGCTTCACCCCGGTCACCGTGCGGCCGAGCGTCGCCCAGGCCGCCATGATCGGCAACCCGGTCTCCCTGCCGCGGGTGGTGCACCTGGTGGACCGCTACAACCAGACCGCCGGCCGGCAACGAGTGTTTTTTGTGGCCGTCACCGAGCAGGAGATCATGGACGGACAACTGACCGCCAACCGCAACGGCCACATCGCCTGCACTCACGGTGGAGAGGCGCTGGCCGGCCTGATAGCCGCCATGCGCCGGGGCATGGTCGGCCCTGATGACGTTGCCGTTTTGAATTCCACGGCGCATGCCCTCAAATTCTCGGGGTTCCAGGACCTTTACTTTGAAAACCGCTTCCCGGCCGAGTTCGACATCACGCCGGACCCGGCCCTGATCAACCTTCCGGTCTACATCCGACCGGCGGATCTCGACCGGGTGCCCGCCCCCGGCGGCCCTTTGCATGGGGAAGAGTTCACGCGTTTCGTCCGACGCACGGCCGAGGAAATTGCTGGCCGACTGAATCTCAACAAGACAGTTCGCTGATTCGCACGCGGGGGTCGAAATCAGCAAATGAGGTGTTTCTATGAAACTGAAGATCGCATCGCCCTTGGTGTTTGTCTGGGCCATCATGTTCCTGGCCGCCTGCGCAACTTCCACCCCCAATTCCGAGCCCCCTCCCCCTTCCGCTGGAAAAATCAAGGCGGCGGCGGAAGCCAACCGAAACCTGGGAGAGGCCTATCTGGCCGGGGGCAATTTGACTGCGGCTTTGAGGGAGTTAAAGAAAGCAGAAAGCTTCGACCCGCAAGACCATATCACTCAATTCGACA
>JBLMXM010000042.1:0-10704 GCA_050257775.1 Hyphomicrobiales bacterium
CCGGAGGCTAAAAGAAGGACGGCGGCCAACCAGAGCACAGGCGGATTCTTGGTACCGCGCGGTGTAGAATCGACTGGCTTGTTCTGAACCGTGGGCCGCTTTCCCTTAGTCGTAGGCTTCCTAGGCCTGGCACCATCGGTTTTCACGTTGCACCTTTCTTGATGCGCGAGAACAAGGATTAATTTTGCGCCGCGTTGAGGGTATAGTGACTTAAAGAAAGATGAAGATACTCAGGCCAACAAGAGAAATTGAGGTCCGAACCGCTTAACGAAACCAGCATCCGCTTCAGGTCCGGTCAAGAGGAAAAGATACTACGAATTGACTTAATAATACCTTTATTCAGAGTAAAAAATCAAACGAAATTAAGACAGAGACGCGGGAAGATATCACAGGTTATGCGGGTTGGGGATATGTCGGATGAAATCACCCAAAAGCGAGTACCTTTGAATAGGCTATAAAATTGTGCGATATATATAGGTTGTTCCATTGATAATTATGGAAACAAAACCATTCATCTGAAAATTGCGGAGGAAAATTATAACATTTTTTCAACTTAAAAGGCAGGCCAAGAGAAATTTGAAAAATAAAGGTATGCACCGAGTCCCACTAACGCACCTAAAATAGCCCCTGGCACTTTATACATCCAATATCCCAACACCCCGCAAAAAATACTAAAAAAAGCGAAAACAAATATTGGGACAGGTGAGCTGCCGATAGAAAAGGAAAAACCTTTAGATAACATTAGGCCATATTCGACCATCTTACTCGTCCACAGATTTTGATATTCTTATCACCGGATTAAATCGCGACCGATAAACCTATTTGGCCGCCAGCTTATGACACGAAGTCTTGCCCTCCTCATAACGAGATTAAGCATATCACAAATTTGATGCTTTGGTGATAAGTCGGATAACATCCAGACTGACCAACGAACCAAAAGCATTGCAGATTAGCGCTGTATATCCGAACAACTGAAACAGTTTGGGGCTTATTGCGTTGGATATGTCTTTACCGGCAAAATTCCTACCGGGCTTGCATTAGCTTGCACAAACATGCAATTTGAACGCAGCCATTGGAGGTGGAGGCAAACCCCATGATATAACGTTCGCTTGATTTTGCATTATATTACAATGAGATAGCAGATATAGCAAGCCCGGTGTTTTATGTGATATATTTCGAACACATGAACGTTCCTGATTACCGGCTGGTGTGAAGGGCCGGCGGAACACCAGTCTGAGTAAAGCATGTTATTAGGCAATAAACTATGGCCGATGGTCAGTGGTGGAGGGGGATAGATTCCCCGCTTTTGCTTTGATAGATTTTATTTAGGTAATGCGTTTGGAAATAGGAACTTACCGTCTCAATCGAGGCCCTTTAAGAAAGTGTAGTGAAGGGCGTCCGCAAAAATCCACCGCAGGCGTCCTGGAAGAGATCCGCATTCTTTAGAAAACGTACCGAAACCAGACGTCCCCTTTTCGGAGGTAGCTTATGTCCGATCCGATCCCCTTCAAAACCGTTGCCCGCCATAATCGTCCCGGCGATGCCTGGATCGTTATCAACGAGAGCGTCTACGACATCAGCAGGTTTCCTCATCCCGGTGGACTCGAAGTGCTCGAACCGTACCTCGGCCGAGACGCAACAGCTGCGTTTCTCAGCCAACACAACCTCGATATGCTCGCGATTGTGGAGAAGTACCTAGTCGGCGTCATAGACACGGATGATGAGGCATGGAAACAGGAGCGCGAGGCGGCAAAGGCTCGCGCCACCGACAACGGTCTTTTGGCGCGGCGCGCAAAGCTTGCGCCGATTTCCCACATCCTCAATACTCGAGACATGGCGCAGGTCGCGGAATCGGTCATGGATCCGCCTGGATGGGCATATTACGCTTCAGCAGCGGACGATGAGGTGACCCTTCGCGAGAACGAGGCTGCCTTTGGCAGGTTGTGGCTGCGGCCCCGCGTGCTCGTGGATGTATCGAAGGTCGATACTTCCACAGAATTCCTCGGGGTTCCGAGTTCCTTTCCGCTCTATGTTACGGCCACGGCGCTCGCAAAACTCGCCGATCCGGAAGGAGAAGTCGCCATCACGCGGGCATGCGCCAAAGCGAATGTCCCGTACATGTGTCCAACTCTCTCATCGTGTTCGCTTGAAGAGATGACATCGGCCCGTGCACCCGGCCAGACGCAGTGGTTTCAACTTTACGTAAACAAAGATCGCGCCGTCACAAAGGACCTGTTGCAACGGGCAGAAACGGGTGGCTGCAAAGCGGTATTCGTTACCGTCGACGCACCCCAACTCGGTCGACGCGAACGGGACATGCGTTTCAAGGCGCCGCAGAAAAGCTCTGTACAGGAAGGGGATACGCAGGTTGACACCTCCCGGGGGACGTCCAACGCACTCTCTTCTTTTATCGATCCCTCGCTGTCGTGGTCAGACATCGAATGGATTGCAGGTGCCACAAAGCTTCCTGTTTGCCTTAAAGGTATACAATCGGGAAAGGATGCCGCGCTCGCGGCCAAACGCGGAGCGAAGGCTATTGTGGTGTCGAACCACGGGGGACGGCAGCTCGACTATGCGCGAAGCGGTGTGGAAGTGCTTATCGAAGTAATGGGCGCATTGCGGGAGGCTGGCCTTGACCGACAGATCACCGTTTTTGTCGACGGCGGCATCCGCCGTGGCACCGACATCTTTAAATGCCTCGCACTCGGCGCAAATGGTGTCGGCATCGGCCGGCCTGTTCTGCACGGCCTTGCCGCCTATGGCGAAGCCGGTGTCGTCAAAACCATCACGATGCTTCGTGACGAGTTTGCGACCTGCCTCATGATGATGGGGTGCCCAACCGTCGCCGACATAAAAGAAGAGATGGTGGTTACCTCAAAGCTGTAAGTAGTCGCCGACGCCGGCAGCAGCCACAGACGGGGCTAAGATTGGGCCGGCCGGTGCGATGCCGCCGGGTCTGATTGCTTTTATCGTCGCGTCGCATTCGCCGATCTTGCTCCTGAGCTTCGGGATCTGGGAAGTCATCCGCCTGGATCCACCTTCGACCGCGGCCTTTATCATCTCCACCTCCCTAAAGACTCTGACAGTTTCCTATTTGGACTGGGCCGGTAGCCTCGCGACACAGTATCCCCTGGCCTTGATCCCATGCATCGTCTATCACCTCACCCGCATGGCATTGGACACCTTAGTTGCAGATCGATTCATAATGTTGAATTTCCGGCACGAATGCGAGTTGTCCTCTATCTAAGGGGCACTGTAAAATCCCGCGGCAAACTGCAAGGTATTATAGCCGCGTAATTCATTGCTCTTTACGAAGCAAGCTTCGAGGAATTCGACCCGCAGAGATTATACCGGTTTGATATTTGGATCGACTATTAAATAGTCTATCAAGCGATCTATCGTTGACAAGCGCATGCCGTTAGGTTACTGAAGAATCTTCAAAAAAAGAAACTGCATTTTTCTTGTGAGCCACCGTCTCAAAATTCCTAAGTCTATCCGAAACGACTTCACGCTCTCGAGAAGTCCCCGCGAAGCCATAGAGCGCAGTTTTTGCCGAGGCCGCTCATGGAAAATCCGGGGTCTCAGCACCATAAACATCTAAAATCGTTAGGAGGATGGCATGAGAATCAGCAGACGTCTCGTTCTGTTTTCGGCATTGGCCGTGCTGGTGTGCTTCACAGCCTATCCTGCCGCTGCCGGCAAGAAGGACGGCACGCTCAACATCGCCCTGGAAAAGGAACTCGAGACCCTGGACTGGTATTACAACACGGCCAGGGAGGGCATCGTGCTTTCCCAGCACGCCTATGACTTCCTGATCTATCGGGACCCTGTCACCTTCGAGCATAAGCCGCTGCTGGCCACGTCTTGGAAATGGTTGAGCGACACGGTCCTCGAGCTCGAGCTGCGCCGGGGAGTCGTCTTTCACAACGGTGCCAAGTTTTCGGCCGACGATGTGGTCTATATCCTCAACTACGCCGCCAACCCCGACAACAAGGTCAAATACTGGACCTATGTCAACTGGATCAAAGAAGTCAAAAAGATAAACGACTACAAGGTCCAGATCATCACCCACAAACCCTTTCCTCCGGCCATCGAGTTTCTTTCCTGCGCGATGCCCATTTACCCCAAGGACTACTACGCCCAGGTGGGCTCCAAGGGCTTCGGCGCCAAGCCCATCGGCACCGGTCCCTACAAAGTCGTCGAGGTCGAGCCCGGGAAGAAGATCGTTCTGGAGGCCTTTGACAACTATTTCGCGGGCAGTCCCAAGGGAAAGCCTTCCATCAAACGCATCGTCTGGCGCACCATCCCGGAGGTCAACACCAAGGTGGCCGAGCTCATGACCGGCGGGCTGGACTGGTGCTGGCTCATCCCTTCGGATCAGGCCGCGAAGCTGGCTCAGGATCCGAAGATAACGGTGGTGGCGGGCGAGACCATGCGCGTCGGCTTCCTTTACATGGACGCCGCCAATGTCACTAAGGACGCCTTCCCGACCAATCCCTTTACCAAGCTAAAGGTCCGGCAGGCCATGAACTACGCCATTGACGCCCCCACCATGTCCAAGACGCTGGTGGGCGGGCAGTCCAAGCCGATTGATTCGATTTGCTATCCCAGCCAGTTCGGCTGCACCTCAGATGTGACGAGGTACTCCTATGATCCCGCCAAGGCCAAGCAGCTTCTGGCCGAGGCCGGCTATCCCAACGGCTTCGAAGCCGATTTTTACGTCTATCGGGATAGGCCTTACGCCGAGGCCATCGTCGGCTACCTGGCCAAAGTCGACATCAAAGCCAAGCTCATCCAACTCCAGTACTCGGCCATGCGTGAGAAATTCCAGGGCGGCAGGGTCCAGCTCGCGTTCTGGACCTGGGGCTCCAACTCCATTAACGACATCAGCGCCATCGTCGATTATTGGTTCATGAACACCACCGACGACATCGCCCGCGACCCCAAGGTGATTGAGCTTTTGACCGCCGCTGACGGAGAGATGAATGTCGAAAAGCGGAAATCCCTTTACAAGGAGGCCCTCCGGATCATCGCGAGCCAAGCCTACACCGTGCCGCTCTTCACTTGGGTCACCAACTACTGTTTCAGCTCGGAGCTGGACTTCACCCCCCACAGCGACGAGACGCCCCGTTTCTACACGGCCAAATGGAAATAGGCTCGAAACGTGCTGCATGACTGGTGCGCCCCTTGCCGAGGGGGCGCACCCCGGATCTCGATGGGCCGCGGGGCTCCTCGCTCCGGTTGAATCATCGCCGAAGCTTACGGTATGCTCGTTTACACCCTGAAACGCCTGGCACTGGCCCTCCTGGTGGCTGTGACGGTCTCTCTGGTCAGCTTCATGCTCATCCGGGTCTCCGGAGATCCGGCCATCGCCCTGGCAGGGGAAGCCGCCTCCGCCGAGCAGATTCAACATATCCGCGAGCAGTACGGCTTCAATCGCCCCCTTTTGGTTCAATATATCGACTGGGGCTGGCGCGCCCTGCAGGGTGACTTCGGCGAATCCCCCTACTTCCGCCTCCCCGTGAGCCAGATCATGGGCGACCGCATCGGGGTCACCATGACCCTGGGCACGTGTTCGCTGGCGTTCGCCGTGCTGCTGTCCCTGCCGCTCGGCATCCTGGCCGCCGTGCGACCCAATACCGGCGTGGACCGTCTGGCCTTGGGCATCTCGGTCCTGGGGCAGGCGATGCCTTCTTTCTGGTTCGGCCTGATCCTGATCATCCTCTTTTCGGTGACCCTGCGCTGGCTTCCGGTCTCGGGTACCGGCTCCTGGCGTCACTTCGTCATGCCCACGATCGCGCTCGGTTATTATGCGACGCCGGCCTTCATGCGCCTCATTCGTTCAGGGATGATCGAGGTGCTCTCCTCGGACTATATCCGCACGGCCAGGGCGAAGGGACTCCGCTGGCCGAAGGTTCTCTTCAAGCATGCGCTCCGAAACGCCATCATTCCGGTGATCTCCCTGGCGGCAGTGCAGTTCGGGTTCATGCTGGGAGGATCGATCATCATCGAGAGCGTGTTCGCCCTGCACGGCATCGGTTACCTCGCCTGGGAGTCGATCGGCCGCTCGGATCTGCCGGTCGTGCAGGCCATCGTGCTCATGCTCTCCCTGATTTACGTGGTGCTGACCCTGCTCTCCGACATCTTGAACGCGGTGTTGGACCCTCGCATCCGGGTGCAGTAGGATGGAGACCCTCGAGCGCTCGACCAACCCGCCGGGGGAGACCGGCCTCGGTCTGGAGGTCGTCTTTCCTTCCCCTCGGCAGATCATGCGGCGCGCCATGCTCCACCACACGGGCTTTCTCTTCGGCCTGGCCGTGATCGTGGCGGTTACCCTGCTGACCATCCTGGCTCCGGTTCTATCCCCGCACGACCCTTACGCCCAGGACTTGAGACAACGCCTGATCCCGCCCGTCTGGCAGGAGAAGGGCACCTGGGATCATCCGCTGGGGACCGACAACCTGGGTCGCGACTATTTAAGCCGCCTCATCTATGGCTCGCGGGTTTCACTGCTCATCGGGCTTTCCGTCATGCTGATCGCGGGCTTCATCGGAACCACCCTCGGACTTCTGGCCGGTTATTTCGGCGGCAAGATGGACATGGTCGTGAGCTTTCTCATTACGGTGCGCCTGGCCTTGCCCGCGGTGCTGGTGGCGGTGGCCGTGGTGTCGCTGATCGGCGGGTCGATGCGTGTCGTCATCCTGGTGCTGGGGCTGCTCATCTGGGACCGTTTCGTAGTAGTCATCCGGGCCTCCGCCCAGCAGATCCGCCCCCTGGAGTACGTGGCCGCCGCCAAGTCGGCGGGCTGCTCCACGTTCCGCATCCTGGCCCAGGAAATTCTTCCCAACCTCATGAACAACCTGATCGTCGTAGCCACCCTCGAGGTGGCCCGGGCCATCCTCCTGGAGGCGGCGCTTTCATTCCTGGGGATGGGGGTCCAGCCTCCCACACCTTCCTGGGGGCTCATGATCAGCGAGGGGAAGGAGTTTATGCTTTTTTACCCGTACCTGGTTACGATCCCGGGCGTTGCGCTGTTTCTGCTCCTCCTGGGATTCAACCTTTTGGGTGACGGCGTCCGCGACGTGACCGCGCCGGAGGGTCGCTGATGGACCTCATCCTGGAAGTGGAAGGGTTGCACGTGGATCTGCCCCTGCCGGCCGGCCGGCTGCAGGCGGTGCGCGACGTGACATTCGACCTGAGGCAGGGCGAGACCCTGAGCCTGGTCGGCGAGAGCGGCTGCGGCAAATCGTTGACCGCTCTGGCCCTTATGAACCTTCTGCCCCCCCGGGCCCGCCGTCGGGCAAGGAAGCTCGTTTTTGAGGGCTGCAACCTGTCCCGGGCCTCGGAGAAAACCATGGCCGAACTCCGGGGCGACCGCATGGCGATGATCTTTCAGGAGCCCATGACCTCGCTCAACCCATGCTACACCATCGGCAACCAGCTGGTGGAAGCCTACCGGCAACACCGCCAGGCCCCGCGGCGGGAAGCCCGTGAACGGGCCGTTTTCTTATTGGAAAAGGTGGGGATCACGGCGGCGGGCAGCCGCCTCAAGCAGTTCCCCCACCAGCTCTCGGGCGGAATTCGCCAGCGGATCATGATCGCCATGGGGCTCATGTGCGGACCCAGCCTCATCATTGCCGACGAGCCCACGACCGCACTGGACGTGACCATCCAGGCCCAGATCCTTGCCCTGCTGGTCGATCTTCAGCGGGAATTCCAGATGGGTCTTATTCTGATAACCCACGATCTGGGGGTGGTGGCCCGGGTGGCGCATCGGCTCTGTGTCATGTACTGCGGTCAGGTGGTGGAAACCGGCACTACACTGGAGGTGTTTACAAGGCCCCTGCATCCCTATACCCAGGGCCTCTTGCGTTGTATTCCAGTGCCGGGGAAAGTCGAACCGGGCAGTGAACTGGGTTCCATCCCCGGGCTGGTGCCCACCCCGATCGGCGTGCTCAAGGGCTGCATGTTCCGGAACCGCTGCCCGAAGTCCCGGCCGGAGTGCGCTGCCGAGGACCAGCCCCTCCGGGGAATAGGACCGGGCCGGGCCCTGCGCTGCGTGGATATACCGACCGCCGCCGACTGAAATACCCACGAGGAATGCCATGCCGGATCGGGTGCTCGAGCTTGAAAACGTGACCAAGACCTACCGGGTCAGCGCCGGGGCCTTCCGCGGAAAACGCACCCTGCGAGCCGTGAACGGCGTCACCCTGGCCCTGGAAAAGGGAGAAGTGTTGGGGCTGGTGGGCGAGAGCGGCTGCGGCAAGACCACCGTTGCCAAGATGGTGTTGGCCCTCGAACCCCCGACGTCGGGCCGCATCCGCCTGCGAGGCCGCCCACTGGCCGAATGCGATTCCAGGAAAATCGCCCGGCAGGTCCAGCCGATCTTCCAGGACCCTTACGCCTCCCTGAATCCCCGCAAGAACGTGGGGTCCATCATCTCGCTTCCCTTGCGTGCCCTGAAGGTGGGCGCAAAGGCATCCCGGGACCATGCGGTCATCGAGATCATGGAAGTGGTGGGCCTGGCTCCCCACCTCCGCCACAACTATCCCAACCAGCTTTCCGGCGGCCAGCGTCAGCGGGTGGCCGTGGCCCGGGCCCTCATCATGCGGCCCCAGCTGGTGATCTGCGACGAACCCACCAGCGCTCTCGACGTTTCAGTGCAGGCCCAGATCCTCAACCTGCTCATGCGGCTGCGGCGCGAGCTGGTGCTCACCTATCTCTTTATCAGCCACAACCTGGCCGTGGTCGAGCACCTGGCCACCCGGGTGGCTGTGATGTATCTGGGCCGCCTGGTCGAGGAGGCTCCGACCCGCGAGCTTTTTCGCAATCCCCGGCATCCCTATACCCAGGCCTTGCTCGGCTCCGTACTCACCCCCGAACCCGGACTGGACCTGCCGGATACCCGTCTGGGAATCGCCTATCCCAACCCAATCGACCCGCCTCCGGGCTGCACGTTCCATCCGCGCTGCCCCAGGGCCGCCGACGTTTGCAGGAAGCAAGCTCCCGTCCCCCGCCGCGAGGGGGGGCATCTGGTGGAATGTCACTTTTAGGAGGAACTATGAGTAGAGAAAACGCCTTGAAACGCGCCGAAACCTTTTTCGACAGCGGCGAATTCTTCAACCTGTTGAGAGACCGGGTGGCCTACCGATCAGAAAGCCAAAATGAAGCGAGCACCCCTCAGGCCCTGGCCTATCTCACCCGGGCACTTACCCCCTACCTGGAGGGCCTCGGCTTTGTGTGTCGGCTGCTCGAAAATCAAGCGGTTCCCCGGCTTCCCATTCTCTACGCGGAGCGCATCGAGGGAAAGGCATGTCCCACCGTGCTCACCTACGGCCACGGCGATACCGTGCTCGGCATGGAGGGCCGCTGGCGCCAGGGCCTCGAGCCCTGGACGCTCACCGTCGAAGAGGAGCGGTGGTACGGCCGCGGTGCGGCCGACAACAAGGGCCAGCATACCATCAACCTGTCCGCCCTCGATCTGGTTTTGAGGGAGCGCGGACACCTGGGGTTCAACGTCAAGGTGCTGATCGAGATCGGCGAGGAGATGGGCTCGCCGGGCCTGCGTGAAGCCTGCGCCGCCCATAAGGATCTGCTTGCGGCCGATGTGCTCATCGGGAGCGACGGCCCGCGCCTGGCCCCCATGAAGCCCACCATCTTCGGCGGTTCCCGAGGCGTGGCCAACTTCGACCTGCGCCTGAAGCTCCGCGAGGGCGGCCATCACTCCGGAAACTGGGGTGGGCTCCTGTCCAATCCGGGCATCATCCTGGCCCACGCTCTCGCCTGCCTGGTCGATCGAAACGGCAGGATTCTGGTGCCTGAGCTTCGTCCCGCGGCCATCCCTCCGTCGGTCCAGCGCGCCCTGGCGGAATTGGACGTCACCGGCGAAGGCGGGCCGGCCATCGATCCGGAGTGGGGCGAGCCCGGCCTCTCCCCGGCCGAGAAAGTCTTCGGGTGGAGCACCCTGGAAATTCTGGCCTTTAAATGCGGCAACCCCGAGGCGCCGGCCCACGCCGTCCCCCCCGAAGCCTGGGCCCGGCTTCACATCCGATTTACCGTGGACACCGATCCCACAACCTTCGAGGCCGCCCTGCGCCGCCGCCTGGACTCATGCGGCTTCTCCCAGATCGAGGTCATCCCCCTGCGCGGAGGCTTCTTCACGGCCACCCGCCTTGACCCCGATAATCCCTGGGCGCGCTTTGCCATAAGTTCCCTGCAAGAAACCAGTGGGAAAAAGCCCGCTGTGCTGCCCAACCTCGGCGGGTCCCTGCCCAACGATGCCTTCACCGACATTCTGGGGCTGCCCACCGTCTGGATCCCTCATTCCTACGGAGGTTGCTCCCAACACGCCCCCGACGAACATGTCCTTGCCCCTCTCATGCGCGACGGCCTGCGCCTCATGACGGGCCTTTTTCATGACTTGGCCGAGAACGGTGCACCGGAGTGATGGAAAAAAGATTGAGCCTGCCCTAATTTGCAGCAGGTTTATCAGGATAGTTTGACCGAGACGGTCGCGCCTGAAATTTGTCTGCCTATCAGGTGTGGACTCGTGATACCATCAAATCATATTCTAGGAAGAATACACTCTAAGGTTGCATAATGGATGGAAGATTTACCTATTTTCACAGCAACCCCGAAGATTCAACCCGCCATGAATTCTTTCTCAAACGACAGCAAACACCTGTGACATAGGGATACTATGAA
>JBLMXM010000043.1:0-3575 GCA_050257775.1 Hyphomicrobiales bacterium
GGGTCACGGTCAGCGGCTCGATCGCTGCAAATCCAGATGCCAAACCTGCCAAAGAAGGTTTTACCCCACCGCGGTTGACGGTGACCGGTAAACTGCGCCATAAAAAGAACATTCAAGTCGATGATTTCCTCTACCTGAAATCTCAGGTCAGCCCAAATTCCACACCGAAAGTGTCGATCCCCTCGCCTACCATGGTGCATTTCCGTGGCGGGCGCAAAGCCATCGATATCGAAGCCTATCCTGATATGGATGAATTCTTCGAAGATCTGGCGCAGGTCTACCGGGAAGAGATCAATGCCTTATACCAAGCGGGTTGTCGCTACATCCAATTAGACGATACCAACCTGGCCTACCTGTGTGACCCAATGATGCGCCAGGGTGCGGTTGAGCGCGGCGATGATCCTAATGAACTACCGCGCACTTACGCGGCGCTGATCAACGCTGTCATCGATGATCGCCCAGAAGATTTGACGGTGGGGGTGCATCTCTGCCGCGGCAACTTCCGCAGCACCTGGTTTGCCCAAGGCGGATATGAACCGGTGGCCGAGGTCTTGTTCAATGATTTGAATGTGGACGCCTACTTCCTGGAATATGATGATGAACGCTCCGGTGACTTTTCCCCCCTGCGTTTTTTGCCCAATAGCAAAACAGTTGTATTGGGGGTGGTGACCTCGAAGAGAGGTGATTTAGAAGACAAAGATTTTGTCATCAAGCGTATCAAGGAGGCGGCGGAGTTTATGCCGCTGGAAAATATGTGCCTGAGTCCCCAGTGCGGCTTCTCCAGCACGGTTCATGGCAACGAACTGACCCAAGAAGCGCAGTGGGCTAAACTGGAAATGATCGTGAATGTAGCCCGGGAAGTGTGGGGAGATTGATCCTATAGGACCTTCTAATTGGTCCACTCGTTTTGCACCTGACTACTCTGGGGGATAGAAAATTCGGATTTTCGGGAAACGTTATGCCTGGGAAAGGAGAGGTTTACAGATGTACCGTTATCAGTTGAAGATTTTAATGTAACTAACCAACCTTAGATATTGGAGGAACTATGAGCAAGAAAATTGAACAAACTGCTCGAAAGATCGCCCTGCGGATTTTCCCCATCCTGTTGGTTTTAACCATGATTCTGGCCGCCTGTGGAGCGCCCGCTGAGACCTCAGCGCCTGCAACGCAAGCGCCTGCCCCCACCCAGGCTTCTGCTGTGACCTCGGCTCCTGCCGCCACCCAACCCCCCGCGACGACCTCAGCGCCTGCCGCTACAGAAGTACCAGCTATGACGGAAGCTCCGACTGCTGGATCGGCGGGCCCGATCAAGATCGGCCAGTTGAGCGATCTGAGTAGCACCTTCACGCCCTGGGGTCTCAACGTTCGCGATGGTATGGCGCTCGCCGCAAAGGAGATCAATGATGCGGGCGGGGTCAATGGCCGTATGATCCAGATCGAAATCCAGGATTCTGAGAACAATGGTGACACCGGCGTTAATCGCTTTGAGCGACTTGTCGAAGACGGTGTAGTGGCCGTCGGCGGCATCCTTTCCAGCGGCGTCGGCGCGCCAGTCGCGGCGGACGCCGAGAAGCTCCATGTGCCGGTCTTCCTGGTGAAGTCGGGCACCGAGGCTGCCCTCACAAAGAACAGCCGGTACACCTTCCGGACCTGCCTGCCAGCAGCACCGATGACCGCCGGGCCGATCCTCCAGTACGCCAAGGAGCAGGGGTATACCAAGGTCGGGGCCATCGTCGCCGACTACCCGTGGGGACAGTCGTTCAAGTCAGCCATGGAGAACACGTTTAAGGGTTCAGGCATTGACTACACCATCGAGGTTGACCCAGTCCCGCCGAGCACTGACTTCACCCCATTCGTAAGGAACTTGGCTGACTTTGGTGCTCAAATGCTCGTGGCTACTTGCCATCCGCCAGGAAACGCGGCGATCGTGAGCCTGTCAGCCGACCTGGCTGGGAATGTGCCAGTCACTGGCGCCTGGACTCCGCCGGATCTTTCGGTGGGAGGTATGAAGGACCTCGCCATCGGGCGCTTCAGCGATTTTGCCTGCGCCGATTACCTGGGTGACAGCTATGCCCAACTGGCAAAGCGCTACCTGGCCTTCTCCGACAACAAGTTCATGTCGGACGACGCCGTCGCCGGGTATGCGATCGTGAAGATTGTCGCCGAGGCGGTCGGGGCGGTCGGTGATGACCCAACGGCTGTTGCTCAGTATGTGCACTCCCACACGTTCAACGAGCCCGGCTATGCCCACCCGTTGAGCTGGACCGATTGGGGTGAGCTGGCCCAGTCCGCTCCAATCTTCTTCCAAATCACCAACGGGCCGGCGCCCGATGGGTTGAATAAAGCGGGAGACTGGTGGTTAAAGTTGCTGTCCCATTCCGCACCACTCACGCCCTACGAGCCGGCGCAATAAGGCTGATGGCAATACTCGAACTGGAGAAGATCGCGAAACACTTTGGCGGACTCGCCGCGGTTAACGGCGTGACCATGAGGGTCGACGATGGCGAAATTCTCGCCATCGTCGGCCCAAACGGCGCCGGGAAAAGCACTCTGCTCAAGCTGGTCGTCGGCCTCGAAGTACCAACCAGGGGCTCGATCCGATTCGCCGGCGAGGACATCACCCGTTACCCCGCCCACCGCGTTCGTCAGATGGGGATCGCCATGGTGCAACAGACTCCCCGTCACTTTCATACGATGACAGTGCTTGAGAATGTGGCGCTCGGGGCTCTCTTTGGCAAGGCGGGAGCACATCGAAAGGAAGAGCAGGCTCTCGAGCTTGCCGGTGAGGCGCTTTCCTTCGTCGGCCTGATAGACCGAAGCCAAGACCCCGTCGGCAATCTCAACCTAAACGAGCAGCGCTTCCTTGAGCTGGCCCGGGCTATCGCTGGACAACCCCGGCTTCTCGTACTGGACGAGGTGATGGCGGGTCTCAACGATGCCGAGTTGGAGGCCTTCATAAAAATAATCCGAACGATTCGCGATCAATTCAATGTGACCATTATCTGGGTCGAGCACGTCATGAAGGCGGTAATGAGTCTGGCGGAGCGGACGATGGTCCTCAACTTCGGCAATATTCTGACCGATGGTCTGCCCAAAGATGTGATGCGCCACCCAGCCGTAATTGAGGCCTACTTGGGCGAGAAGATCAACTATGCTTGAGGTCAACGGCCTCTCAGCCGGATACCAGGGCAATGATGTCGTCCACGAGGTGACCTTTCGCGTCGACCAGGGTGAGGCGGTCATGATCATCGGCTCGAACGGCGCCGGGAAGACGACGCTGTTCCAGGCAATGTGTGGGCTGCTCTCGCCTTCGTCAGGGAAGGTTCTCTTCGAGGGCCGCGACATCACCTGGATCCCGGCCGAGCGAATCGCTCGGCTTGGGATGAGGTTCGTATCTGCCGCACGCCACTTGTTTCCCCGAATGACGGTTGAGGAGCACCTGCTCCTTGGAGCCTATCCACACAAACCCGATCCCGAGACGCTATCAATCGTCCTTGATCTTTTCCCCCGTTTGGCTGAGCGGCGGCGGCAACGTGCCGGGACGATGAGCGGCGGCGAGCAACAGATGCTCGCAG
>JBLMXM010000044.1:0-6381 GCA_050257775.1 Hyphomicrobiales bacterium
CTTGCGTTGGTATGCGCAGGACAAGGATGGCAATGTCTGGAGCTTCGGAGAAACCTCGGAGCAGTTCGAGCAGGGCCTTCTCGCCGGCGGGGAAGGCTTCTGGACTGCGGGGGTGAATGGGGCCATGCCCGGAATCTCCATGGTGGCCGACCCCAAGACCCAACAAGGCAAAGCCTTCCGCCGGCAGTTTTATCTGGGTAAAGTTGAAAACGTGTCCAGAATAGTGGGGCTGGTGGACAAACTGCCGCTGTTGAGGAAAAAGCATCGCGTGCCCAAGGCCGTCCATGGCCCCTATCTGCATGTCCAGGACTTTTCACCGCTCGATCCCGGCAGCCTGGCCAGACCCGTGAATAAATATTTTGCTCCAGGCCTTGGTCTCGTATTAACCATCGCGCCCGATGGAAGGCAGGAGGTGTTGGTCGGGATAGAGAAGCGGCTGTCGGGAATATACTAGGTTCTTCTTGACTCAAGTGCGCGCTTGGATTCTTGCCATACCCGCCCCGTGCTCTGTCCGCGGTTAAAAATTCAACGATCAAGCAATGACGTGCTCTTGAATTTTCGGACCATGGCCGAAGATTCAAGCCGCCCGCGCAGCGGGTGGTCATTGACTCTCGGGTGCGCCGCCCGCAAACCTTTAACCGGCGGCCTTTCGCGCGGAAAGAACTGTTTGGTCTTCGATCGCTTCCAGCGAGTCATCAGTTGAATAGCTCGGTGGACAAGTAGCGCTCCCCGGTGCTGGGGAGAATCGTCACGATCATCTTGCCGGCGGATTCCGGCCGGCGCGCGACCTGCAGGGCGGCCCACGTCGCCGCACCGGAGGATATTCCGCAGAGGATCCCTTCGGTTTTGGCGACCTGCCGTGCGGTTTCGAAGGCATCTTCGTTGCTCACCGTAAGGATTTCGTCGACGACCGAGCGGTCCAGCACGGCGGGGACGAAACCGGCGCCGATGCCTTGGATCTTGTGCGGGCCCTTTTTGCCGCCCGAGAGCACGGGCGAGCCGGCCGGTTCCACGGCGATGCTCCGGAACGACGGCTTGCGCGCCTTGATCACCTGGGAAACTCCCGTGATGGTGCCGCCGGTGCCGACCCCGGCGACCAGGATATCGGCCCGGCCCTCGGTGTCCCGCCAGATCTCTTCCGCCGTGGTCTCGCGGTGCACGCGCGGATTGGCCGGGTTGGCGAACTGGTCCGGCAGGAAGGCGTTCTTGTTCGAGGCCAGAATCTCGCGGGCCTTATCGATGGCGCCCTGCATGCCCTGCGGTCCCGGGGTCAGGACGAGCTGCGCTCCCAGGTGGGTCAGCAGCTTGCGACGCTCGATGCTCATGGTTTCGGGCATGGTCAGGCACAGGCGGTAGTTCTTCGCCGCGCAAATGAAGGCGAGCGCGATGCCGGTGTTGCCGCTCGTGGGCTCGACGATGAGGGTGTCGGGCCCGATCTTGCCTTCCAGTTCCGCCGCCTCGATCATGGCCCCGGCGATGCGGTCTTTCACACTGCTCAGCGGGTTGAAAAATTCCAGCTTGGCGAACACTTGCGCCGGCAGGCCGGCAGCGATTCGGTTTAATTTCACGAGGGGGGTCCCGCCAATGGTGCTGCCGATGGACGCGTAATATTTCATTTCTTTAAGCCCTCCTTGCTTGCCTTCTCCCCGCGGCGGGTCTTGTAGATCAGCCGGGGGGCCTCCATGACCACCATTGTGTCCGGCGGGACGGATTCGGTGATCCAGACATTGCCGCCGATCACCGAACGCGCGCCGATCACCGTCTCCCCGCCGAGGATGGTGGCCCCGGAGTAAATGATCACGTCGTCCTCGATGGTGGGGTGGCGCTTCTTGCCCCGGTATTGATCCCCGGCGTCCCGGGGAAGCGACAGCGCCCCCAGCGTCACCCCCTGGTAGATCCGCACGTTTCGGCCGATCCGGGTGGTTTCGCCGATGACGACCCCGGTGCCATGGTCGATGAAGAAACTCTCATCGATCTCTGCGCCCGGGTGGATGTCGATGCCGGTTATGCTGTGGGCGTGTTCGGCCATGATTCTCGGCAGTAGCGGGACGCCGAGTTCGTGCAGGCGGTGCGCGACTCGGTAGACGGCCATGGTGTATACGCCTGGGTAGCTGAAGATGATCTCATCATGGCTTCGGGCCGCGGGGTCCCCCTCAAATGTGGCCCGCACGTCCGTCGCCAGGATCCGGCGCAGGGCCGGGATGCCGTCCAGCAGCTGCAAGGCCAGCTCATTCCCGCGGTTTTCGCAGTCCGTGCAGCTCTGGTCATAGCGAAAGCAGTCATGGCGGATGCTTCGGCAGATCTGCTCGGAGAGCAGATCGAAGGTCTCCGAAGTAAGCTGCCCCAGGCTGTAGCGCAGGGTGACCGGGTCAATCTTGTCCCGGCTGAAATACCCCGGGAAGAGCAGCTCCCGCATTCGGGCAATGATCTCCACCACTACTTGCCGGGAGGGGATCGGCTCATAGTCGATGTGCGTGTGGCATTCCAGCTCGGAGCAGCTGGCGATGATGGCCTCGGCCACCCCGGGAAGCCGGGTACGATAATTCGAGGCGGCCTCGGATCCCAATTTGCAGGTTTCCTCTTTGGCAGAATCGGCACCCATGGCGTCCCTCTCTTTTTCTTCGGTGCAATAGCTTGGCGGCTGTACGGCCCGATTGAAAGCGCTCAAAAACCATTCTCCCCGCAGCCCCTTCAACCGATCAACGTTAACGGACTGCCCAAAAGTCATCCGAATCGATGGCTTTGTAAGGAGGCCAAGTTCAAGGCGCGCAAGTCTCGCGGATCGAGGCGTACTTTTTGTACGCTGCAGGGCCTGCGAGGCGCAGCGCAACGCAGAAATTGGCCTCTTTACGAAGCCATCAACGTCACTTTCGACTTGCGCAGAAAGTCCACCGGGTTATAGGACAACTTAGCCTTGCGCAGCCCGTCGCTGTCCAGGTCCTGCTCCCGGTTGACCCAGCGGTACCCGTCGGCGGAACGGGCGAGAAACATTTGATTCATGGCTTGGTAGACCCCCTTGTAGGCCGGGCAGCCCTTTTCAAAATGTATGACGAGGCTCTCGGCGCTCAGCGGCTCGGCCAGGGTGTAAGCCACAATGATGTTCTCCACGAAAAGCGCACCGCCCATGATGCGCTCGAACGCATTCCAATGATTGAGAACCCGCAGGATGGCCCGGTTTTCAGCGGACAGCAGATCGGACGATTCGCAGTCACGCCAGGTGCACCAGTCCTCCTGCATGGCCATGGCCTGCTCAATCAGCTTGGGGCCGAATTCCACGTACTTGAAGTCATAGGCCTTGATGAATTGGTTGAGCAGGTTTTTCTTGTTGTGGAAGCGGTTTCCAGGCAGATCGACCAGGTCGCTCACGGCATAAAGGTAGTCCCAGTGGCCTCGTTCAGGCTCGGCCACCGCGCGATCCCGAAAGCGGGACTGCCAGATCGCGGCTAGTTGTTCAGGCACCCGGATGAACACCTCCTGACCGCTGAGAATCGAAGGCAGATAGGATTCCCATCCCACGGCTTCCCAGGGGCCCACCGGCGCCCAGTGGGCTTCCCGCGGTCGGGTCTGCCGGATCCAGACCATCTTTTCGTCCCAGGCCCACAGGAGGCCGTATTCCTCGGCCCAGGCCCAGAGGTTCAGAAAACTGTAATCCGATGCCACCTGGGGACAGCGGGCCAGGCGTTCAAGGTAATCCTTTTGCTTGTCAAGCGAAATTGGTTCAAAGCTCAGTCGCATGTCACCTTCCATCCTCATGGGCTGGTTCAGGGGCGGCGATCTCGATCCTCAGGGCGTCGGCGAGTTCCCGGCCCGCCTGGTAGGCCTCGGCCAGATAGTCCGGATGGTCCTGCACTTCGCCCTCATGATCCAGACCCCGGTACAGCAACGATTTCCAGAGGTCCATGTCCAGCGTGTCGAAAAAATAGCGCATGCTGAGCAGCGTTCCATCAAACAGCCGCCTGCCGTGCGTCGCGCCGGCCGATATGAAAAGCCCCTTGCGCCGGGTTTTGGGCGCAAGACCCCGGTCCGGATCCACCCGGTTTTTTCTAATCCAGAGGGAGTGAAAGCGGTCCATGAGGATCTTGGTGTGGGCGCTCACCGTGTAATAAAAAATCGGGGAGGCGAGCATCAGGCCGGCGGATGATAACACCAGATGACGAACCCTTTGGAAATCGTCGTGGATGCAGCACTCCCCGTCACGCTCGCAGTGGTAAAGTTCAAGGCACGCCGACAGTTTGAGGTCCCGCAGCACGATTTCCTCCACCTGGGCGCCCGCATCGCGCGCTCCGGCCACGGCCTGCTTGAGCAGGGTAGCCGTATTGCCCCGGCGCCGCGGGCTGCCATAGATGGCTACGATCCGTTGAAAGTCCATAAGACCCTGGGTTCAAATCTCCAACACCAGCCCGATCGGACAGTGGTCCGATCCGTGGATATCGTTGTCGATGAAGGTTTCCTTGACACAGTTGGCTTCGATCAGATCCGGGCTGACAAAGAAGTAATCGATGCGCCAGCCGATGTTTCGCTCGCGCGCCTTGAAACGGTACGTCCACCATGAGTACTTTACTGTGTCGGGGTAAAAGTGGCGGAAAGTGTCCACATAGCCCCGCGCAACGATGCGATCGAGCCAGTCGCGTTCGATCCGTAAAAACCCGGAGGTGTTTTCGTTCGTCTTGGGATTCGCCAAATCGATCTCATTATGGGCCGTATTGTAATCGCCGCAGATGATCAGGCGCTTGCCGCGCTTGCGGCAATCATCGGCATGGGCGAAGAACCGTTCGTAGAAATCCAATTTGTACTGCAACCGCTCGGTGCTCATCTGACCGTTCGGGAAGTAAACGTTGAAAAAGAGGAAGCTGCCGAAATCCATCTCGATGATCCGGCCCTCGGCGTCGAAGCGTTTATCCCCCACCCCGTAGCGGACGGCCGCAGGCGGAATCCGGCTGTAGGTGCCCACCCCGCTGTAGCCCTTCTTGCCCTCACAGTGGGACCAGTATGACGCATAGCCGGGGATGCGGCTCATCCGGTCGTCCAGTTGGGCCTGCTGGAGCTTGGTCTCCTGGATGGCCACCACATCGGCGTCGAGCCGGCTGACAGATTTCAGGAAATCCTTCTGCACCGCCGCGCGCAGTCCGTTCACGTTCCAGGATACGAGCTTGAAGGTCTTCTTCCTCCCTGGCATTTCCCCTCCGGCGAACACCGCCGATTAATCGCCGATCAACGTCCGGATATCCTCGAGGTTTCTGTTGCCCGCAAAGCGCTTCAACACGCCTTCGAGCGAGCGCAGGCTTTCGCGCACGACGGCCGTCTTCGGCCGGGGCGAGCCTAACTGGTCGGCGATGGTCTTGAGATCGGCCATCAACTCGGCCAGGGCGTCGAAGTCGAGCCCCAGGCTGCCGGCCTGGCCCTTGATCGCATCGCAGACCTTCTCGACGGCCTGGCAGGCGGCCTTGTCCATGACGCGGCTGTCCGCCAGGCGAGGCACGGCCGGGCCGCCGTCCGCAGAGCCGAGCGCTGCTTGTACCGTGGCCGCCCCCTCGGTGCTTAGGCCGATCCCCCCTGAAAGGGTCCGTATGTCCACCAGGCCGGAGGCCATGAGAGACTGGGCCGCTTCAGACGCGGCGTCCCGGTCCCAGCCCAGCTCTGCGCCGATGGCATACATTGAGATCTGCCGGGAGGTCTGCCCGTCGGTCTGATCAAACAAGCGTCTGAGGAACTGCCGTGCGGGTTCATCCATTTCGTCCAGGGTCATGGCTGCGCCTTCCGGTCGTCCTTCGGAACCGGTTGATCTATGCGTTGGCGCCGTGCACGACGGCATACACTGCTGACCGGATATCCGGATATTTAAAGCTGAACTGTTGGTCCAGCAGCTTTTTCGGGACTGTCCGCTGGCTGGCGAGCAGCACCTCGGCAAATTCCCCCAGGCTCATGCGGATCATGAAGGCCGGTGCGGGCACGAGAGCCGGACGCTTCAACGCCTGGCCGAGGGCCGCGGCGAGGTCCCGGTTGGGCACCGGCTGAGGGGCGCAGACGTTGACCGGCCCGCTCAGTTCGGGGTGCTCGATCAGAAACAGAACTGCCGCCATAAGGTCGTGCAGGTGAATCCACGGAAACCACTGGCGCCCGCCTCCGAGCGGCCCGCCCACAAAAGCCTTAAAGGCCGGGATCATCTGGCCCATGGCGCCCCCGCCCGGGCCCAGAACCACCCCAAGGCGCATCACGACCACCCGGACTCCCTTTTCCGCGGCCGCGAGCGCCTCGGCTTCCCACTCCTTCGCCAGCCGGGCCAGGAAGTCGTCCCCGGCCCCGGCGTCTTCGGTGAGGACTTCATCCCCGCGGCTTCCATAGTAGCCGGCCCCCGAGGCGCTGACGAGAACCACCCCTTTT
>JBLMXM010000045.1:0-2859 GCA_050257775.1 Hyphomicrobiales bacterium
GCGAGCGCCTGCGGGTCGATGCAATACGACGGACATCGGGCCGACATCCGGCCAACCTGGCGCCGCGTGGCCGCCGAGCAGCTCCCGGACAGAACCACGGTACCGCCCGCCAGTTTCGGCAGAGGCTCTGGACCGGCCGAGTCCTGCAGCATCCCTGCCCGGCGGAAGTTCGCTGGCAGCCCCATGGCCACCCCAGAGCCTCCCGTCACCAGTTTCAAATCGGCGCAGGCTTCCCCAATCACAAAAAGGTGCTGATCCGTCAAAGCGTCTACCACCACGTGCCGGCATTTCCGATCGGCGAGTTCCTGGAGGCGACCGCGGATGGCGGCCGGCCCCCGAACCACCGTCGCGTAGGAGATGAGACCGACCGTTTCCTGATCCCGGACCTGTTTCCCCAGGAACCGGACCAGGTTGGGATCGGTCATTGGGGTAAGCGGGTGCTGTCGCATGCTGGAGTCCGAGAGAAGATCCCCTCCAACAAACAGGTGGCCGTTGTAGACCGTGCGGCGGTTTTCCGGAAAAGCCGGGCAGTAGATCGTGACCCCGGCGTCAAGGTGTTCCAGCAACGCCTCGGCCACCGGCCCGATGTTCCCCTTCTCGGTCGAGTCGAATGTCGAGCAGTATTTGAAGAAGATCTGTCGGGCGCCCTGGCGGATCAGCCAGTCGCATGCTGCCAGGGATTCCTCAACGGCCTGCCTCATTGGCGCCGTACGGCTCTTTAGCGCGACCACGACCGCCTGAGCGTTGCGGACAATCGCATCGGACTCCGGTAGGCCGACGTATTGAACGACTGACATGCCGTGCTTGCTCAGCATCAGGGCCAAGTCCGTGGAACCGGTCACGTCATCGCCGATGGCACCGATCATCATCACAAATAACCTCCATCCGCCAACCTCGTTTCCGAATGTTCAGACAATTATGAGACCATTGATAACACCTTCTTACCGAGATATGAAGCCGTCATTGAAGAGGTTTCAAAACCACTTTAGAAATGATAGATACCACATACTTGGATATTTCTGCGGAAGCTCCCACTCTGGGCATTCAGGATGGCCATTCATGAAGAGAGGTGAACTCACGCCTCGCTATGAGCCTGAACCTTTTCGAGTCCCTCGCTCTGAAATCGAGCGGCGAACCGCCGCGCTCCAGGAAGAACTCCGCAGGGCGGGAATCGATGGGCTTTTCATCGTGCAACGCACGGATCTCTTCTACTTCAGCGGCACGGCCCAGAACGGCTTTCTATACCTTCCAGCGGAGGGCAAGCCCCTGCTGTTCATCAAGCAATCCATCTCTCGTGCCCGCGCGGAGTCGGCCCTCGAACCCATCATTGAAATCAACAGCATCAAGGCCGTGCCCGGCCTGATTACCGATTTTTACGGACGATCCCCTTCGCGCCTTGCCCTGGAGCTGGACGTTCTGCCCGTCAATGAATTCCGATTCTACCGGAATTTGTTCAACCCGAAGGACTGCGTCGACGGCTCGCCCTTCATCCTATATGTGCGGCGTATCAAGTCCGCCTGGGAAATCGCCCAGCTGGAATCAACCGCCGACATGACCCGCAGCACCTTCGGCTACATGCGTACCGTCATCGCGCCCGGCCTGACCGAGATGGAATTTGCCGGCATGTTCGAGGCTTACGCACGCACGATCGGCCACGGCGGCAAGCTGCGCGTCCGCCACTATAACACCGAGGGGTATCCGTGGCACGTGCTGAGCGGCAGCAGCGGCGGGCTGGTTGGAGTGCTGGATTCGCCGGCCAGCGGCGAAGGCACTTCGGCCGCCTTTCCGGCGGGTGCCGGACATCGGCGGCTATGTAAGGATGAACCGATCATGGTGGATCTGGGCTCGGTCATGAACGGCTACCACCTGGATGAAACCCGCATGTTCGCCATAGGCTCCATGCCGGAAAAGGCCTACCGGGCCAGCCGCACCGCCATAGAAATCCACGACGCGGTCATCGAGCGGGCCCGGCCGGGCGCCATTTTGGGGGAGCTCTTCGATCTGGCGTGGGACATGGCCGCTCGCCTGGGGTTCGAAGATTTCTTTCTGGGGCCGCCCGGGAACCGGGTGAACTTCATCGGACACGGCATCGGTCTCGAGCTGGTCGAGCCCCCCATCATCGCCCGGGGCCGTGATGTTCAGCTGGAAGACGGCATGGTGTTCGCCCTGGAACCCAAACTGGTTTATGCAAACGAATTCGCGGCCGGCGTCGAGAGTGTTTTTCAGGTCACCCCAGCCGGCGGCCGCCTCATCAGCAAGGTGCCGGTGGAGATCTTTATTTGTCGATAGGTTGTCACCAGCCGCCCGTCGGCCACGATCACGCCGATCGGGTGGCAAGATGAGACGCGACTCGATACGGTATGCTCGATGAAAAGTATGGAGACCGTGAATATGAAACACACCCCCTCGCTCCTCCCGAAGACCCAGGAAGATATGCAAACGCTCGTGCAGGTCGCGCTGGGCGAGGAGCCGGCCGACCTGGTGGTGACCCATGCCAATCTGGTCAACGTCTATACCGGTGAAATCCAGGAAGACATGGGCGTTGCGGTGAAAGGCCGGTGGATTGCCCGCGTGTCCGCGGATGTGCGCGACACCGTGGGCCCGGCGACGCACGTGCTAGATGCATCCGGCCGAGCCCTTGTTCCCGGCTTGATCGACGGGCATACCCATCTGGCCTGGATTTACACCGCCGCAGAGTTCGTCCCCTTTGCGGCGGCCGCCGGAGTGACCACCGTCGTGACCGAAACCCTCGAGCCGTTCCCGATGGCCGGGGTTGCCGGCGTCCTCGACTTTCTCGATTCATTCCGCGGGCAGCCGATCCGCATCCTGGCCACTGCGCCCGCCATGGTTTCCATCAGT
>JBLMXM010000046.1:0-2656 GCA_050257775.1 Hyphomicrobiales bacterium
CCTCCCTGCTCGGAGAGAACAGCCCGCGCACGTCTCTCTGCCTGGTGCGCAAGGACCAACGCCCCGTCATTGCCAGGGATGGAACCGCTTTCGAGTATTCGTATGAAGCCATGGCGCATAACTACCCGAACAAGATTATGGAACCCTTCATCCTCACCCTTCCGGTCGGGCCCAAGAAGAAAACCTTCTACCGGCATGAAGGCGAAGAGATCCTGTTTGTCATCCAGGGCAGCATGAAGTTCATCCACGGCAACGAGGAATACATCGTCAACGAAGGCGACTGCGTCTATTTCGACTCGGGCATCCCGCACTTCGGGGAATCGATCGGCCGCAGAGAGGCCAAGTGCTTCATGGTCATCTGCAACCCCATGTATGGCCGGGAACGATCCACCTATGCGACTTGACGAGATCCAGCACATCGGCGTGCTCGGCGCCGGGCTCATGGGCCACGGCATCGCCCAGGTTTTCGCTTCGGCGGGCTACCCGGTGAACATCTTCGACGTGGACGCCGCCACGCTCCGGGCGGCCAAAGACCGGATCGCCGGAAACTTCAAGGTGTTCATCGAGCTGAACCTCGCCCAACCCGAGGACGTCGACCGCTGCCTCGAGCGTATCCGCCTCTGCCCATCCATCGAAGCCCTGTGCCAGGGACCTCAGTTCATCATCGAGGCGATCCTGGAGGACCTGAAGCTGAAGCAGGCCACCTATGCCGAACTCGAGCGTTTCGCCCCGCCTGCGACCATTTTTTCGAGCAACACCTCCGCCATCAGCATCACCGAGATCAGTTGGGCCCTTAAACGAAAGGGGCGCTTCCTGGGGACTCATTTCTGGAATCCGCCCCATGTCCTTCCCTGCGTGGAGGTGATCAAGGGGGCCGGGACCGACGATGGGGTCTTCGAGTTGGTTTATGCTCTCATGGAAAAGGTCGGCAAGGTGCCCGTTCGGGTGCTCAAGGACGTTCCGGGTTTCCTCGGCAACCGCCTCCAGCATGCCATGTGGCGCGAGGCCATCTCGCTTTGTGAAAAGAACATCGCCAGCGCTGAAGACATCGACAAGGTCGTCAAGTACGGCTTTGGAGCGCGAATGCCATTCATCGGTCCCCTGGAAACGGCGGACCTGGCCGGCCTGGGCCTGACGCGCGACATTCACCGCTATCTCTTTCCCCATCTTGAGTCGTCCCAGACACCCTCGCCGGCGTTGGAGGATCGGGTCGCCGCCGGTGCAACCGGCGTCAAGGCCGGGCGAGGGTTTTACGAATGGACACCGGAAAAAGTCCGGCAAATCGTCCAGCAGCGCGACACCGTTCTTCTGCGGATCATACGCGAAATCGTTTCGCACGCAGGTGCACGGGATCAAAAAGAACCCAAGAGAAGCTAATAGGCTTGTTGGCGTCATCCGCAACCGAGGGGGTCAAGACCCATGAGTGAGGTCCCCGTTTTCTTTCTGCACGGACTGGCCTATGCCGGCCTTCTGTTTTTGGTCTCGGCGGGCCTGACCCTCGTTTTCGGGATGATGAATGTTCTGAACTTCGCCCACGCGGCCATGTACATGTTGGGGGCTTATTTCTCGTTCAGCTTGCTGCAGGCCACAGGCCAGTTCTGGCTCTGCCTGCTCGTTTGCCCCCTGTTGCTCTTTGCCATCGGCGGCCTGGTGGAGCGGTTCCTTCTTCGCCGCGTCCACGCTTACGGGCACCTCCACGAGTTGCTCCTGACCTTTGGCCTGGCCTACATCATCACGGAACTCGTGAAATGGATCTGGGGCAATTACCCCCAGGCCGTGAACCTCGGTGGATTTCTGGGCGGTACGGTCGAGTGGTTCGGGATCATATACCCGGTTTACCGGATTTTTATTTTTGTGTGTGCCGTTTTCGTCGGCACGGCAATGGCCCTCGTCCTGTACCGGACCCGTCTGGGGATCATTCTCCGGGCTGCCGTCAACGACAACGAAATGGTGAATGCCCTGGGGTTTAACGTGCCGCTGGTCTTTACCGGCGTCTTCGCTTTCGGGGCGGCCCTCTCGGGCCTGGCCGGGGTCATCGCCGGCCCTCTGCTCACGACCTATCCCGGCATGGCCCATGAAATCCTGATCGATGCCTTCGTCGTCATCGTGGTCGGCGGCTTCGGGAGCCTCGGGGGTGCCGTGGTGGCTTCGCTCCTGATCGGCGAACTGCAGTCCTTCGGAGTGCTTCTGTTCCCGAAACTGTCGCTGGCCCTGGTTTACATGCTCATGGCCGCCGTCCTGATCATCAAACCGTCCGGGCTATTCGGTGAAAGGCAATGATCTCGCATAAAAAGGCATCCTGGTTATTGATCGCGGCCCTTTTCGCCCTGGGGCTCCTGATGCCCTTCGTGATCAAGAAATACCATCTGAATATGCTGACGGAGATCATCGTGTTCGCTCTGTATGCCGTCAGCTACAATCTCCTGCTCGGATACGCGGGCCTGCTTTCCTTCGGCCACGCTATGTTCTTCGGCGTGGGAGCCTTCACGGTCGCCGTCTCCTTGATCCACATCCCCGGGCTCTCCCTTTGGAATGCCGTGCTGCTCGCCATCGCTACGACCACGGCCGTCGGTTTCATCACGGGAGGATTCCTGCTCCGGCACAAGGGAGCCTATTTCGCGCTGCTGACTCTCGCCTTCAACTCGCTGTTTTATGC
>JBLMXM010000047.1:0-21888 GCA_050257775.1 Hyphomicrobiales bacterium
CACGTAGTCCACCAGCCCGGTGGCGATCGCGCTTCTCGGCATGCCGTCGTATTCGGTCGACTCCGGGCTCTGCACCATCACCATGCCGCCCTCGCCCTTGACGGCTCGCAGCCCGAGCGTACCGTCGCTGCCGGTGCCAGAAAGCACGATGCAGATGGCCCGCTCGCGCTGGTCCTGGGCAAGGGAGCGGAAAAAGAAGTCGATCGGCAGCCGCTGGGCGTGCCGCTCGGTCGGCTCCAGCAGTTGCAGGGACCCGTTCAGGATGGCCATGTCGCGGTTGGGCGGAATGATGTAGGCGCAGTCCCGTGCGATCTTCATGCCGTCCCTCACCTCGTAGACCTTCATCCGGGTGTAACGCTTGATCAGGTCGGAGAGAATGCTCTTGTGGTCCGGGGACAGGTGCTGGACCAGGACAAAGGCCATGCCGGTTGAGGTCTCTCCGGGGATGGCCGAAAAAAGGGCCTCGATCGCCGGAAGCCCCCCGGCTGACGCGCCGATGCCTACGATGGGAAAACGATTATCCGCCGCAGCGGCTGGTTCCGGTTGGGCGCCAGGCTGGGCATCCACCGGCTCTGGGGGGGGGACTCTGCTGCAGGATTGGGCTTTTCCACTGTACCGGTTTTTTTCTTTCTAGGCATGTCGATTATCCCTCTGGGTAGACTTGAAATCTTGTTAAGGGAGGCGGTTTCGTTTCTCCCCTTAGAAATGATCCCTGACATTTTAGTTCAAGGCCGTTACAGGGCATTCCAAGGAATCCGGCGGAGGGAATCGGAAACGGGTCTGAGCGAATGGGCTTGAATAGTGGATTTCGTGTGCCGAGCATACTCTTAATCAACTCCCATATCGGCAAGGATCGGCCGGGATCGGCGCCTCGGGATGGCTACCATAAACTACATGCCAAACATAGCAATCCATGCGGGTGAAAAAAAGGCAATTTTGAAGAAAGGCTGGTCTGCGGGGAAATAGGCCTTTCATGGACAATCAAAATAATATGCACAAGGCCATGGGGAAATGGGGTCGATACAGTATAGGCTCAAGCCGCCCATAGGGTCTTGCCATCTTGTTTCCAGCAGGCGCATGCCCGTAGAGTCTGATGTTGCGCCGGTCCCTGTGCATCAACCAGTTCTCGGTATAATACTGCCGATCGACTGAGATATACATCTTCGGCAGCTTCATTCCATCGGTTAAGCGCACGCTTTGTCTCCAGATATTGCTTTCCATTCTTCGAATTAGCATAGTTGCCGAAACATCAGACCAGGAGACAACATTCTATAATTAAAAGAAATAAAACTTGACAAGCTGGTAGGACGTAAGATATCAGACAACTCTTACGCGAAGGGTTTTGCTAATGGCATTAAGACCGTTGAAACCCATCAAGAAAGAAAGCGTGCGGGCCCAGGTTTTCCGCCAGCTACGCGACCAGGTGCTGCGCCGCAACTGGCCCCCGGGAAGCAAAATCCCCTCCGAACACGAACTTTCTCGAACCATGGGAGTCAGCCGGGTCTCGGTCCGGGAAGGCATCCAGCGCCTGGTCTCCCTCGGCATCCTCGAAACTCGCCACGGTGAAGGCACTTTCGTGCGTGAACTGGGCGGCAAGATCCACCTCAATACCCTGATTCCCTTGATGGCTCTGGATGAAACCGACATCTTCCATGTCTTGGAGTACCGCCGCATCGTTGAGAAGGGAACCGCCGCATTGGCCGCCGAACGAGCCGGCGACCACGACGTATCAGAGATGGAGGCGGTCTACCAGCGGATGGAGCAGTCCCAGAACAGCGTGGCCGAATTCGCCCAAGCGGATCTTGAGTTTCATCTGGCTGTAGCCAAGGCCACCGGCAATTCCGTGCTGATCAAGGTCAACAACGTCCTTCGCAGTGTTCTCAGCGTTTCCATGGAAAACATCGTCCGCTCACTGGGAATGCGGGATGGATTGCATTACCATCGCCTGCTGATCGAAGCGGTAAGATCCCGCAATGCGCCGGAAGCCGAGCGGCTCATGGAAGAGCACGTGGTCAGAACCATCGAGCGGCTCAGGACCGAGACTGCTCCAACCGCTCCCGTAACGGCGGCGGAGCGGATTTCCCCGCCGCCTGCCAGGCTGGAAGAACGGCTGGCCCTGCACCGTGCCTTCTGGGCCAGGGCAGAGCAGCCCCGGCCACTGGCTTCCTTCCGGATAGGAGATTTCTTCTTCTCGCGCCACTTTAAGGCCGCCTTGACTCTGCTCGAGCCGGACAAGCCGATCGCCCCGGAGATGCTCGATGTGCCTTCCTATCTTCCAGACTACGAGCGTATGTTCCAGGAGTCCGAGGCGATCGGCCAGGACGGCTTTTGGACCGCAGAGCCCTTCACCGGCATTCCATGGATGGAGGCCATTCTCGGCTGCCCGATCCGCGCAGGAGCGGAGAGCTTCACCTCACGCCCCTGGCTGTCCTCGCCGGAGGAGGCGCTCGAAAAAGTGCATTTTGATTTGCAGAACCCCTGGCTGAATAAATATCTCGAATTCACATCTGCCCTCGTGCGGCAGAGCCGCGGCCGATTTCCGGTGGGCATGCCCATCATGCGCGGGCCGAGCGACATGATCGGTGCGCTCCTGGGCCAGCAGGAGATGGTGCTATCCTTCAAGATGAAGGACCCAGGTGCCATGCGCCGGGTGATCGAGAAGGTCACCCAGGCCTTTCTATCGGTCCTACAAGCCCAGCGCCGCCTCGTCCCGGACTTTCATGGCGGCACCGCGCTCGGGTTCTATCATGTCTGGGCTCCCGGCCCGTCCATCTGGTGGCAGGACGATCTGTCGGCCATTCTGTCGCCCGAAATCTACCGTGAATTTTTCCTCGATGCGGCCCGGCTGATTCTCGCCGGGCATCCCCACAGCGCCTTTCACCTGCATCCGGCCTCATTTTTCATCATCGACGAATTGCTCAGCCTGGAAGGCTTGCATGTCATCGAGGTGAACAAGGACATCGGCGGGCCGGGAGTCAAGGACATGCTGCCGATCCTGACCAAAATCATGCAGACGCACGGCCTGATCCTCTGGGGCGATCTGACCATCAGGGACATGGAAGTGATCAGGCGCCACCTGCCCTGCCGGGGGCTTTGCCTGCATGTGGTCGCGCCGAACCTGGCGGAGGCGCATGAACGCCGGAAGTACATTGCCAACTGGGAGTGATCGCTGATGACCGACTCTGCAACCGTCAAGAAACTGGAGCGCATGGCCCTGCAGTTGCGATTCGACCTGCTGGAGATGATCGGGGTCGGCAAGGTCGGGCACCTGGGAGGTTCCTGTTCGATGGCCGAGATCGCGGCGTGCCTCTATTTCCATGCCATGCGATACAACCCCCGGAACCCGAAAGACCCGGACCGCGATCGTTTCTTGCTCAGCAAGGGCCATTGCGTGCTCATCCAATACGCGGCTTTGGCCGAGCTCGGCGTCATCCCGCGAGCGGAGCTGAAAAAGGTCAAGACCCTGGAGGGCTGCCTGCAAGGCCACCCGGACATGGACCGCACGCCGGGGATCGAGGCCGTTACAGGCTCCCTTGGGATGGGCCTTTCCATAGGCCTGGGAATGGCCCTGGGACTTCGTCTGGACCGGCGGCCGAGCCGCGTCTACGTCGTCATGGGCGACGGCGAGCTCTCCGAAGGGCAGATCTGGGAGGCCGCCATGGCCGCAGCGGCTTTTAAGGTCGACAACCTGGTCGGCTTCGTAGATTTGAACCGTCTGCAGGCGACCGGCCCGACGCGCGAGATTCTCGACATCCCAGAAATCGCAAGCAAGTGGGCGGCCTTCGGCTGGGAAGTAGTGGGCATCGACGGCCACGATGTGGCTCAGATCCTCATGGCGCTGAATAAGGCGCATACGGTCAAGGGCCGGCCGACGGTCATCGTGGCTGAAACGATCAAGGGCAAAGGGTTATCCTTTGCCGAAAACAACGCCGCCTTTCACAATGGGGCTCTGAGTGCTGACCAATACCGTCAAGCGCTCGCAGAGTTGGAAGCCCGGCGTGCGACGCTGGCTTGAAAAGCACTGGAGGAGATCCCGCCATGACTCCGCATTCGAACATGCGCGAAGCATATGGTCAGGCACTGCTGGAACTGGGTCGAAAGAATGCCAACGTCGTAGCGCTGGAAGCCGACCTGGGCAAATCCACCCGCTCCGTGCTGTTTCAGGAGGCATTCCCGGAACGCTATTTCCAGATGGGCATCGCCGAGCAGAACATGGCCGCCACAGCGGCCGGATTGGCACTTTCCGGCAAGATTCCATTTATTCACTCCTTCGCGGTCTTCGCTACCGGCCGAGCTTACGACCAGCTGCGGAACTCGATCTGCATCCCCAGACTGAAGGTCCGGGTCTGCGGTTCGAGCAGCGGCCTTTCCGATTTCGGCGACGGCAAGACCCACCAGTCAGTGGAGGATCTGACCTTGATGCGGGCATTGCCCTGCATGACGGTTCTTGCGCCCATGGACGGGCTGGAGACGGTGAAAATGATGAATGAGCTGATCGAATGGCCCGGGCCGGTCTACATCCGCATCAACCGCTCCGACCTGCCGATGCTCTACCCGGTGGATGAGCCCTACCACATCGGCAAAATCACCTGTCTGCGCAAAGGTTCCGATGTGTCTATTCTGGCTACCGGCGTCATGGTCGGCCGTTCGCTCGAAGCGGCCGATCTCCTATCGGAGAAAGGGGTCGCGACGGGCGTTTACAACATCAGCACGCTCAAGCCTCTGGATGCGGAGGCGCTCATTCATGCGGTGGCGGGCGTGCGCGCGATCGTGGTGGCCGAAGAGCACAACCGCATCGGCGGGCTGGGATCGACCGTGCTGGAAGCCCTTCGGACCACCCCTCACCCGCCGGTGGAACTAATCGGCATCGAAGACTGCTTCGGCTTGAGCGCCGCATGCTATGATGAAATTTTGATGCACTTCGGTCTGACGGCCCAGGCCGTCGCCGATGCGGCCATGCGGATCCTGCAGGGCGGCCGCAAGACAAAAGGTCAAAGCTGAAAGAAAAGGAATTCGCCATGTCCTCTGAAAGTGCCGCAGCGGCCGTCAAGATCAGCTCCATCAGCCGGATCATGGACCAAGTCCTTTCTTATATCGTTGCGGTTCTGCTGGTGGCCATGTCGTTCACGGTCTTCGGCAACGTAATCTGCCGTTACTTTCTGGACGCCTCGCTCGCCTGGTACGAGGAGGTATCCCGGTTCCTGCTGATCTGGATCGTGTTCCTGGGCGCGGTCATCGCCTACATCAAGGGCGACCATCTGGGCATCGACGTGCTACTCACATTTCTGCCTTCCCGGCCCCGGCAGTGGGTGGTTGTCGCAGCCGATCTGCTGGTTCTGCTGGCTCTGGCTATCATGGCCCAGGGCGGGTGGGAGATGGCCATGGATTCGCTGGCGAGCGGATGGGTGGCGGCCTCGGTGCCTATTCCCTACGGCTGGGTATACATGGTGGGACCCGTGAGCGCCGCATTAATGTTCCTGCAGGCCGTCATCAAAACCGCCGCCGACATGAAAGCGCTGAAGGGGGTGGGCCGATGAACGTGCTCAGCATTTTTCTTTTCTCCCTCTTCGGTTTCATTCTGCTCGGCATGCCGATCGCCTTTGCCCTCTTTTTAACGGCTTTGGTGCTGGCCTTGACGATGGGAGTCTGGTCGCCGGCACTGATCATCCAGAACATCTTTCGCGGTGTGGACAGCTTCCCGCTGATGGCGATCCCTTTCTTCCTGCTAGCCGGGGAGATCATGAACACCGGAGGCATATCGCAGCGCATCATCATGGTAGCCAAGGCCATGTGCGGCCACGTGCGCGGGGGGTTGGGCTACGTAACGGTGGTGGCGAGCATGTTGATCTCGGGGGTGTCCGGCTCGGCCGTGGCCGACACTTCGGCGATCGGCTCGATCCTTTACCCGGTCATGAAAAAGGAGGGCTACGACCCTCAAAAGGCGGCGGCGCTTTTCGCCGCATCCACGACCAACGGGCCGATCATTCCGCCCTCTATTCCGATGGTTATTTTCGGCGTCATCGGCAACGTCTCGGTCATCCGGCTTTTCGTCGGCGGGGTCATACCGGGCCTTATCCTGGGCCTCGGCCTAATGATCGGGTGGTACCTGCATGTCAGGGGCAAGACCCGCTACCACGTCGAGGGAAAGTTCAGCCCGGTGGTTGTTTTCAAGGCGTGTTTGGACGCCTTTTGGGCCTTGTTTCTGCCCGTCATCATCCTGGGCGGGATCCTGCTCGGGGTCTGCACGGCCACCGAGGCCGCGGTGGTTTCCGCCGTCTACGCCTTCCTCGTCTCGGTTTTCATCTATCGCGAGCTCAAAATAAAGGACATGCTCCAGGTGCTCGTGAATACCGTCCGGGGGACGGCCGTGGTACTTCTGGTCTGCGGTGCGGCCATGGCCGCCGCCTATTTCATCACCACTGCGCAGATACCGGTTCTTCTGGCGAACGTACTCCTCCGGCTCTCCGGCGACAGCTGGGTTGTATTTATGTTCTGGACCAACATCCTTCTGCTGATCGTCGGTTGCGTCATGGACCTGACCCCGGCGCTGCTCATCCTGGGCCCCATGCTTTTGCCCATCGCAAACAAGTACGGCCTGGACCCGATCTATTTCGGGGTGGTCATGATCGTCAACCTCTGCATCGGGTTGATCACACCCCCGGTCGGCAACATCCTCTACGTCGCCTGCGGGATTTCCAAAATCTCGGTGGCCGATATTTCCCGAGCCATCTGGCCCAACATTATCATCGGCATCATTGTGCTGTTCATCGTGACCTACATCCCCTGGACGGTCATGGTGCTGGTGAATCTGATCCCCAAATGAGCGCGGCCGGAGGCCGCTCTGCTTTCAGGGGACGGATAAAAAAGCAATCGGCAGCAAAAGCTGCAATGGCGGTGAACGAACATCCCATCGAAGAAAGGAGAAGCTTCATGAAGAGAACCTGGATTCCGATTCTGGCCCTCCTGTTGGGGATCGGCTTCGCAGCTGATCCGGCGTCCGCGCAGCCCAAAGTGCTCAAAATTTCCAACGGCGTCAACGAGCAGCACCCGTCGTATCTGGCGGGCAAGAAGTTCGGAGAAATCCTCGCAGCCAAGCTCCCCGGCAAGTATGAAGTTCAAGTTTATGCCAACGCCCAGCTCGGCGATGACGTGCGCGCCACCGAAGCCGTCCGCATGGGAACCCTCGAAATGGTCACCACCTCGGCCTCGCCCCTGACCGGCCTGGTGCCCGAGTTCAACGTTTTCGACCTGCCGTTTATTGTCACGAACGAGAAGGCGGCCGACGCCATTTACGACGGACCGGTCGGCGCCAAACTGGCGGCGGCCCTTGAGCCCAAAGGCATCAAGCTGCTCGCCTATTACGAAAACGGCTTCCGTCAGCTGACCAACAGCGTGCGCGAGGTCAAGAGCCCGGCGGACATGAAGGGGCTCAAGATCCGCACCATGCAAAACCCCATTCACCTTGAAGCCTTCCGGGCCATGGGCGCCAATCCGACTCCCATGCCGTTCAGCGAGGTTTTCACGGCACTGCAGCAAAAGACGATCGATGGGCAGGAGAATCCCATTCCGACCATCTGGCTCTCCAAGTTCTACGAAGTTCAGAAGTACGTCTCCATGACCGGGCATGTCTACGGTCCGCACATCGTGCTCATCAACAAAAAGCTATTCGACTCCTTCCCGGCTGAGGACCAGAAGATCATCGCCGAGGCCGCCAAAGAGTCCGCGGTCTACCAGCGCAGCATCAACCGCAAGATGAACAGCGACTTCGTGGCGGAACTGAAAAAGGCCGGTATCACGGTCATCGAGCTGACCCCGGAGCAGAAAAAGGCCTTCCAGGATGCCGTGGCGCCGGTCTACGCGACCTGGGAGCCCAAGATCGGCAAGGCCCTGATGGATGAGTTCAAGGCCACGGTCGAAAAGGCCAAGTGATTATCCGACCGCTGGCTTTTTTTATGCGTGGGAGCGGCGTTGAAGGATCCGATCAACGAGGATCGATGACCGTGACCGAACGCCGCTCCCGCCGCCGATCTCCGTGGCCGGTTTCGATGAAGATGGCCTCATTCGCCGAAGGACCTCAGCGGGAGACAGAATATGCGATTGAAGGACAAAGTTGCGCTCGTCACCGGAGCCGCGCAGGGGCTCGGCGCGGCGATCGCCCGACGCTTCGGTTGTGAGGGTGCGCGGGTCTTCCTGGGCGATTTGAAGGAGGCCGAGGGGAATGCCCTCGCGGCGCGGCTCCAGGCCGAAGGTGCCAAGGCCTGGTTTGTGCGACTGGATGTCACCAGCGAGGAGAACTGGATTAGGTCCTTCGAGATGGTTATGGCAAAAGCGGGCCGCCTCGATGTTCTCGTCAACAATGCCGGTATCAACATCCGCCAACCCATAGAGGAGATGAGTGCCGAGAGCCTGGACCGGATGCTGGCGGTGAACGTGCGCGGGCCGTTTCTCGGCATCAAGCATGCGCTGCCCTTGATGCGCAAGACCGGCGGCGGCAGTATAGTCAACATGGGCTCGGTCTGCAGCATGATCGGCCACAAGTTCACGCCGGAAGCCTACACCACCGTCAAGGGGGCCCTTGCTCAGTTGACCAAGTCGGTGGCCGTCCGCTATGCCCGGGACAACATCCGGGCGAACATCCTCTGCCCCAGCACCGTCGATACGCCCCTGGTGCAGGATATGCTGAAAGACCCGGAACGCCGAAAGGAGCGCCTGGGTGAGGTGCCCCTGGGCCGATTGGCGGGTCTTGACGACGTGGCCAACGCGGCCCTTTACCTCGCATCGGATGAGGCTGCTTTCATCAATGGGATCGCTTTCCCGGTGGACGGGGGCGTGACGGCCTGGTGACCCATCCCTCTGCGGCCGGGTACAAGCCCAAGCAGAAGCTGGAAAACCCGCCCTGTTAGATATCGGCAATTGATAGAGTCTCTGAGTGCTTTTGGGGTTTTGATGGTCCGGATTTATCTGGCCGATGGCTGATCGAGAATCAAGTGTAGCCTCATCGAACGAACGATAGATGAGGTCGAAAAAAGACAAGCATTCCTACGACGCCCCGCCCGATGAGCCAACAGGGATCAACCCAGCGGCCGCTACAGCCGATCAGCACAATTGGACCGAATTCCTTATTTCAGCCGGCCGTAGTACACGGTTGTCTGGTACTGAAAGCTGACCCTGTCATTGAGTTGATGGGCACGGTATAATTTCGAAAGTTCCTCGAGCATCGCATCGTAATCGGGGTGACCGGACTCGGGTGTATAAGACGATGACAGCAATCGTCCCTGCAGGCCCTCATAATCGAAGCTCTGAAGGTTGTGAAAAGACTTGGATGTGTACCCGCGCGCCCCGAAAAAATCCGCCAGCACCGCCTCGTTCACCTGCTCGTGACTCACCTTGGCATAGTCCGCCGCGTAGTGCCGGACCAACCGGTCATAACCTTTCATGAAGGGCGTTGCGGCCGTGTCCCGCTTGTTCCAGGCCAGCACCACCCACCCGGGCGACTCGAGAATGCGCCGGAATTCGGCCGCAGCCTGGCGACGCTCAAACCAGTGAAAGGCTTGGCCTGAGACGACGAAATCGACGCTCCGATCGGCCAGGGTGGTTGTTTCGGCCCTTCCGGCGACACTGTGAAAATTAGGCTGCTTCGCCATCAGACGTTCGCCCGCCTCCCGCATCTCCCGGTTGGGTTCCACGGCAAAGACCGGATTGCCGTTTCGTAGAAACAGCTCGGCCAAATTCCCGGTCCCCGATCCGATATCAGCTACACGGGCGGCCGGTGTGAGCTGGCATTCGGCTCTCAGAACCTCAATGACCCCCGCGGGATAGTGCGGCCGATACCGGATATAGTTCTCAACCCGGCTGGAGAAACGCTGTGTCGAATCAACCATCGCGTCAACTCCCGATAGAACTGGTTTCAGGACCCCGGATCACGCCTGCGGGCAAGGCGCAGGCCGATTCGAAAGCGGAGCATACACGATAGGTTGTGAGCATTTCGAGAGGCCTGCAACGCTGCCCCCAGGCGTCAGAGGGGGTTATGAAACCAGTTCTAATCGATTTTGATAAACATTTTCTCAATGGAAAACGGATCGTCGAATTGGCGTTCGCCCACGAACGCCACGGCATGACGTCCCCATTGACGCATGGCCCCGGGCGAGACCACACCCGTCGGCCAGAGGATGAAGCGCTCCAGCCTTTCGCTGCCGGATGCAAGACTGTCCGAGCCGAACATGCTCCTGCGGCCGCCTTTGGGTTGGGGGAGGCTGCGAAGCTCGCCATAGTCCGCCAGTGAGTAAACCACCGTTTCAGAATCCGATTGACGAGCCAACGGATAAAGGTGTTGAACATAGTGAGTCCGGTTCTCCATGGCAACCGTCACCAGCTCCTTTGAAGGAGTCAGCTCGGGTGCTTTGAAGATCAACGGCGGTTCGGCATAGTCGATCGACTCGCGAGCCTTGAGCCGGCGGGTGGGGTAAGCCCCGTAATAGCATCCGCAATTATGTATGGTTTCGTAAAGCAGGGGTTCCCCGTTGGTGTCCAGAGTGACGCGATAGTTCACCCCGTCCAGGTCTCCTCCGTAAATGTCCAGTGCATTGACCTTGGGCCGGCTGGGAAACCAGATAACGTAGTTGAGCTGGGTGAGGACCTCCTTCCCGAAGCGCGTGAAGGAAAGCAGGGTATAGGTTAAGGGGTGCCGGGTATCGATATCGAGCATGTCGGTCGACGTCCAAACCGGCTTTCCAATCCGGTCGTAGTCTGCTTCGACCTGGACTTCCCAGGCCGGAGCGTACATGCGGAAAAGGGCCTCCCGGGCTGCAGGCGTGTAGTTTGGTATTCCCAGTGCATCGTGCCCGGCTTCCGCGACGAGCTTACGCGCATCCGGTGTTTCGCCGACGTTCTCCGGGACGTACCGTATGGTTTGCCAACCGGCGGGAGGCTCAGTGGAGAACGTCTTGCGTGCCTCCGCCTGCCAGACCAGTACCCGATGATAAACATACAGGCGCGTCAGCGGGTAAAGGCCCAGGGCCCTCCAGAGCGACAGATATTCATCAGGCGCAGTAGCCTCTTCCCGCAACGCCAGCTGCGATTTGCCGTTCTGGAAATCCGCCGCCTTCAGCAGGTTGCCGCAACTGGCAACCGCTGCGTTGAGCTCGGCCCGGTCGTTGGCCGACCCGGGCACGGACCCCATCGCCGGGGGCAGGTTGGCGATTTCGTATCGACGAGCCTCCTGATCCAGCGCCTGCATCTGGTCCACCCACGCGCCGAAGGCACCCGCATCCCCGACCTCAGTCCGAAACGAAGCCAGAAACCGATTCACCCGGAGGTACGGGTACCCCTCCACTCGAAAGGCACCGGCATCCAGCACATGAGCTTCCTCCGCGCGGTGATCCATGGATGCAAAAAAATCCGCGCAGGTGCCCAGCGCATCGCTTTGGCCAACGCGGAGAGATTGGGTCGGAAGGGGCACTATGACACAACCGGCCAGGAAAAGAGCAAGCAGAGCGCAAACAAACACAGGTCGAAGATGCAAGCATCGCAGCCCGGGCATACTCCCCCTTTCAGTTGCGTGTTTCACCGCGACGGAGCGCAGAAGCCGCGACGGCTCGAGCAGCAGCTCGGCCTCACGGCAACTTGTTGGGTTACGGTCACGGAAAACGGCCCATCCCTCCAGCCATTCGGCCCCACGTAGTCATCGGTGCACGACAAAAATAAGATTCGGCATCTCAAAAGAAAGAAAAGCGTGATTCTTGTTAGCCCACTTCGCTTGTCCTGCCAAGCGTGGTCAACCCAAATCCAATTGCCATATGTAATTAGGTCTGACGATATCCATTGATTAGAAGCTATTTCAAAAATGCATCTGACACCCGATGGCGGCGTTGCAGGCCGATTTGAAAACGCAGCATCCACCGTGGCATGTGAGGATCGGCGGAGGCCTTCCATCTCTTCATCCGGCTGGAGCATCGGGCGACAGCCGGAAGTATGAAGCGGCTTCTAACCTGCCACGGCGGCTTTCATGCTCGACAGATGTTCGCCGCTGGAGCCGAGAACGACCGCCTCCAGCAATCGCTGGGCGCTTACCTGACCGCCCATAAGCGCCATATGCCCGGTGCGGTCCAGATCGGCATCGGAAAGGTCGGCCACGTAGCCGACCAGGGTCGCACCGGTTTGACGCAGCACGTCCAGGACTTCTTCCCGGGTGCATCCCGCATGCTGGCGGGCGTGTTCGTTGGCCATGTCGATCAGCTGGGGCATGGTCATTTCCGGCAGTCTTTCGCCGCTGACAATCATTTTGGCCAGACCGACGGCCCTGAAATGACCGGCGCCGATGTGCCGGGCCGTCACGCCCACCGTCCAGTCCTCCTTGCATACCTTGATCCAATCCGTGTCGGAGCATCTCTGCACAAAGCCGACCACTTCGTCGGTGAGTGCCTGAAGACGCAGGGATAATTCTTTAGCCCGCTTGCTCATGTTGACCTCCTTTCAGCAAATTTCAAACCCATGATGCCTCGCCTGATGCCTCACTTTGATGGACGGGCAAGGACACTCCCGGCTCCGGTGGTCGCTTCGGACGGCTCGCCGGCCGTTGCCTGAAGGGCAACGATCATTTGCCGGGCTTCGACCCTGAGGGACGGCAGCCGTTGCCAGAAGAAGAACGCCCCCACCATGCAAACGCCGCCTCCGATCGCCACGGTGGCCGGGGCGCCGAGGCGATGGGCCAGTGCACCGGACAGCAAGGCTCCGAACGGGGCCATTCCCATAAACATCATAGAATAAACCGCCATGACGCGCCCGCGCACGGTATCGGGGACCATTGCCTGGATGAGGGTATTGGAAGACGCCATCTGAATGATCATGCAAAAGCCGACCGGCAGCAGCAGAACGGCCGAAAGCCAGAACAGGCGCGACTGCGAGAATAGAATCAAACTCAGGCCGAAGCCTGCCGTCGCCAGCGCAATCCAGCGCCCAAGGCCGCGTATGCCTTGCCGGCGGGCCAGGCTCAGGGCGCCGCCGAGTGCGCCGACTCCCGAGGCGCCCATGAGAAACCCGAGCCCTCTGGCGCCGCCGTGAAGGATCTGATCGGCAAAGATCGGCATGAGTACGACGTAAGGCATCCCGAGCAGGCTGTTCATCCCCAGCAATAACAGCAAGGCTCGAATAGGCCTTTTCTGACCGGCATACCTGAACCCCTCGACGATGCTGGAAAAGGCGGACCCGGTGACCGGTGCCGGGTGCTGACCCTCGACCCTCATGAGCAACAATCCCACGATCACTGCTATGTAACTGATGCCGTTGGCAAAGAAGCACCATCCTTCTCCGATCGTCGCCACCAGAACCCCGGCCACGGCCGGACCGACAATGCGCGCACCGTTGAAGATGGTGGAGTTCAGGGCGACGGCATTAATGATATCCTCTCTGCCTACCATATTCACAACGAAGGCCTGCCGGGCCGGGATGTCGAATGCATTGGTCAGCCCGAGCAATGCGGAAAGGACGAACACGTGCCACACCCGAACCGCACCCGTGAGGGTTGCCGCGGCCAGGACAAATGCCAGGATCATCGCGGTGGTCTGAGTGACGATGAGGATCCGATGACGGTTGTGAGTGTCGGCGACCGCGCCGCCGAATGCGGCACCCAGAAACACCGGGATCTGTCCGGAAAAGCTGACGGCACCCAGCATCACCGCCGAACCCGTCAGCCGGTAAACCAGCCATGATTGGGCCACCGACTGCATCCATGTCCCGATCAGCGAAATCATCTGACCACAGAAAAAGAGTCGATAATTCCGGTGCTCCAGGGCCCGGAGCGCCCGCGGCAGTCTTCCTTCAAAGATACGCTTTCTTGGCGAGGTCCCGCCCGTATCCTGGTCCATTTCCCGGCCTATTGCACGCCTTGAGCCCTCGCCGTTTTCGATGCACCTATGAACGCAACGGCCGGGCCTGGTTCATGTTTGTTTCGTAAACGTCAGGATTTTTTCGAAAGAGTCAAGGCGTCGCGCGAATAATTGCGGACACAGCCCCGGCGGCAGGGTGCTTGACTTTTGTGGTCTGCTGAATCACAACCCTAACCTATGAGCGTGTCTCGCCATCTCGACGATATCCACCGCTGCTTCCATGCGGTCGGGGCCGCGCTGATGCGCGTGAATGCCAACAACACGCACAGCGGCAACATGTCGATGCGCGACCCGCTGGATCCGGATGAGTTTTACGTGACGGCCTCCGGTTCTCAGTGCGGGGAGCTGACGCCCCGGTGCATCGTGCCCTTGCGCTTTTCCGTCCCGGGCTGGAGCGGTGTGAAACCCTCTACCGAGTCGAGCATCCACCGCAGCATCCTGGAACTTACGGATGCGACGGCCTGCGTGCACTGCCACCCCATCGCCTCCATCGCCATGAGCCTTGAATCCCCGCAAAGCCCCGTCGTGACCATCGGCCACGAGCGCGACGCCGCTGAGCTCCGATTTCAGCCGACCGATCTTTTCGGAGCCGGCATCCTCGGGGCAGTCACGGTGGGAGTGTACCGCGAGCCGGTGGGCTCGCCCGAGATGGAGCAGCGCATCCCGCGGTATCTCGAAAAGAGCCCTGTCACGGTCGTCCGCGGCCACGGGCCCTTTGCGCGGGGCCTTTCATTATGGGAGTGCCTCCACTATGTGAGCATACTGGAGCACAGTGTCACCCAAGCGACAGCCCTGCGGCGAAGGGGAGTGGAACTGGAGCCGCTCCAGCGCCGTATCCTGGAACGTGGCTTCGGCGCGGTCTTCCCCACACCACCCCGCGCCCTGGACTTGAATCCCGAGGCCGGACAGCCCCCGGAAGAACCCTCACGCGCCGCCGAGTTCGCCTACTGGCTCTCCTATAACTTCAACTTCGGACTGAGTGCCTTCGGCACCGGATCCATGAGCCGCAGGGTGTCCGCCCGGGAGATGGTTTTTTGTCCCATGTCGGCGGCGCCTGCCGGTTTCGATGTGCCGATCCTGCGAATGCCCCTGGAGGGCCCGGATGACCCGCCTGCCGATGTCCGGCTGCACCGTCTGGTTTACGCCCGAACGCCGTTCAACGCCTGCATACTGACGGCAAGTCCTCTCGCCACAGCCGAAGGCATGGCCGTCTTGGCGCACCGCCACGGAATGGGCGCTCTCATGGACCGCCCGATCAACATCCCTTACGCGCCGGACAACCACCCCAGCTTGGCGCCGATCGACGCTGAAGGCCGCTACCTCTATCATCGCCTGGGCCTGGTAGACATCACCCAGATCGTCTCGGATTCTCCGGCAAACCCGATCCCGGACATGCTGCTCCGCTACCACGGCTGTTGCATCGTCGGCGGTTACGGTGTGATCTGCGCGGGGGAGGCCTCTCTGGCGCAGGCCGCTCACCACGCGTCTTCGGCCGAACGGATCGCCCGCTTCCGCCAGGAGGCGGACCTCAACCACCGGCTCTTCGGAGGGCCGCCGATCGAAGCGTTCGAATGATGCAACAGAATTTGCATTATAGAATATTCGGATCCGGGGAGCCGCTCATCATTCTGCACGGGCTCTTTGGGTGCTGGGACAACTGGTACCCGGTAGCCAAAGACCTGTCACAGCGCTTCGGCGTCTGTGTCCCCGACCTGCGCAATCACGGTCGATCCTTTCACAGCGCTCGCTTCGACTATGACGTCATGGCCGATGACATCCGTCGCCTGATGGACGAGATCGGCTTGACGCGGGCGTCGCTCCTCGGCCACTCCATGGGCGGAAAGGCCGCCATGCGTGTCGCTGCGAGGTTTCCACGGCGCATCGCGCGGCTGATCATCGTGGACATCACGTACAAGGCCTGCCGCCCGATTTATGCCGAAGCCATTGATGCGCTATGCCGCCTGGACCTCGGGTCCCTCACGCGGTTGAAGGATGCCGAGCAGCGGCTCCGGCCGGCCATCCCCGACCCGACCGTGCGGATGTTCCTGTTGAAGAACCTGGAGCACACCCGGGATAACGGCTACCGTTGGAAAGTCAATCTGGACTCGATCCGCCGGAATCAGGCCGAGATCTGCGGACCGGTGAAGGTCCGGCGGCTTCTCACCCCCAGCCTATTCGTCCGGGGTGGCAAGTCCGAGTACATCCGGGATAGCGACTGGCCGGAGATCAAGACCATCTTCCCGCGCGCGGAATTGGTAACTCTTGCCCATGCCGGGCATTGGGCCCATGCGGATGACAAGGACGGATTCCTCAAGACGGTGAAGGAGTTCATGGCTCGGTCTCGAGGGATTGGGTCGCCCGGCGACGGCTTTACATCCTTGGATTGCATATGCTAAAAATAAGATTTTTGAACCCTGCAATGTTAATGGGTTCGTTCCGGCCCTGGCGCCGGCGTATCCCTCCCGTGCAGGCGAGACGGCATTCACATGGTCCGACCCAGCGTTTTAGAAAGGCTTCAAGAGGTCCAGCCGCTGGCTGAGCTGTGGTGGGATTCTTCTCCGTTGGTTTACGACAGCTGGCGCCGGCGAATGATCGCCAAGGCCGCCGATGCCGCGGAGATGTCCGCCTGGCTGGACCGGCTCTTCCACGAATCCCGCCGGCCTGAAGACAATCTCTTCCGCGGGGTCACCACGAATCCGCGGCTGGCCTTCAACGCCATCAAGGACCGCCCCGAGTACTGGACCGGCTGGATCGACGATTGTATCCGTGAGAACCGAGGCGCGGATGCCGAGTTCATCGCCTGGGAGGCCTACAAGGAAATCGCCCGCCGCGGCGCCGCGGTCTTTCTGCCGCAGTTCGAGGCCAGCCGCCGCAAATATGGATTTTTCTCGGCCCAGGCCGATCCGCGCCTTCGCCACGATGCGGATAGAATGGTCACCCAGGGCCTCGAGCTTCACGGGCTGTCGCCCAACATCATGATCAAGATCCCCGGCACCGCCGAAGGCTACGACGCGATCCGGCGCCTGACGGCCCGCGGGGTCCCGACGAACAACACCGTCTCACTCGTGATCTCCCAGGTCGTGGCCTGCATGGAGGCCGTCGGCCGGGGGCTGCGGGAGGCTTGGGCCGGCGGCGTCGACCTATCCGGCTGGCGTTCGGTCATCACGGTGATGAGCTCACGATTCGGAACCCTGGGGGCCTTGCAGCAGGAGGCGGAAGAGCTCGGGCTGGACCTGAGCGAAAGCGACGTCCGCTGGGCGGAAATCGCCCTGATCAAACGCGCCTGTCAGCTCATCGGCGAAAATCGGGATTACCCCGGCAAGATGCTGCTGAGCTCGATGCGGATCAGTCCGGTTGTAGACGGGTATACCCGAGTCTGGCACCTCGAGAAAATCGCCGGCGCAGACATCGTCTATACGCTGCCGCCGTCTTTTCTGGAGTCTCTGCTGTTTCAGGCGCCCGACCTGGAGTTCAGCGACCAGTGGGCCGAGCCGGTGCCACGCCATGTCCTGGAGAAGCTCCTGGTCATTCCCTACTTTGAAAAAGGATACCGGGAGGATGGTTATTCCAGCGGAGAGTTCACCACTCACCCTGCGCTGCTCACCACCGCCAGGGAGTTCAGCAGCGCTACCCGCCAACTGGTGGAGTTCGTCGCCGAACGCATCCATGGCCAGGAGCACTTATGAAACAGAAAGCGGAGGCGGGGAGAGGCAGTGCCGGCAGCACCGCTGCGCAGCAGGTTTCCAAACCCATTCTGCTGGGGATCTACCGCAACATCTACGCGACACGGCAGTTTGAACTGGCGTGCGTCGAATATTACCGCCAGGGGTTGATTCGCGGATACCTGCACCCGTACCTCGGCGAGGAAGCGGTGGCCGCCGGCGCATGCGCCGCCCTGCAACCCGGTGACTACATCGCCAGCACCCACCGGGGACACGGCCACTGCATCAGCAAGGGGGCGGACCTGCGGCTGATGATGGCCGAGATCATGGGCAGGGCCACGGGCTACTGCAAAGGCCGTGGGGGTTCGATGCACATCGCCAGCAAGGACCTCAACCACCTCGGCGCCAACGGCATCGTCGGCGGTGGCATTCCCATTGCGACCGGCGCGGGCATGGGCTTAAAAGTCAAGGGGACCGACCGGGTGGTGGTGGTTTTTTTCAGTGACGGCGCCTCCAACAACGGTGTGTTTGCCGAATCCCTGAACCTGGCCGGTATCTATAAGCTGCCGGTCATCTATATGCTGGAGAACAACCATTACGCCGTCTCGACGCCCATCGAATGCGCCACCGGCTGCTGCGATCTGGCCGGGCGGGGTCCGGCCTACGGCGTTCCCGGCATTTGCGTGGACGGCAACGACGCGGTGGCCGTCTACCACGAAACCCTGAGGGCCACAGAGCGGGCGCGCCGCGGCGAAGGCCCCACCTTGATAGAAGCCAAGACGTACCGCCACGGCGGGCATCACGTCAACGACCCCGGGCTCTACATGGATCCGGACGTCATGGCCGAATGGAAGGCGCGCGACCCGCTGATTCTCATGCGCCAGGCCATCGGCGACGAAGGCCAAGTGGCTGCCGTCGAAGCTGAAGTGAACGCCGAGTTGGAAGCCGCCGTGCAATTCGCCAGGAACAGTCCCGAGCCCGCAGTCGATGATTTTCTGGCGACCATACCCGATTGATCTGGAGCAACCGAAATGCCAGAAATGATGTACCGCGAAGCCCTGCGCCGGGCTCTGGACGAGGAGATGCAGCGCGACGCGCTGGTGTTTCTTATGGGTGAGACGATCGCCGAACGCGGCGGGTCCTACAAGGTGACGGAGGGCCTCTTGAAAAAATTCGGGCCCGGGCGGGTGATCGACACGCCCATCGCCGAAGCCTCGTTCACCGGAATGGCGATCGGCGCCGCCCTCGTCGGCTGTCGTCCGGTCGTCGAGATTCTTTTCGTCGACTTCGCCCTGCTGGCCATGGACCAAATCGTCAATCAGGCCGCCAAATACGAATTCATATCCGGCGGGCAGGGCCGCGTCCCCATGGTGCTGAGGACTCAGGGTGGCGCCGGTAACGGCTTGGCCGCCCAGCATTCCCAGAGCCTCGAAGCCTTTTTTTACCACATACCCGGATTGAAGGTGGTAATGCCGTCCACGCCGGCCGACGCCTGCGGCCTGCTGAAGTCGGCCATCCGCGACGACCACCCCGTCATCTTCATCGAGCACAAGCTGCTGTACATGACCCAAGGCCCGGTGCCGGATGAGGAATATCTGATTCCCCTGGGCGAAGCCGAAGTCAAACGGCCCGGAACGGACGTCAGCCTGATCACCTATTCCTACATGACCTTGAAATGCCTCGAGGCGGCGACAGCCCTCGAGGCGGAGGGTGTCAGCGTGGAAGTGGTGGACCTGCGCACGCTTTCTCCGCTGGATAAAGCGACGATCCTCGCATCCGCCCGTAAAACCGGCCGGGTGATCGTCGTGCACGAAGCGGTCAAGCGCGGTGGGGTGGGCGGGGACATCGCCGCCATGCTGATGGAGGAAGCCTACGACGATCTGGACGGACCGGTGGTGCGCATCGCCGGCCGGAATACACCCATCCCTTACAACCTGAATATCGAAAAAGCCAGCATTCCGTCGGTGGAGGACATCATCGCGGGCGTTCTACGCATGGTTTGAGGGGACCGGGATTTCGCGTGCCTTGTATCTGGGCATTTCTGATCAGCCGCTCAGCTGCAAGCTCTTTGTAGCAGTAATTAGAAGCTATCTCAAAAATGCATCTGACACCCGATGGCGGCGTTGCAGGCCTCTCGAAATGCTCACATACTGTCGTGTATGCTGCGCTTTCGAATCGGCCTGCGCCTTGCCCTCGGGCGTGATCTGCTGTTTTTGAGATGGCTTCTAGATATGTCAATTTCCGGCATCTCCCGAACAGGCGGCGGGGGTTAAGGACGTTCGAAAGCGATGGCGACCAAAATTATTATGCCCCAGGGCGGGCAGGACATCACCGAGGGGTTTGTGGTCCGTTGGTTCAAGAAGGAAGGCGAACCGATCCGCCGGGGGGAGGTCATCTGCGAGGTCGAGACCGAGAAAGCCGTTTTCGAGGTGGAAGCCCCGGGCGACGGCGTGCTGCTCAAGATCGTCGCAACCGAGGGCACCAAGGTGCCGATCTTTTCCGTGATCGGGGTCATCGGCGAGCCGGGGGAACGGATTGATCTCGATGGACTATTGTCCGCACCACCGGAGGAAAGGCCTCTGGATGTCTCCGCCATCCGCCGTCGACTGGCCGGCGGCGACGCCGAGAAGACCGACAGGCCCAAAGTGACCGGCAGGGCCCGGAAACTGGCTTCCGAAAAGGGAGTGGACCTGTCCCGGGTGGCTGGCAGCGGACCCCAGGGCCGGATCACCGAAAAAGACATCCTGATCCATGTCGAAAAACGCAAGCTGTCGGTGCCGGCGCTGCGCGGCCAAACCCGGCCCCCGTCACGCATGCGTCAGGCCATCGCGCGCCGGATGGTCCAGAGCAAACAGACCATTCCTCATTTCTACGTGACCGTCTCGGCAGACGTCACCGCGGCCCTGGAGCTGCGCAACCGCCTCCACCGGGAAACCGGCGAGGCCATTTCCATTACCGATATCATCGTCAGAGCCTCGGCCCTGGCCCTGAAAGAGGTACCCGCCGTCAACTGCCGGATGCATGAAGATCAGATGGTTTTCCTCGAGGACATCAATATCGGTATTGCTGTCACCCTGGACGACGGGGTGTTGGTCCCGATTCTTCCACGAGCCGATCAGCTCTCGCTTCCGGAAACCGCCCGTCAAGTGCGTGAGGCGGTCGAACTGGCGCGTCGCGGCAAGCTGGCCGGTGTAGAGCCGGCATGTTTCACGGTGAGTAACCTGGGCATGTGGGGAATTGAGTCTTTCACCGCCATCATCAATCCGCCCGAAACGGGCATCCTGGCAGTCGGCAGCGTGCAGAAGCGCCCGGTCGTGCAAAACGGCACCGACGTCCGCATCCGCGACATGCTGACCTTGACTCTTTCGGTGGATCACCGCGTGGTGGACGGCGCTCTGGCGGCGAGATTTATCTCTCGCATCAGGCATCACCTGGAGAACCCGGAGGGCTTGGCGGGCTGATAGGCGGGGCAGTTCTCGTCTCAATCTGGACTGAGCGGTCTTATTAAATGACTGCCGGTCCCGGAAGGGGCTGCCGCTCAAAATCCGCGACAGGGAGGGATCAAGCCGGGTTCTGACGGCCTTCGGCCCTGCGGGTATTGCGAAACAAGGAGGGGACCGCATACAGGATCAGGATATCCCCTACTGGACCGCCGCACACCAGTACTACAACCGATAGGATCGCCGAAAAGATGAAGACCTCGGAGTCGACCAGATAGGCGTACAGGCTCTGAGGCATCATGATCAGCAGCACAAGCTCGAGGGCCGCCAGTACGGCCAGCCCCCAGGCCGCCCAGCGCTCGCGTCGCCACAAGCCGATCCCGCACACTAAAAACGGACCAGCTCCCAGCAGATATTTCCAGCCGACCAGCCTCAGGACCGCCTCTGGCACCGCCGGCTCATACGCCAGCCAAAGGATGGCCTTAAAAATGGCCAGCCAGCCGATCGCCCAAAGCGACCCGGGGTAATCGCGCTGCATCCGGTCAGCGGGGAACAGCTTCAATGCCATGCTTGCTCCATCTGTGGTGTTGGAACTTCAGCCTCGACCGCAAGGCTGTCAGAGGCCATGATCCATAAGCGATTTTTAGGGCCATGTCAAACAAGGGACTTCATCTTCCAGCAGACCGAAGCGCTTTAAAACCCCTGCATCACGTCCGAGGGCAAGGCGCCCTGCGGGTTGAAAGCAGAGCGTACACGACACTAGGTGAGCATTTCAAGCTGCGGCGCAACGCCGCCATCGGGCGCGAGGCGGGGCCTTCAAACCGCTTCAGCGGAGAAGGTTGAGGATCGAGAGCACGATCAGCATACTGGATATCGAACCGCACAGAAGGCCCGACAGGATGG
>JBLMXM010000048.1:0-22834 GCA_050257775.1 Hyphomicrobiales bacterium
CGGATGTCAGTCAGGATGTTCAGCGGAACGGAGACGTCAAATCGGTCCTCCACTTGTTCGACGAGGTTCATCACCTTGAGCGAATCGAACTCCAGGTCCGACACCAGATCGGTATCCTCGCGCACCTCTCGTCCCTGGGGGGCCAGGGGCTGAACGAGCTCGATCACGAGCGAAAGGATAGTCTCGTAAGTCTGCATACTGTTTCACTGGGAAAAAGGTTTACGGCTTGCCCCGGCCGGCGCCCCGGCAAGCCTGTCCATGACCCCTGGGAATAAGAGTATTAATCTGCCGGACTAACAGTCAAGCCGCCAGCGGCCTGCTTGAAGATGAGCTATCGTGCGCTGCATCCCGTCCGCAAGGAGAATACCCGGCTTCCAGCCGATGGCCGCTCGCAGCGGCGCGTCATCGCATACCCAGTCGGCGTGCGTCAGTTCGCGAACCTTGCCGGGCGTCAGCATGGGTCTGTATCCGAACAGGCGCGCCCCAAAAAGGTTGATCTGTCCGGCGGTTCGCAGCACGGCAACGGGGACTCGCACCGGCCGGATGTGTTTGCGGATGGACCGCGCTACGGTTTGCATGAGGTCCTCCCAGCTGTATCCTCCCGCTCGTCCGTCATGGATCTCGAAGGGGCCCTGCGGGCACTCGGTCATCTCCAGGAGGTGCCGAACAGCGTCAGCCAGGTCTTCGACATACAACAGGGAAAATCGTGACGTCGGATCACCCAGGACCGGCGCCCAGCCGCGCTGCATGCACCGGACCAGGGGCAGCGTTTCGCGATCGCCGGGGCCGTACACCGCCGGAGGCCGCAAGGCCGTCCACCTCATGCCGCCCGCCGTGGACCGCAACACATCCTCTCCTCCGCGTTTGCTATCGGCGTATGGGGACAACTGCGGTTCACGTGCCGCCAGAGAGGATATCAACACAAAGCGCGGCAAAGGGTGCAATTCCCTTGCTGCTTGCACCAGCCGCGCCACGCCGTCGACATTCACTTGGTTGAATTGAGCCGCCGATGTCCCTCGGATGGCGCCCGCGCAATGCACCACCGCCGTGGCTCCATCTACAAGTCCTCTCAGGCTCTCCGAGTCCTCAAGACATCCCTGGAACCACTGCAGCCCGCCTTCGGCCTGAGCGGCCCGGCATCGAGGAGGGGATGAACGGCAGAGCGCACGAACCGCCCACCCGGCGCTCAGCAGCCGCTTCAGCAGAGCGGCGCCGATAAAGCCTGTGGCCCCTGTGAGGGCCAACGTTCGGGTTATGGCCACTTTCATAGCACACCGGCGATCACCCCGTCATCTGCTGGAAGGGATGATCGCCGGCGAATGGTTTTTTTTATCGGCAATGATGGGCGCCCGACACCCCGCGCGGATGAGAGCGCGGAATATCACTCAATCCTCAACCCACCTTGCGCCGCAGGGTGTAATGCTCATCCGCACCGGGTTGCTCGGTCTTTCCGTCTTCAACCCGCTGCAAAAAGTCCTTCTTCGCCCCCGATCGGGAGAGTTTGCCTGAGGTGGTACGGGGTAACGTGTTCCGAGCAACCAGCTCGATGAAGCATTCGATCCCCAGATCCTGCCGGATAAGGGTCTGGATGCGCGTCGCAAGTTCCGTCCGTTTGGCATAGTTACACTCCCGGCACTCGATCACCAGAACGGCCTTATCCTCGCCATCGGGAGCCGTCACCGAAAAGGCGGATGCATCGCCGGTTCTCACTTCCGGTTGGGATTCGGCGATGTACTCCAGGTCCTGGGGCCATATGTTGCGGCCATTGATGATGATCAAATCCTTCTGGCGTCCGGTGATGACCACGCTCCCATCCGCCATGTAGGCTAAATCGCCGGTGTTCAGCCACCCCTGGGCGGACAATACCTCGCGGGTCAGGGTTTCTTCACCGAAATATCCAGACATCACGCTGGGGCCGCGGACGAACAACGTGCCGACATGACGCTCCGGCAACGAGCGCCCATCGGAACTGCGGACGTCCACTTCAAAGCCCGGGAGAGGGAAGCCGCAGGTGACGAAATGCTTAGACTTGGCGGATCGCCGCGGAGAGGCCGCACGGGGCGGTTCAGCTCGCTGCTCATCCGCCAAAAGCTCTGGATCGACCGCGTCCAGCTGAATGCCCTTGTCGAGGGAGGAGAAGCTGACCGCAAGGGAGCACTCGGCCATGCCGTAACAGGCAGTGAACGCGTTCGGGTTAAAACCACTGGGCGCCAACATGTCCGCAAACCGCGCCAAGGGTTCGGGGCGGATCGTCTCCGCGCCGACACCGGCCAGACGCCAAGACTTCAAGTCGAACTGACCGGCTGTATCTTCCCGCAACCGTTGAACGCAGAGCTCATAGCCGAAGGGCGGGCCGAAGGACACGGTGGCATGGTTCTGCGAAATCAGCGACAGCCAAAGCCTCGGCCGCATTCCGAAGTCCCGGGTTTTCAAATAGTCAACCGACACCTGGGATGCCATCGGCGACAGTACCAGACCGACCAAGCCCATGTCATGGTAATACGGCAGCCAAGACATGCTGCGGTCTCCTGGGCGTGCCTTGACGCCGTCGCGGATGATGCTGGCCAGGTTGCTCATAACGGTCTTTTGGGTGATCATCACCCCGCGCGGAAAACGCGTGCTGCCGGATGTGTATTGGAGGTATGCCAGTTCGTCCGGCCCCGAAGGAACGATGGGCTCTTGAGACTCCGGGAAATGTGAAAACTGCTCAGGAGTCCCGACGAACGCCAGCGGCAGTCCCTCAGCGGCTTCTCCCAAAAAGGATAAAAACATGGTCGGGGCGATTGCCACCTGGGCCCGGCAGTTCAGCAGCAAACGGCGAAGCTGGACCACGTAAGCCTGGTGGCCGCCTAAATGGATCGACGCGGGCAGCGGTACGGGCACCATCCCGGCATACTGGCAGGCATAGAAGAAACGTAGAAAATCCGGGTAGGTTTCGGCGACTAACGCCACCCGGGCGCCGCGTTCCAGGTTCAAGCCCAGCAACTGACGAGCGATCCGGACGGCATCCTCGCGCAACACCGCGTAAGGAAGAACCGCTTCCAGCTGCCCCCTTCCATTGTAGAAGTTGGCCCCCGTTTCACCCTGCGCGGCGTAATCCAGCGCCTCCGAAAGGGTGGCGAAATCGCCGTATCGCAGCGGTAATTTATGTTCGGTCGGTGTCGCCTCCATAATGATCCACTATCCTTCTTTGGTTTCTCTTCAGGATTCGAATTCCGCTCCAATTCATCTGCTCTAACCGACGATGATACCGGACCCCTCCGGGACTTTTCCAATCCATTGGAGCCGCATCGGGCAAAATAAATTTCTGTACGTCTATCTTATTTAATTTGGAATGTCAAATCTCCGGGGGCTACCCTGCCCCCTTAAGTCGTCGATTATAACCCGAGAAACTTAGGAACGCTAACAAAAAAAGCGAGAAACTAATAAACCATGTTTTTCGGAAATGCAAGAGTTTGTTCTAAAAAACAAAATCATCTTGAAAAACCCACCAACTTGTGAAACAGTTTTCTGGCTGTACTGGTGGCAAAGTGCCGTCCAGTGCGGTTCTGCCGAGCATGGGCCTTCCTCGAGACGGATTCAATGCCCACATGGTTTGGTGAATCGGGGATCCTTGAGGGGTGTCCGGCACTACCTGTTGTGGGGCCGGAAACTTGATCCCCTGCCTGGAGGACACATCTCCGCACTGGCTCGATGGCGATCTGTGCAGCACATAAAGCGCGCGGCCATTTTGCCTTTTCAGGCTATTCCTGAAAATTCAAGCCACCCGTTTCGAGGGTGGCCGTCGGTTTCAAACGACAGCTGTTGTCCTTGAGCCAAGATGTTGTTCCTCCGGTCAGCCCCTTTCGCGCAAATAAAAGGTGATTATCGGCGGATCGATTCCGGGACTTTAGCTTGCTGGATTCCCAATTTAAAGATGTATCCTTAATATATATGATGTATATGACGCCTGAACCACCCAAGCCGTTTACAGCGGTGATCCTTGCAGCCGACCGGACAAGTCAGGACCCGGTGGCACGCGCCGCAGGAGTGCCCTGCAAAGCTCTGGCCCCGGTGGGAGGCCGGCCCATGATGTTTCGGGTGCTTGACGCCCTGAAGGCCTCCAGGCAGGTTAATCATTGTATTCTTAGTGGGCCACCGGCGGAAATCGTCGAGTGCGAGCCTTTGATCCGGCAGCGCCTGGAGGTCGATGGTGTGGATTGGATAGCCCCTCGAGCCACTCCCAGCACCAGTGCCCTCGTGGCACTCCAGTCGATCGCTGAAGAAACGCCGGTACTGTTGACGACAGCCGATCATGCCCTGCTGACGCCTGAGATGATCGACCATTTCTGTCTTGAAGCCCGTGCCATCGGTTCGGACGTGGTGGCTGCCCTGACTTCCCATGAGCGGATCATGGCCCGCTACCCCGGGATGCGCCGCACCCGGACACGATTCACCGACGGGGCGTTCTGCGGTTGCAATCTTTTTGCCTTTCTCACGCCTGAGAGCCGCGCCGCAGCGGACCTGTGGCGCCGCGTTGAAAACGAACGAAAGCACCCCCTTAAAATGCTTGGTCAGTTGGGCTGGGGGGTGGTGGTACGCTATCTCCTGCGTCGGTTGCCTCTGAAGGACGCGCTGCGGCACATCTCCGACCGAATGGGGATGAGGGCCGCGGTGGTCATTCTGCCGTTTCCGGAGGCGGCTGTTGACGTCGACTCGGTCGGCGACTGGCATTTTGCCCAAGCCATTGCGTCACAGGGCGAGCGCTGAAAGCGGCGCCAGAGGTCGACCAATGATTCTGAAGCGATACATCATTTCCGAGATTCTCAAGCCCGCAGCGGCCATTCTGGCCGTACTGGTCATCATTTTCGCAAGCTATTGTGCAGTCATGTATTTGGCCCAGGCCGTCGCCGGGTCGCTCCCGCCGGGGACGGTCGGGTGGCTGATTCTGCTGCGGATCGGCATGGCGCTGGAGGTCCTGCTGCCGATCACGTTCTACCTCTCGGTTATCATCGCTCTGGGCCGCCTTTACAAGGATTCGGAGATGACCGCTCTTTCTGCCTGCGGAGTGGGCATCACTGGTGTTTTGAGACCCGTTTTCATGCTCTCGCTGGCGGTGGCGCTCCTGGCGGGATTCACCTCGCTGTATATCCGTCCGGAGGCCTACGAGGAAATCTACCGGGTCCAGGACGAGGCTCAGACCCAGTTCGACATCTCGCGGTTGGAGTCCGAGCATTTCCTCGAAGTTCAGAGCGGCAAGTATGTTTTTTTTGCCGAAGAAGTGGGCCAGAAGCTCCCGGGGGCGCAACAGGTGTTCATTCGGGTCAACGAAGACGCCAATCGCCAGGTGATTCAGGCACGCCAGATGACCCAGGGCACGGATAAACGCAACGGGCAGCAGGTGCTTTATTTTCGTGACGGCACCCTTTACGAGTTTCCGGTGAGCGGAGAAGGCGGAAAGATTACCCGCTTCGACCAGGCGGAATATCCCATGCCGACCGACAATGCCGCCAACGCCCGCTATCGGCGCAAAGCGGCCTCCACGGCACAACTCATCGGCTCTGAGCGACTGGAGGACATCGCCGAGCTGCAGTGGCGGCTGTCCGCGCCGCTCTCCACCATCCTGCTGGCGATCATTGGCGTACCCTTGAGCAAGAGCAATCCTCGCAGAGGAAAATATGCCAAGCTGGGGGTAGCCATTCTCATCTTCGCCTTTTATTACCAGATTTTCGTGGTTGCCAAGACCTGGGTGGAAAAATCCGCTGTTTCGCCAGTGATCGGCATATGGTGGGTGCCCTTTCTGCTGGCGGTGCTGGCCGTCATATTGCTGTGGAGAACGGGGGAAGTTTTTTACAGGCGGCCCAGATGAAGGAACAAGTCAAAATCATCGACCGCTATCTCGGCTGGAACGCCCTGCTGGGGTTTCTGCTGGTGCTGTCGGTGCTGGTGGTGATCTTCAGTTTCCTGGAGTTATTAATCCAGCTCAACGACCTCGGCAAGGGGACCTACCGGCTGCCGCACGCGTTTCTCTTCGTGGCACTGACGATACCCAAGCGTATTGTGGATCTCATGCCGGTTGCGGCCCTCCTCGGCAGCATCGTGGCTCTCGGCCTGTTGGCCGATCACCAGGAGCTCACGGCCATGCAGGCGGCCGGCATTTCCGTTCAGCGTATCGCCTTTCCGGTGCTGGGCACGAGCGTAATACTCATGCTGGCCGCCATTATCATAGCCGAGTTCATCGCCCCCCCGCTCGACCAGCACGCCCGCTTCATGCGGTCCCGAGCAATATACGGCAAGGGGGTCATGATGTCCAAGGAGGGATTCTGGGTGCGCCAAGGCCGCTCCTTCGTGCACGTGGGCCAAACCCTCTCCCATGAGCGGGCTGCCGATATCGAAATCTATGAACTCGACAATGCCGGCCGGCTGCGGCAGTTCGTTTCGGCCAAGCATGCGATTATCCAAAACGGGCAGGATTGGCTGCTGACCGATATCCAGGCAAAGGAATTCAAGGGAGAAAACGTGATCGTGAAGCCCATAGACCAATACCGCTTGGCGTCGTTCTTGACGCCTGCGCAGGTTTCTACCCTCGAACTTCCTCCCGACAGCCTCTCGCTTTCAGACTTGTGGGGGTTCATCCGAAGCCTCCGGGAGCGATCCGAAAACGCGAAGGCTTACGCCCTGGCATTTTGGCAGAAAGTCTGCCTCCCGCTGACCACCGGCGTCATGGTACTGTTTTCCCTCACCTTCATTTTCGGGTCCACCCGCATTCGCAACGCCAGCCAGCGGATCTTTGTGGGAATGATGGTAGGGGTTGTGTTCTATCTCGCCAATCAGATTTTCGGGCATCTGGGCTTGATCCTCGACCTGCCCCCCCTTTTCACGACGCTCGCGCCGGTGAGCGTCCTCCTCCTGGTGGCGCTTAAGCTCCTTCGTAAAGCCTTTTAAAAAGAATTCGTGCCGGGAACGTGCGGGTTCTTGGCCTGCCAACTCCTGCTGTGATACTTTATGAACTCGTAGAAAGTCATCTGAGTCGATGGCTTTGTAAAGAGGCCAAGTTCAAGGCGCGCGAGTCTCCGCCGAGCGAGGCGTACTTCCAGTACGCCGCAGCGAGTGCGGGATGAAGCGCAACGCCGAAATTGGGCTATTTACGAAGCCATCATTCTTTATAAAACGGTTTCCGGCTCCGGAATGAACCGGCCGCTGCGGTGTTCGTAGGCGTGGTCCTGGCACGTGGTCGACCAGCCCGTCGGGGTCTGACTGATCCGGAAGACGCGGAAGACGGCCCGATGGAGGGGATCCTGGCTTACGGCCGAAGCCGAGGAAATGCCCAGCACAGGGACGCGGGCGACCGGTCCGGGCAACTCGGCCCGAGACCGACGGTGGGCGTGGCCGTGGATGATGAGCTCGGCGCCGTGCTGCCGAATGAGGAGGCAAAATCTCTCAAGGTCAGTCAACCGTTTATGGCGCGAAACGGCGTTCTGGAGAGGGGGATGGTGGATCAGCAGGACTCGGTAGAGCCCTCGCCGGGCCGTATCAGACAGAATCTCGCCGCAACGCGCCAGCTGTTCGGCTCCAATACTGCCGGCGGCGGACAGGGGCCGGGTGGGACGGGCGGTGGAGACCCCGATCAAGGCCACCGGGCCTCGGATTCTCAGTGTCGGGAACACCCCTGGGCTCCTAATTCCAGCGGAATCCGGCGCCAGGTAGCCGGACCAGCGTGCATATCCGTCATCCCAGGGCGTGGGTACGAGGGCGTCGTGGTTGCCCGGAACCACGAACACGTTTTCAGGCCGGCCCAGAGCCTGCAGGTGGTGCCGGGCCTGCTCGAATTCGGCTGGCAGGGACAGTTGTGTTAGATCTCCGGTTACCGCGATCTGGCCGACTGGCATCGTCCGCACCGCCTGGACAAGGGCCAGGAGGACCTCTACGCGATGCTCTCGCCGGCGGCGAACTCCCCAGCTCAGGTAGCTGAGCGCTCGCTTGTTCAAAAACCTGGACAGGTGCGCCCCGGCCGGGCGGCACAGGTGGAAGTCGGAAATGTGAATCAGCGTGAACGCATCGGAGGCTGCCCCAGTCTTTACAAAACTCATGAGCGCATATATAAACCACGATACCCTGCTTTTCAACGCCGGAGGCGCCGTGAGAAGCCCGATTTCGGCGTTGCGCTTCATCTCGCTGGCGCTGGCGGCGGACTATGAGTACGCCTCGCGCACGAGATGGTTTGCTTTCGCAAAAATAACGCTGCAAGCACTGGCGCGCTTTTGTCTTTTCGGCCGTTGGCCGAAGATCCAAGCCACCCGCGAGGCGGCTGGTCGTATGGGCACGCGACTTGAACTTAAGCTTCTCACGGCGACTCATGTGTCGAGCTTTGAAGAATTGCGATGGCGCTTGATGGATACTCGATTTGGGTCGTTACCCCGCCTGTAAATGCCGGTCGAAAGGTGTCATGAGCCTGTTATTGGAAAGATCTATCACACAGGGTTATGTTGCCGGCCGCCCGGGGGATGTGCCGGCCGGCCGAGGGCCTTGGCGCCTGGGGGTGATGAGCAATCCGCTGAGTGGTGGCAACATCCACGGACGGCTGAACGCCGTCCACTGTCTGTTGCAGGACTACCGCGACGTTCCCCATCGAGAGGTCCGGACAGTGGAAGAGGTGCAGGCAACCCTCGACGAATTCGCGCGCCGAGATCTGAACCTGGTCGTCGTGAACTCCGGCGACGGGACCATCCAAGCGGCGCTCACTGCCCTACTGACATACCGATTTTTCCGAACCTTACCGCTTTTGGCCCTTCTGAGCGGGGGCACGACCAACATGACTCACCAGGACTTGGGGCTGCGCGGCCCGCGCCTCAGCGCACTGCGGCGACTGATGAACTGGGCGTATCATGGCGAAGGTGAAGCCCTGATTCGACGGAGAACGATCCTGAAGGTGCAAAGTCCCTGCCGCCCGAATCCGCTCTATGGTTTTTTTTTCGGAACTGCCTGCATCTTTAAAGGCATTCAATTTTTTCATTCCAAGATCCACCGGATGGGGCTGAGCGGCGACCCTGCCCATCTGATGATTCTGGCGCGTTTTCTCTGGGGGTTGGCTCGGCGGGACGATGCGTTGGTCGCGCCGATGCGGGCCAGTATCCGCGTGGACCGGTCCGACATGGGATCGAAAAATTACCTGCTGTTGCTGGTCACCACGCTCGAGCGGCTGATTCTGGGATTGCGTCCATTCTGGAACCGGGGCAAGGGTCCGCTTCAACTCACGGCCGTCAGCGCCCGACCCCGGAGCCTGTTTCGCGCTCTGCCCGCCCTGATCCAAGGCCGCGGCAATTCATACGCCGTCGCTGAGAATGGGTACCTGAGCCGTGACGCCAGCGAGATCCAATTGGACATCGACGAGGGCTTTGCCATCGACGGCGAGCTCTTTGCCGCCGACTCGAGCTCGGGCCCGATCGTCGTCCAGGACGGCGGCGTCGCGGATTTTCTGCTATTATGAGCATGAATATCCCGGAATCCCTGGCGATCTTGATTCGGCGGAGGGCATGCCAAACGGCCGCAGCCGCGGTCCACGCCTTGGCGGAAACCGTAGTCGCCAAATACGGAGAAGCCGTTCAGGCCGTCGTGTTCTACGGCTCCTGTCTTCGGTCGGGTGATGATCGGGGCGGGATGGTGGATCTGTATGTCGTTGTCGACAGCTACCGTAGCACCTATCGATCGTGGACATGGGCCCTTTTGAACAAGATTTTACCCCCCAACGTCTTTTACCTGGAGATTTCAGCTGAAGAACGGGTGGTGCGGGCCAAGTACGCCATCCTGTCCCTGGCCGATTTGGAACGCGGGACCTCCACCGCCTGGTTCCATTCCTACTTATGGGGCCGGTTTGCACAACCGGCTGCATTGCTGTACGCTCGCAGCCCCGAAGCCGCCGAGCGGGTGCATGCGGCCCTGGCGCAGGCGGTCATGACCTTTCTCGCCCGCGTGATTCCTTGCCTTCCCGGCCGATTTTCCACCAAGGATCTCTGGCTCACGGGGCTCTCATTGAGTTATCGCGCCGAATTGAGAGCCGAGCGGCTTGAAAAACTGGCCGGTTTATTTCAAACCTCTTCGGAGTACTACGAGCAGATCACGGCAGCCGCCCTGCCGGAACTGCCGTTTCCCGTCGTCCGCGTTGACCGGCCGGAGCGCTGCTATGAATCGCACATGTCGTCTGGCCGTCGCCTGATCTGCCGGGCGGGGTGGAGGGCACGGTCGCTTCAAGGCAAAATCCTGTCGCTTCTACGCCTGCTGAAAGGAGCCTTCACGTTCACGGGAGGGTTGGACTATATCCTGTGGAAGATCGAACGGCACACGGGCGTCACCGTGGAGGTGTCGCCGCGCCTGCGGCAGCACCCGATCCTTGCCCTGGGTGTGCTGTCATGGAGGCTTTACCGCAAGGGCGCATTCCGTTGATGCCACCGGGCGGAAGGCACAGGGCGCGGACCGAAGCGATTCGGGTTCAAATGCGCAAGGCTCTATGCTGTTACGTCCGGCGGGGATGCGATGAAAGTGCGGATCGCTTTGTCCTGATCGGGCGTCAGGTCTTTCAGCCGGATGCCGATCCCGGATGGCTCAAGGCGAAGAATCTCGCCTTTTAGAATGAGGGCCTTTTCCAGGCCGGGCAAGCGGCAGCTGACACGAATCGGCTTGCCGATCGGAAACGATCTTTCGGTCTTGATGAACATCCCGACGGTGCTGATATCGGTGATGATCCCGTCGAAAGTACTGGCGTCGAGAACACAGACGGCGCGCAGCCGGCAAGATCTGCGCTGGATCTGGCGGATAAGGGTTTCATCCTCATCCAGATTGAGAGTGGTGACCGGGGTCTCGCCGGAGGGGAACTCGGTCAACTGCTCCAACATCCGCTGCTGCTGCTCTTCGGGCATATCCAAGACCAGTTGGTAAAGGTGAGTGGTGATCCGGTCTCCCAGGAGTTGCTTGAGGAGAATCAACTGCTTGTCCCTCGGCAATTCATCCACCAGAGCAAAGAGACGGGCTGTTGTGCCGAATCGCCCCAGACGTGGGGTCAACTCATCCAGATCCATGGAAGCTCTCCTATAGACCGGCCTGCTTGAACAGCCCGGCCAGATCCATTCGGTTGATCGTTTCGCTCAACAGCTCTCCCAGGACTTTCTCCGCATCGGTTTTCCCGATGACTTTTACCCGCTCGGCGCTGCCATTGACCGCCTGCTTGGCGAGCATGGATCCGTTTTTGAATAGCAGTGCGTCGTAGGCGACTGTCGCCGTCCATGTCCGATCGCCGAAATCCAGCTTGAACTCCTTCAACTCAAATTTGAATTCAGCATCGGCCTTCGTGCCCGGCGCCACAACATTCAGGCCGGCGTTCTCGAGGCGAACGCGGAGCATTTCGCTGAAAAGGGGAGCAAGTTCATAGGCTCCTTTGAGTTCTCCACTCCCGCCGCGCTTGGAGACTGTCAATGCGAATACGTTAGAGAAATTCTCCAGTTCGTCCCGCGCCATCGGGGTGAGAAACGCATCGGTTTTCCTGTCATCCTCGAACGCCAGAGTGACCCTGCCCGGGATAGGGTTGCTCGGGCGAGCCGGCAGCTGATAATGAACGCTTAGCACATTGGAGGCCGCGCAGGCCGCAGTGAGGATGCCGATTGTGACCCAAAATCCATAGCCGGGCATCTGCAATCGAGGTATCTTCATGGCCAGAACCTTTCAATCGCGTGGGCAGCTACGCCTGGCATCGGCCAAGCTCGAGGCTGATCTCTGACGTTGACCCACTTAATCCCCGGGGCGACGGCGCCGCTACCCGGGGGGCTTAGGATTTTCTCCGCATTAGGAGTAAAAAGTAGAGTAGATAGAAGTATGGCGGAAAGCACCGAGCCTGTCAAGGCGTCGAACATTCGGATCAGCGCAGGTTCATCACCTCGATGACCCCGTCCGTCAGGTCGGCCACCAGCAGTTTGTTGCGCAGCGGAACTCCCCTGGCGAGAATGATTTTGGCGACCTCAGCGCACTCCAGCGACGCCAGCAGGAATACGGCATAGGGAACAGTCCCCAAGCTCGTTTCAGCCCCCTTGAGCGGCACGCTCCCGGGGTCACCGTAAATCAGGCGAAGTCCCTGGTCTTCGGGGAAGATGGTGGTGACGTGGCCGGAGGAGCCGGCCACCGCAGCGGATACCATTGGACGATCGATAATGCGGCAGGCGTCTTCCAGCTCAAAACGCGCGCGCAAAGTGTCCAGGCAGTCCACGACGACATCGCAGCCGTCCAGCAGTTGCCGGGCGTTATCGGGTTTGAGAAATTGGGAATGGGTGGTGACGGCGATGGAGGGGTTGACCTGGCTGACCCGCTGCTGCGCGGTCTCCGCCTTGGCACGGCCCAGATGCGCGGTGGAGCTGAAAAGCTGCCGGTTGAGATTGCTGTCCTCGAAGCGGTCGCCGTCGATGAGTGTCAGGCAACCCATGCCCATCCGGGTCAGAATTTCGGTCACCGTCCCGCCCAGGCCGCCCAGGCCGACCACGCCGGCATGTGCCTTGAGCAGGGCTGCCTGGTCGCCGAGGGAAAAGGTCCGCATGTTCCGTGCATAGCGCTCGGGTACGATTCCGTTTTCAAGAGCAGTGATTTCAATCTCCCGGCCGTTCTGGCCCGTTTTCTGGGCCAGCTCGAGAACATGTTGGACTGAGAGACTCCTGTAAGGAGCCTTGTCCGGGAACGCCTTGTCTTCCGTCAAGTGTTCCAGTTCGCTGGGCATGATCTTCATGGGATAAATTCCATCTCAACAGTTCAGTTCAGCCGTCACGGAATTGAGCGATTCTGTCGGATGACCCCTCCGGGTCTTTCCGCAAGACGCCAGCACCGGATCGCTCAACTCAAACTATCCATAACCCATGATGCGTTTCGAGTGCAACTAGGACGGTTATTCCCTCAAAATTTTTCTTGACATTCGTGTCCGTACGAGGCAAAAATAGTTCAAAATATAAAACTATGTTCCAGATATGGAACTTACAGAATCCTTAAAACGGCACGATTCTGATGAGTTCTTCTGAGCGAATCATCCGGGTGATCGAAACCGTGGTCTCCCATCAGCACACCGGCATTCGGTTTGCGGAGATCGTGGAAGCAACGGGGATCGCGAAAGCCACCGTTCACCGGCTCCTCGCCGAGTTGATCGATCTGGGGATTCTCAGTTTCAGTCCCGAAAGCAAGCGCTACCGGGCCAGTCTTAAACTCGCCTCCCTGGGAGCGGGGGTCATTGCCAACTTCGATCTCCGCAACCATGTGCATCCCCAGCTGATCAAACTGCACCAGGAAACCAAGCACACCTGCAACATGGGCATCAAGCAGGGCGATGTGGGGATCTACGCCGACAAGATCGAATCCCAGGACTACGGCATCAAGCTGTTTTCGGAAGTCGGCAAGACTTTCCCGCTTTACTGCACTGCGCTGGGAAAGGTATTGCTGGCCTACGGCCCGGCGGCCGAGAGGAAGCGAATTCTTTCCCAGCCCATGGAGCCTTTTACCCCCAAAACCATTACCAATGTGCGCCTATTGATGCAGCAGCTTTCGCTGGTGAGCCAACAAGGTTATGCGGTGGACTTTGAAGAAATCACCCGGGGGATCATCTGCATCGCCGCGCCCGTATTGGGGCCGCCTCAGGATATCCTCTGCGCCATCAGCATTACCTTTCCGGCGTATCTCGCCGAGGATCGCGGCATCGAAGCGGATATCGAGGCTGTCACCCGACATGCGGCCGCCATTTCCGGCTTGACGGCCGATGTCGGGCGGGCCAATTCGAATTGAGAAAGGATCATGACATGGAAACCCGACACGCCGTCCACCCGGACCAAGCCGTGTATTTCGACACGGATGAACTGCGCGAACATTTCTTGATCCAAGAGCTTTTCGCCGCCGGAAGGGCCAAGATGGTATACACCACCTACGATCGGCTTATCGTCGGAGGGGTATGCCCTCAGGACGAAATGAAGCTCGAGGTGGACCAGGCCGTTATCGGCGCCGGTTTCCTGCTCGAACGGCGGGAGATGGGTATCATCAACATCGGCGGAGCTGGGACCGTGGCGGTCGACGGGAAACGGTTTGAACTTGCGAACAAGGACGGGCTTTATATCGGAATGGGCAGCCGGAACGTGGCTTTTGAAAGCGCGGATCCTAAGAACCCGGCTAAATTCTACTTCAACTGCGCACCGGCGCACACCGGCTGCCCGCCTGGAAAAGCGACGCCGGCCGATACCGAGACGGTTCAGCTCGGATCCATGGAGAAGAGCAACCGCCGGACGATTCGCAAATATTTCCACCCGGGGGGTCTCAAAAGCTGCCAGCTGGTCATGGGGATGACGACCCTGGAAACTGGCTCGGTGTGGAACACGATGCCGGTGCACACGCATCAGCGCCGGATGGAGGTGTACCTTTACTTTGATATTTCCGCAGATGACCTTGTCATGCATTTCCTGGGAGAGCCGTCCGAAACGCGCCACATCGTGGTGCGCAATGAGGAGGCGGTGCTCTCGCCGAGCTGGTCCATCCACTCGGGTGCCGGCACGTGCGGTTATTCTTTCATCTGGGGGATGGTGGGCGAAAATCAAATGTTCACAGACATGGATGCCGTGCCCATGCAGACGTTAAGGTGACTCTGAACCGATGCCATCGAAGGGGCATCATGCTAAACCCGATTACCAATAGGAGGGAGCAATGAAAAAAATTCTCGCGGTTTTGGTTCTGTTGGTCGCTGGGGTCTCCTTTGCCCACGCTCAGTCCATTGAGATGAAGCTCGGGCATTTTGCGGCCGAATCGCACCCGGGCAATCTTGCCAGCAAAATGTTCGCCGACGCCGTGGAGAAACGGACGAACGGCCAAATCAAGGTCACAATATATCCTAACAACGCCTTGGGATCGCCGCCCGAAGTCCTGGAGCAGAATATTCTGGGGGCGGTGGACATGAGCCTACCCACCCAGGGGCAGCTCGGGAAGTACTCCAAGAAGTTCAACTGCGTGATGCTGCCGTTCGTGTTCGCGAACTATGCACAGGCGGACAAGGTGCTGGACGGACCGTTCGTCACGTGGGCCGCTGCGGATCTGGACAAAGTCGGGCTGGTATTTCTCTCCAACTGGGAATGGGGCTTCCGCAACCTCACCAACAACAAGCGACCCGTGAACACCCCCGATGACGTGAAGGGACTCAAAATAAGGACTCCGCCGGAGCTGCCCACCCAGGCGGCCATGGAGGCCCTGGGCGCCGTGGTGGCGACCATCAACTTCAACGAGCTGCAGATGGCCCTGAAGCAAGGTGTGGTCGACGGCCAGGAAAACCCAATTGCCGTGATCTATTCCAATAAGCTTTACGAATTACAGAAGTACCTGGCCATGACCGGGCACAACTATAACACCATGGTGCACGTGATCAGCAAAAAGGTGTGGGACAAGCTTACCCCCGAGCAACAGAAAATCATCAAGGAAGAGAGCGTCAAGGCCGGCAACTGGATGCGCAAGGCCGTACGGGACGCTGAAACGGACCAAATCGAAAAGATAAAACAGGCCGGAATGCAGGTGACCTACCCGGACAAGGCTAAGTTCAAAGCCCTGATGAAGCCCGCCTATGAGCGGATGAATGCCGTCGCCGGCGAGGAGAACATCAGCGCATTCGTGAAAATGGTGGAAGCGGCGAAATAAGCTGCGCTCCGCAATGGGAGGGGTGGTTGCAGGACCTCGACAATGACTGCCCTTCCCGTTTTTCGTAGGGCTTCACCGGACCGATGCGATCAGGGGCGGGTACATGCTGACACTCTTGGTCTTTGCTGTTTTGCTGGTGCTGATCTTGATCGACCTGCCGATCGCAGTGGCGATCGGCCTCACGGCCATAGCGTTTTTCGTGGGGCTGGGGAATGAGTCGCTGCTGACCATGCTGCCCCAGAGGATGTATGCTTCCACCACCAGCTTTACCCTTCTGGCCGTGCCCTTTTTTATTCTCGCCGGCAACCTGATGAACACCGGCGGCATCACCAACCGCATCTTTCGATTTGCCAAGGCGGTCATCGGCCATCTGCCGGGGGGACTTGGGCAGGTCAGCATCATAGCCAACGTCATTTTCTCCGGCATGTCCGGCTCCGCCATTGCCGATGCGGCCGGTTTGGGTCAGGTCCTGCACAAAGCCATGGTCGACAACGGGTTCAAGCCGAAGTTTTCCGCCGCCATTGTCGCGGCCGCGGCTACCATCGGACCGGTGATTCCCCCCAGCATCCCGTTCGTGGTGTACGGGGCGTTAACCGGGGTTTCGGTCAGCAAGCTGTTCCTGGCAGGCTTCATTCCAGGCGGGATGATGGCGGTGGCAATGATGGCGGCCATCGCTCTCCAGGCCAAACGTTACGATCTGCCGAAGGAAAAGAAGGCCGGCTCGAAGGAAGTGGCGGAAAGCATACGAGATGCGTTTCTGCCGCTTTTGACCCCGGCGATCGTCATCGGTGGAATTCTCCTCGGGGTGTTCACGCCGACAGAAGCCGCTGTGGTGGCCACCCTCTACGCCTTGTTTTTGGGGTTTCTTTACGGAGACATCAAGCTGACAGATTTGCCTCGAATATTCTGGGCCTCCATTCGGCAAACCGTCAGCCTGCTGTTCATCATTGCCACGGCCGGTTTTTTCGGTTGGTTCACGATCCATCAACGTATCCCCGATCAGCTGATCACCCACTTCACCACCATGAGCGCCACTCCAAATGGAATCGTTACCATGGTGATCATCGTGGTGATGGTCCTGGGGCTGTTTTTGGAAGGCAACGCCATTTTCATCATCACCATCCCCATTTTCGCACCCGTGGCTCAAAAATTCGGCATCGACCTGATCAATTTCGGGGTGGTGATGACCCTGTTGATCATGGTTGGGAACCTGACGCCGCCGGTGGGGATGTGTCTTTTTGCGGTCGCAAGCTTCAGTAAGGTGAGTCTGGGTGAGTTGTCGAGAGAAATCTGGCCGTATCTCGTCGGGGTATTCATCATCACGCTCATGGTCGCCTACATCCCCGCGATCGGAATGTTTCTGCCCAGCCTATTGGAGTAGCTGCGCGCCAGGAGAAAAAGATGGTTGTGTTGAAATGGATGGACAAGGTCGCCTTGCAGGTATTCAAGGTTCTGACCATGGTCTGTTTCCTAGCGCTTACGGTACTGGTTTCCGCCAACGTCTTGGTGCGGTTTTTTCCGGTGGCCTCTTTGCACTGGTTCGACGAGATCATCGAGCTTCTGTACGCCTACCTGGTGTTCTATGGAGCCGCGGCGCTTTGGATCACCCGGGAGCACTTCAGCGTGGGTGACTGGATCGGCCGGAAGGTCATCACGAATGCCACGGTCCGGCATATGTACCGACTGGTTCTGGAGGTGCTGGTCCTGGTCTTTGTGCTGGTCTTCTTTTATTATTCTTTCCGGCTCACGGCCATGGCCCAGGATGTGACCAATGTTTTTGCCATTCCCAAGCGAGTTCTTTACTCCTGCATGCCCATAGCCGGCGCCGTCATGATCGTTTATTCCATTCGTAACATCATCGTCGAGATCCTTCCTCTGATCAGGCGGACGGCCGGATAGAAGGAAGGTTGGGAAACCTCAACTCGGACACACAAGGGGTGGCACACATGATACCCGAACAGTTCAGTTTGGCCGGGAAAGTCGCCGTTGTCACCGGCGGCACCATCGGACTGGGCGAGGCCATGGCCTTAGGGCTGGCAGAGGCGGGCGCGGACATCGCCGTGGTCTACCATCTGGACCTGCCTCAGAATGTGGAGCGGTTTGAACGCCTGGGGAGAAGATGGCTGGGCGTCGAGGCCGACCTTTCCGGTATCAAGACGGTTCCGGATATCGTGCGGAAGGTGGTGGACGTCTACGGCCACATCGACATTCTGGTCAACAATGCCGGCATCATCCGGCGAAACAAGTCCATCGATTTCACTGAGAAAGACTGGGACCAGGTCATGGACATCAACCTGAAAACCCTGTTTTTCCTGTCCCAGGCCGTGGCCCGGCAGTTTCTCAAGCAGAAAACGGGCGGCAAGATCATCAACATCGCCTCGATGCTTTCCTTCCAGGGGGGCATCCTGGTGCCCTCGTACACCGCCAGCAAGAGCGGCGTCATGGGCTTGACCAAGCTGCTCGCCTGCGAGTGGGCCCCTCACGGGATCAACGTCAATGCCATCGCCCCCGGCTACATGGCGACTCGGAACACACAGGCCATCCAGGATGACCCTGTGCGCAGCAAGCAGATCCTGGAGCGCATCCCCACGGGGCGATGGGGGAAACCGGATGACCTGAAAGGCGCTGTTGTTTTCCTCGCATCGGATGCCTCCAACTATGTGCAGGGGCATACATTGGCGGTCGACGGCGGGTGGCTGGCCCGCTGAGAGTGTGCCAGGGCCCATGTCGCAGGCCGACCTCTCCAGGCCCTGGTGCCATTCGATATAATTACTCAATCGGGGATAATCTTATTTGCCAGAAATCGTTGCCATCAGGGAAGGGAGGTTCGATATGAAACATTCCAGGTATGGGGTCCGGTTGGTGCTCATTTGCGCGATGGTCCTCGTGATTTGCTCAGGTTTCACCGCGCAGGCCCAGATGGTGCTCAAGCTATCCGAGATCCACCCCAAGGGCTACCCTACCGAGCTGGCGGACGAAGAGTTCGCCCGCTTGGTCGAGCTTTACACCAAGGGAGCGATCAAAGTCGATGTCTTTCCGGGAGGGCAGATATCCGGCGACGAGAAGGTCGTCATCGAGCAGGTGAAAATAGGCGCCATCGCCATCGCCCGTGTCAGCTCAGGGGCGCTCGGCTCCTTCAACGCTCAGCTCAACGTATTTGCTCTGCCCTTCCTATTCGATTCAAAGGAGCACCAGTGGGCCTTCCTGACCAGCCCCGCCGGCCAGAAGATGCTGGATGACCTCGCGCCCTCGGGTTTCATCGGCCTGTGCTGGTACGATGGCGGCGCCCGCTCCTTCTATGCCAATTACCCGATCAACAAGATCGAGGATCTCAAGGGCAAGAAGTACCGCGTCATGCCCAACAACCTCCTCGTGAAGATGGTCGAGGCCATGGGTGCCTCAGCGGTTCCCATGGCCGCGGGTCAGGTGTTCAGCGCCATCCAGACCGGTGTCATCGACGGCGCAGAGAACAACCCGCCTTCCCTCATCTCTTTCAACCATTATCAGGTCGCGAAGTACTACCTTCTTGACGAACACCTTCGTTTGCCCGAGGTGCTCTTCATGAGCAAAATCGTGTGGGACAAGCTCGGCAAGGACCAGCAGGCCGCCCTTCGCAAGGCCGCCTCTGAAACGGTCGCTTTCCAGCGCGAGAAGTGGGACGCCTATGAGATCGAGGCTCTCAACAAGATCAAGGCGGAGGGTGAAATCGTCGTTCCAGTCGCCGACAAGACGCCCTTCCAGGACGCGGTCAAGCAGCTGATTGCGGAAGAGTCACCGAAATACGCTGAAACGATCAAGGCCATTGATGCGGTTCGGCCGAAGAAGTGAGGGACGGGTCCACTAGAGGAGAACTTCAGTGTCTGACTCGAAAGGTAGTCTGAAGAAGTTTTTCCTGACGGTCGATCAGATCATCGAGGGGTTTGCGATCGCCCTATTGGTCGCCATGATCCTGATTGTCTTCGTGGCGGTCGTCACGCGCAAAATCTTTGGTTTCGTCTTTGCCTGGTCCGAAGAGATCACCCTCCTGTGTCTGACCTGGTTTACCTTCATGGGCATCGCCATCGGCTTTCGCGAGCGGCTCCACCTCGGGATGGACATGTTCGACAAGCTGCCCCGGAAGATTCTCGACATGAGCGACCGCCTCATCGATGCCGTCACCTTTTTCTTCGGTCTTTACCTGGTATGGTACGGCTTGGATTTCGCCTTGATGATGCAGGGCTCCGTCCTTGCGGCCACGCAGCTGCCCAACATGATCCAGTACATCGTCATGCCGATCACAGGAATCCTGACATGCGTGTACTCCGCCCTCCAGCTCCTCGGCAAGGATCTCCGCCGCTACCATATCATCGAAGAGGAGATCAAGCGCGATGCCTAGCAATACGGTCGCCATTTGGATACTCAGCGTCACCTTTACCGTCTTACTTATTCTGCGGTTCCCTGTTGCCCTGGTTCTCGTCCTTTCCTCCCTCGCGACGGTATGGTACCTCCAGATGCCCATCGTGGTCGTGGCACAGCAGACCCTGCAAGGCATCAACGTATTTTCCCTGCTCGCGATTCCTTTTTTCATCATGACGGGGCAGCTTCTTGGGGCAGGTGGGCTGGCCAACCGCATCGTCGACTTCGCCAACGTTTTCGTCGGGCGGTTCCCCGGTGGGCTCTCGATCGTCAACTCGGTGGCCTGCATGTTCTTCGGCAACCTCTCCGGTTCAGCCGTCGCGGACACCTCCGCCATCGGGTCGGTCATGATCCCGGTCATGAAGAAGAAGGGCTATTCGGCCGAGTACGCGGTCGGCGTGACCATCTCTTCGGCCATTCAGGGGGTCGTCGTTCCACCAAGCCACAATCTGATCCTCTACTCGATCGTGGCCACAGGGGTCGTGGGCGGCTTGTCCGTCGGGAAGCTTTTCATGGCCGGCATTGTGCCCGGTCTCCTGCTCCTCGCCACGCTCTGTATCGTGGGGGTTATCATCAGCATCCGACGCAACTACCCGAAAGGCGATCCGGTCGATCGCCGGAAGATCCCTGCGATCGTCTTCCACGGTCTTCTCTCGCTCACCCCGGCCTTTCTCATCCTCGGCTCCATCATCGGCGGCCTCGCCACGGCCACCGAGGCAGGCGCCCTTGCCGTCGTGTACTCCTTCTGTCTCGGCTTTTTCGGCTACCGTGAACTCAAGCCCAAGCATCTCTGGCCGGTCCTGGTGCGGACCTTCCGCACGGTCCTCATGGTTTTCTTCCTCATCGGAGCCTCGGCCGCCTTCGGCTACGCCATGACGATCGTCCGGCTCCCCGACCTTATCACCCAGGGCTTCCTGGAGATATCCCGCACGCCCTGGGTCATTCTGCTCTTGATCAATATCCTTCTGCTGATCCTGGGCGGGCCGATGGACATGGCTCCCATGATCGTCATTTTGACTCCCATTCTCCTGCCCGTGTGCCTGAAGCTCGGTATGGACCCTATTCAGTTTGGCCTCATTCTGATCTTCAACGCGGGCATGGGGCTGCTGACACCGCCGGTTGGCACGGTCCTTTTCGTGGGCTGCGCCATTGGAAAGGTGAGTGTAAACGTCGGGACGAAGGCGATGATGCCCTTTTTCATGGCCATGATGGTTGTGCTTTTCCTGATCACTTACATCCCGTCCTTCACCATGTGGCTTCCACGCTTTGTGAAATGAGGGCTGGAGGGCAAGGGACAGAGCGTATCGAAACTGCCGGCATGTGCGCGGAGGTATGACCATGGGAATCGTGAGGTCGTCCGAAACCAATGTTACCCCCATCAGTGCGGGTCGCTCACGCTATCTCGCTCACACGGATCACGTCATGACGGTGGTGGTCGATTTTAATGACGGACCTGCGTCAACCCCCGACCCCCCGCACTCGCACCCTCACGAACAGGTATCTTATGTGGCGGCCGGTGAGATCCTGCTGGTCATGGGGGAAGAGCGAACGCGCCTGTCTGCGGGCGATCTGTTCACGGTGCCCGCTAACGTACCTCACGCCGTTCAGACACTGAGTTCTCACGTCCGCCTGATCGATGCCTTCAATCCGATCCGCGAGGATTTTTTAAAACGCTGAAGTTGACAGGGTGGGGTGTATGGCATAGAAATTTCCAGCGACGTTCATCTGTCGCACGCTTGCCGGGCGAGCAACGCTTCGGAGACAGGCATGAGAGATTTTCTGCAGCAGTGTTTCGATGCCGCGGGGTCGGCAGCGGTCCTGAGCGACGACAAACGCAGGCGACTGGCTGACGGGCTGGGCTCATCCTGCCGTGCGAAGGTCCATCACCGTTCCATCACCCCCATCCGGCGGTCCCTGGTCTTCATGTGCACGAACGATGCGGGCAAGCGGCTCGGGATCGTTTCGCCTGTTTCCGGGCTTATCGACGAACTGAAGGGCCCCGAAGATCGACTCCTCCTGGAAGGGATCCCGGCCCGCATCCGGACCGTCCAGACGACCGCCCGCGCCGCCGCCTGGCTTCGCGATCTTCTTCCGTACCTGAAAGCCCGCCCGCTCGGGCTGAAGCGGTCGGCAGGGTTCGGCGACCGGCTGGGCCTGGCCACGCCGGGCCACGTGCGGGCGGTCCGCAAGACGAACCTGGCGCCCATCTTCGCTCAGCAATCGGTGCGCGAGAACGAGCGCACGGGTCGTTCGGCTCAGGAGGTCCTGGACGATGCCATGTGGGGCGCTTTCCAGGAAGGCTGGGTCGATGGCTTCGGAGCGGACGCCGATCATCTCAAGAAAACAGAACAGGCCTCTGCCTTCGCAGCCGCCGGGTACTCGTTTTTTACCATAGACCCCGGCGAGTATGTCGACAACGAAGCCTCGCTGGCATCACTGCACATTCTCGAGCAAAAAATTCAGGCACTGCCCTGGGGCGGCCTGGAAAGTACTTACCAGGATCTGCAGCACCGGCTGGTGGAAAAGCCGATCGACCTGGGGACATTTAAAGTCGTTTTCGGCCGCGACGACATCCTGCGAGCGGCGGCCAAATACGGCAAAGCCGTGGCCCACACGGTGCGCATGTATCGACACCTGGAGCAGGCCACCGGGGGAAGGCCTTATGAATTCGAGATGAGCGTCGACGAAACCGACAGCCCCACTGCGCTGGCGGAGCACGTATACGTTGCCAGCGAATTGAAGCGGTTAAAGGTCAAATGGGTGAGCCTGGCGCCTC
>JBLMXM010000049.1:0-11547 GCA_050257775.1 Hyphomicrobiales bacterium
ATCACGCCCGAGGGCAAGACGCAGGCCGATTCGAAAGCGCAGCATACACGGCAGTATGTGAGCATTCGAGAGGCCTGCAACGCCGCCATCGGGTGTCAGATGCATTTTTGAGATAGCTTCAACATGTAATCCTGTAGCCCGTCCTCAAGGGACTTGACAGATTTGCATCAAGGCTTAGGTTTGAACAAAATGATAATAGGCCCGAGTCCAGGAAGGAGCATGAAAAGTTCAGGAGGAGGGAGGACCAAATCAGCCGCCCTGAATAATGCGTATTACCCGTTCGCTTCCTGAAAATTCAGTGACAGAGAGGGGCGACTCCAGAATTTTCAGGAGCCGCCTTCTTATTTTGGTGCGCCAGAGCGAAGAAATATGGCTTGGGAGTGTCAACCCAGGCAGGGGGCCAGAGATGAAAAGGCTCGTTATCGCGGATCATCAGAGAATCCTGAGAGAAGGATTGAAAGCGTTGTTGGCCGATTCCAATGCGTTCGAGGTGGTGGCCGAAGCCGCCGACGATGCGGAGGTGATTCGCTGCATGGAACAGCACAAGCCTGACGTTCTCTTGCTCAATATATCCATGCCCGTGTTAGGCGGAATTGCGGTTATCAAGGAGGTCAAATCCCGGTTTCCTGCAACCAAGATCCTCGCTCTGAGCATGCACGAATCAGAGGAATTTATTATCGAAGGGCTGCAGATGGGAATAGACGGGTACTGCCTAAGGGAGTGCGGAGGAGCGGAATTGCGTGCGGCCATCGAACGAGTGCTGGACGGTAAAACCTACCTCAGCCCCGGAATCGCTGAAAGGATGCTGGACGGTTTCATGCAGCAGCAGCGCGGTCTGAGAAACCGCACTCCTTTCGGCTTGCTTACTCGACGCGAAAAGGAAGTGCTGAGGTTGATCGGAGAAGGGTACCCGACCAAGAAGATTGCGCAAAGCCTTCTCATCAGCCCCAAGACCGTCGAAAAGCACCGCAGCAACATCATCAAGAAACTCGACATCCACACTGCTTCGAGGCTCACGGTCTACGCCATCGAGAAGGGGCTGGTGCCTGCACGCGTCAAGGCAGCCGTCTGAACGGCTTGGTTAGCGCCTCTGCCCTGCCGGGCCCCGGTCAGATTGGGGCGACTCACGAACGGAGGCTGCGATTTTCCGAAGCCCCCCAGTCAGGCACATATAGTTTCGCCTGTTTCTGACATCACCTCATCCCCGCGCATCGAGATAAGGAAATTCATCTTTAGGTTTTGGCGAGAGGCACTCTATAGCCTTATCGTGTGCCCCAGGAGACCGACCCTCATCGGTCCCTACACCGGGAAATGATACCTCACCCCAACGCCATACGAAGCCTCTTCAGAGTCCTTCATTTCCCGGCACCATTTTACCTCGGCGATGGCATTAGATCGCAGGTCCTTCGGGTGTTCACGCATGAACTCGGCGCATTGCAGGACTCGGATCAACACCGTCGCTCCCGGGGTTACCGGCGAGGCTGTCTCCAGATAGCTCCCTCCAGGGCTAAAGTTGAGAATGCGCCCTTTCAGGCTGCTTTCCTTGTTAAAGTAGGACCAGTTCGCTTCGCATTTGCACCACTGGCGATCCATGTTGCGGCGTTCAATTTTTGCATGCATCAGGCACCTCCTGCACGCGATAGTCCAGGTAAACATCGGTTATTCAGAGGGCTAAGCTGAACGCAATGATGATAAGAGCTTCAGGGAAGTCAGCTTGAACAAAATCCCGCTGAAGGGCTCGGGTGAAGCTCGGAATTCGGTAAGTGGCTACCACATTGTGGCATCTATAGTCAAGCGATAATTTCCGCTTAAACCGGACCGCATCCCATCCAGTCTCCCTCCGAACAGCCGAACGGCTGAGCAAAGCTTCGGCTCGCCTCAAGGCCGTGAGATAAACCGATTGCCTTCGAGGTAAAAGCGCAGAAGCCTCTTGGCCCATGGACCCGCATAGTCCACACCAATGCGGGGTCTCTTAATGATCTTGAACGGCTTGACCATGGAAGCCGCCGCAATGTGGAAGTCGTTGCTGGTCAGATCATGCCCGTTCAGGCATCGATCGATTTGCATGGCCCTGCACAGCAGGCCCGGTCCGCACGTGCGGCCATCGATGTTGGCCACCGGCTCGAGCGCACGCAGCAGCACCGCAGATGCACGGCCTTCCCCTTCGGTCACAACATTCATGCAATGGTACCGGCCGTAGATCATGTACACATACGCGTGGCCCGCAGGGCCGAACATGACCCGCGTCCGCGGGGTCAGCCCTCTAGCTGAGTGGGCCGCCAGATCGCTCGGCCCAAGGTAAGCCTCCACCTCAACGATCCGGCCGATTCGCTCGACGCCGTCCGATACATGCACGAGATGCTGGCCGAGCAATTCCCTGGCGACCGTCATGGGGTCTCGATCATAAAATGAACGCGGCAGCTTGGACATGGCTCCATTCGGGACCGCAGGCATATTTCAGAGTTCAAGGTTACCGCTCGAAATCCATTTAATGCCTCTATCGGGAGTTGGCAAGCTATCGATATTTTCGATTTGACTAATATTTTTTATCAATATATAGGCCCCGGCATGGCACGCGCATTGATGTCGCTGGGAGCCTATCGGGCTGCTCGGTGGTCCGTAGCCGTCGTATTTCTGTATGCCGGAGCAACCAAACTGGCCGATCCTCGGGCTTTCGCTGCCTTGATTGATGCATACGGGATTGTCCCGGCGTCCCTGCTGATCCCGGTGGCCGTCGGACTGCCGGCGCTGGAAGTGGCTGCCGCCATAGGGCTGATGGCAGACATTCGCGGGTCGTTGACTGTCACATCCGCACTGCTGGCGGTTTTCATGGCGGTCTTGGCTTACGGCATCCAGATGGGGCTGGATGTGGACTGCGGCTGCTTCGGCCCGGACGATATCGAGTCCAGGGCTTACCACGGCCTGCGCGGGGCCTTCTACCGCGACCTCGCCATGATGTTCGGAATCCTTTATCTATATGTAGCGCGTTATTATCGGGCAATTCGGCCGTCGAGGATATCCCATGTGTTTCAACAGACGTTGAAGAAAGGAGAATTCGGAATGGGCAAACGGGTCAAGGCGAAATCCGCGTGGATCATTTTTGGAATCGTTATGTGGACGGCGACCGGCGCCGCGCTCGCCGCCGACAAGTTCGAGGAGGAGTTCGCATTTGAAAAAATCGCCATCGGCCTGGCCAGCCAGACAGCCTCTGGCGGCTACAAGCTGGTCGGCTCCGAAGAGCTCAAGGGCTGGATCGATGCCAAGAAGAATATGCTCATCATTGACACCATGCCATACGAGGACAGCTACAAGAAGGAGCACGTGCCGGGCGCAAAGCAGTTTCTTTTTCCCATTCCGGAGATGAAGACCTGGGATACCAAGGAGACCGCGGGCAAATCTGAGCAGGACTTCGTGCAGCTCCTGGGGCCGGACAAGAACAGGGTGATTGTAATCTACTGCGGTTTCGTCAAGTGCACCCGCAGCCATAACGGCGCGGTGTGGGCCGTGAAAAACGGCTACACCAACGTCTACCGTTACCCCGGCGGGATTTTTGCCTGGAAGGGCGCCCCATATCCCACCGAGCCGGCCAAGTAAGGAGGCCATCGCGTGAAAGCTCCGCCGCAAGATGCCCTTGACCTGCCTGCGCTCATCGGCGAACGGGCCAGAAATCTTTTTCTCAGCCGGCAGATGTACTGTTCGGAATCGGTACTGGTGGTCTTGAACCAAGCACTGGGCGGAGGCCTGAAGGAGAACCAGGCTCTTGCCATGGCCGGCCCGTTTGCGGAAGGCATCGGGAAAAGCGGTTGCCTGTGCGGTGCACTGGCGGGAGCCCTTCTGGGGGTGGGGCTTTTGCTGGCGCAATCGAACCCCATCGGTCGCCGCAAATCCGTGCATGCCGTCTCAGACCAGCTGATCAAACGATTCAAGCTGATATTCGGGGCATCCTGCTGCCGAATTATTTCCAGGAAAAATTCATTCAAGGCCGATTCATCGTTCGACCGGTGTGCGCTGCAGACCACGGAGGCCGCCGCCATGGCCGCCGCGCTGATCCTCGAACACCGGCCGGAACTGAGGCATTGCGCGGATTTGACCTTCTTGAACGCACGCGATTCGGTGATCGGCGGTTTTTGCATAAACGCTCTCCGGCGTACGGGATGTCGGAGCTGAAGTGGGTACCATGACTATCCATCGCATGTCTACCACTGGTCCCATCAAAGACCCCAAAAAGGAGGAAACCATGAAGTACGGTGCGCGCAATCGGATCAAGGCCAAAGTCAAAAGCGTCCAGAAGGGAGATATCATGTCCCTAGTCAAGTTCACCGTCAGCGACCCTCACGAGATGGCATCGGTTTTGACATCGGAATCGGTCAGTGACCTGAACTTGAAGGCCGGAGAGCAGGTTGAATTGATTATCAAAGCCATCCATGTCCTGCCCGTGAAGGATTGATTCTCCCCGCCCGACTACCACTGAATGGCTGGAGCCGGTTTTGGGCCCAGCCATTCAGCTTTTTTAACCCCCTGGGGAATGCGCTCCCACAGGCTGCAAAGGTCGGCTGCGGTTGCTTTTTCGGAGAATGGTGGTTAAAATTTCGTGTTATGAGCATACACGATGAAAAAATCCCCGACGCCAAGGAACTCGAAAAGGAAATCAGCGAATTCCTGGCCAAGAAGTTCGGCGGCCATGTCAAGGTTCTATCTCCTCTCGTGATGACCCAGGAGGCGGTCACCGGCAAACCCAAGGAACCGCTCCGGGACAAGAAGCAGATCAACTTCAACCTCAAACCCGAGGAACTGATCGCCTACCTGGACCAGTATGTGGTCAAACAGGACCAGGCCAAGGCGATCCTGGCCACCAAGATCTGCACGCACTTCAACCGCATCCGCTGCGCCCAGGGGGACAAGGATCGCTTTGAGGCCATGACGGGCGGAATCAAGAACAACGTGCTCATGATCGGGCCGACCGGGGTGGGCAAGACCTACATCATCAAGCTCATCGCCGCCAAGCTGGGAGTGCCGTTCGTCAAGGGCGACGCCACCAAGTTCAGCGAGACAGGATATGTGGGCGGCGACGTCGAGGATCTGGTGCGGGACCTCGTGCGCGAAGCCGACGACGATATCGAGCTCGCGCAGTACGGAATCATCTACATCGACGAGATCGACAAGATCGCCTCGGCCAGGAACCTCATCGGCGCAGACGTTTCCCGCACTGGCGTCCAGCGGGCGCTGCTCAAGCCCATGGAGGAAACGGATGTCGATTTGAAGGTTCCCCACGACCCGGTCTCGATGATGCAGGAGATCGAACGCTTCCGAAAAACCGGGAAGCGGGAACGGGCAGCGGTGAACACCAAGAACGTGCTCTTCATCATGAGCGGCGCGTTCACCGACCTGGTCCCGATCATCCAGCGCCGCTTATCCCGCCAGGGAATCGGCTTCGGCGCGCGCATCACCTCCGCCAAGGAACAGGTTGATATCCTGACACATGTCAAGGCCGAGGATCTGATCGAATTCGGCTTCGAAAGCGAATTCGTGGGTCGGCTCCCCGTCAAGGCCGTCTTCGACCATCTGATGGAGGAGGATCTGCACCAGATCCTGATAAACCCCAACAATCCCATTATTCTCGGCAAGAAGCTCGACTTCGCTGCTTACGGCATCGAGGTCAAGTTCGAAGACGATTTCCTGCGACGCATGGCCTTCCTCGCCTTTGCGGAAAACACCGGCGCGCGCGGGCTGGTCAGCGTGATCGAAAAGGCCCTGCTGAGCTTCGAGCGCGCACTGCCCTCCACGGCCGTAAAAAAATTTCCGGTAACATTGGAGATTATGACTGACCCCGCCGGCGCCCTGAAGCGCATGGTAGGGCCACCGGATGATCCGGCGGTACGCAGCGCCTTCGAGCGGCTGGCGGACGAGGAAAAAGCCTCCATCCGCGAGTACTTGAAGTCCAACCGCAAGAGTCTGTCTGAAAAGTACAGCCTGACCATGACGCCGGAGCGCATGGACATCGTTGCCAGCTACTACTCGAAAAACGTGATGGACACCGGCAGCGCCGTCCGGCACATCAAGGCCTGCTATGACGAGATCAAGAACATCGAGCTCTACTTTTACAAAAACCACGACATCAACATCGTGCTCGAGGAGGACGCGATCGACTTCCTCATGGAAATGATCGTGGAATCGGCCTTCGAATTGAAGGATGTCTATCCCAAGCTGAACAGCCACTTCGAGCACGGCCTCAAACTGGTGCGGGAAAAGACCGGGCGAAACCGCTTTTTTATAAACCGAAACGCGCTAATCAACCCGGAGGATTATGTCCGCACCTTGATCACAGCCCCTCCCATCCAGGACAAGTCATGATCGGGATATCCAAGCTTTATTGCGGAACCGTGGAGCCGTCCGATGCCCTGCGTTACGGGCGGGACTCATCCCAGCTGCCGTCCCACCTGCTGCAATTCTCGGCGGACAAAAAGCCGGTCGTCGTGTGGAACGTGACCCGCCGATGCAATTTACGCTGCGTGCACTGCTACGCCCACGCCAAGGATCAGCCCGATGCGGACGAGCTCACAACCGATCAGGGCAAGGACTTGCTGAACGATTTGGCCGCCTTCGGCGTGCCGGTGGTCCTGTTTTCCGGCGGCGAGCCTCTCGCGCGCAAGGACTTGCCGGAGCTGGCGGCCTTCGCCGTGGCCAAGGGGATGCGGGCGGTCATTTCCACCAACGGCACACTAATCAACCCCGGCATGGCCCGCACCCTGAAGGAGATCGGCCTTTCCTACGTCGGCATCAGCCTGGACGGCATGCAGGAGGTCAACGACCGCTTCCGGGCCGTACCGGGCGCTTTTCGCTCTGCGCTGGAAGGGATCCGCAACTGCCAGGCAGCGGGAATCAAGGTCGGGTTGCGGTTCACCGTCAACCGTTTCAACGTCCAGGAAATACCGAGCATTTTCGCGCTGATCGAGGAGATGGACATCCCGCGGGTGTGCTTCTACCACCTGGTGTACGCCGGACGGGGCTCGGAGCTGGTCCAGCAGGACCTGGGGCCCGAGGAGACCCGCAGGACGGTCGATCTCATCATCGATCACACCCGTCGGCTGCATGACAAAGGCAAACCCAAGGAGGTGCTGACGGTCGACAACCATGCCGATGGGCCGTACCTGTACCTGCGGATGCTCAAGGAAGACCCCGAGCGAGCCCAGCAGGTTTTGAAGCTGTTGCAGTGGAACGAAGGCAACAGCTCCGGCCGCGGCATCGGCTGCGTGAGCTGGGACGGCGCGGTGCACCCCGACCAGTTCTGGCGCCACTACAGCTTCGGCAACGTAAAGGAGCGACCCTTTTCGGATATCTGGATGGACACCGCCAACCCCCTCATGGGGAAGCTCAAGGAGAAAAAAAGGCATGTCACCGGCCGATGCGCAGAATGCCGCTGGCTGGACATCTGCGCCGGGAACTTCCGGGTGCGGGCTGAAGCCGTCACTGGAGACGTGTGGGCGCCCGACCCGGCCTGCTACCTTACGGATGAGGAAATCGCGCTCACCCACACGCCGACGCACTGTGAACGGCTATAGGTTTAGGTTGTAAGTTTTAAGTGTTAAGTGTTAAAGAAATATCGGAGATGCGAAGGGCCCAGGCACTTAACACTTAAAACTTGACACCTAAAACTGTTTTTTTACGGAGTAAAAAAACATGCTGTTTCCCGACTATCGGCCTCGGCGCATGAGACAGAACGAATCGTTCCGCCGCATGATCCGTGAGACGCGCCTCTCGGTGGACGATTTGATCCTGCCGCTGTTTGCCATCGGGGGCCAAAAGGTTCAGAACCCGATCGCCTCCATGCCCGGGCACTTTCAGCTCTCGGTCGACAATATCGTGAAAACCGCCCGGGAGGCTCACTCTCTGGGCATCCCGGCCGTGATTCTCTTCGGGGTCCCGGACCGCAAGGACCCGCTGGGCACCTCCGCTTACGCCGAAGACGGCATCGTCCAGCGCGCCACTTGGGCGCTGAAGGAGGCCCTTCCGGAGCTGGCCGTGATTACCGATGTGTGCCTCTGCCAGTACACGGACCACGGGCATTGCGGCTGCGTGGAAAACGGCTGCATAGAAAACGACGCGTCGCTGGACCTGATCGCTCGCACCGCGCTCTCGCACGCCAAGGCTGGAGCCGACATGGTGGCCCCTTCGGACATGATGGATGGACGGGTGGCGGAAATCCGGGAAGCGCTGGATGAGAACAACTTCAGCCACGTCCCGATCATGGCGTATTCAGCCAAGTACTGCTCAGCCTATTACGGCCCCTTCCGGGCGGCGGCCGATTCGGCTCCCAAGTTCGGCGACCGCCGCACCTACCAGATGGACCCGGCCAATGCCCTGGAAGCGTTGCGCGAGGCCACCATGGACGTCGAGGAAGGTGCGGACATCATCATGGTGAAACCGGCGCTCGCTTATCTCGACATCATCCACCGCGTACGCCAGGAGTTCGACCTGCCGGTCGCCGCTTACAACGTCAGCGGCGAATTCTCCATGATCAAGGCTGCTGAGAAAATGGGATGGCTGGATGGGCCCCGGGTCATGATGGAAACCCTCACCGCGATCAAACGCGCCGGTGCGGACCTGATCATCACGTATTTCGCCATGGATGCCGCGCCGCTGCTGAGAGGCTGATGACCGTTTACCGGTTGCCCCGTTACGCACACTCTTTGTTCCAAGACAACAGACAAACGGGCCGGCGGGTCCACCCGGATCACTCCATACGGAAGATCCTATTGAGGCCATGATGCATTCTCGTCCAGATCATGCCGCGACCGGAAACGAAAAAGGCGCATCTGCCCGACGCAAGTCCGAAGCAGAGCTGCGCCTCGTCGCCTGGGAAACCACCCGCAACTGCAACCTGTCCTGTGTTCACTGCCGGGCATCAGCCACCCTGGGCCCCTACGAAGGAGAACTCGACACCCGGGAAGGACTTCGCCTGATCGACCAGATCGCCGAAGTCGGGAAGGCGATCGTGATCCTTACCGGCGGTGAGCCGCTGCTGCGGCCCGATATCTTCGAAATCGCGCAATACGGCAGCCGGCTGGGACTGCGCATGGTGATGGCCCCCAACGGCACCCTGATCACAGCTGACATCGCCCGCCGGTTGGCCGATGCCGGCATCCAGCGCCTGAGCATCAGTCTGGATGGTGCTGCGGCCGAGACCCACGACAGGTTCCGTAACGTGCCAGGCGCCTTCGACGGCGCGTTGCGCGGAATCGAGCACATCAAGCGCGCCGGCATCCCTTTTCAAATCAACACCACGGTCACCCAGGTCAACCTCGAGCAGATCCCGAAGATCCAGCAGTTAGCCGTCGAGCTCGGTGCGGTGGCGCACCACATTTTCCTGCTGGTCCCCACCGGCCGCGGGAAATACATCGTCGATCAGGCCATCACCGCCGACGAATATGAGCGCACCCTGAACTGGTTTTACGACCAACGGGGCAAGACCCCTCTGGAACTCAAAGCCACCTGCGCACCGCACTACTATCGCATCCTGAGGCAGCGCTCGGCCAAGGAAGGCCGGACGGTTTCGTTTCAGACCCACGGCTTGGATGCCGTTACCCGCGGCTGCCTCGGCGGGATCGGCTTCTGCTTCGTCTCCCATGTGGGCGACGTGCAACCCTGCGGGTTCCTCGGCGCCATCTGCGGCAACGTGCGCCGGACCTCGTTTGCCGACATCTGGAGGCATTCAGACGTATTCACGGCGCTGCGGGACTACGATCGATTGGAGGGCAAATGCGGGCTCTGCGAGTTCAAGCGCGTATGCGGCGGTTGCCGCGCCCGGGCTTTCGAAGCTACCGGCGATTATCTGGCCGAGGAACCCCTCTGCAGCCATATTCCCCATCGAGCCTGCTGAGAAAGATCCCATTTGCCCCGCTAACGGCGCGTCAAAATGACGCACCGCAGGCCGGGTAAGCGTTTGAGGCAGCGGCCGATTGTCTGAGCCGCGAACCAGACCCCTTATCCGTGCGAAGGCGACTGCCTTATTTTCCTACTAAGGGCCCGTCCAAAAATCTCTTCCCAACGAGTTTCTTACTTTCTTTTTCTATTGCCAAACGCAGCAATTTCAATGTAAATTGAAAATATGAAAATCCGCGACTTGATGATCCCCGACCCGATCGCCATCACGGCCAGCGCTTCCATCAGCGATGCGATCGAATTGATGAAAGCCAACCACATCCGGCATCTGCCGGTGGTGTCCAGAGGCCGCAAGTTGGAAGGCCTGGTGACCCTGGCCGACCTCAAACAGGGGCTCATCCCCTCCATGCTGGGCGATGTGGACCTGAAGGATCTCATGATCACCGACCCGATTACGGTAGCCCCGGAAGACGACATCGAAACCGCGGCACAGATTATTTACAAGCACAAAATCGGGGGGCTTCCGGTAACGAAGAACGGCCGCCTGGTGGGAATCATCACCGAGACCGACATGCTACGCGCCTTCATCGACATGATGGGGATTCTCTCCTCCACCTCCCGCCTCGACGTGGCCGCCGGCAACAAGCCCGAGTCTCTCAGGAAAGCACTGCAGATCATCAGCGACAACGGCGGGGATATCATCAACGTCATCATGACCTTGGAGAAGACACGCAAGCGCGTGTATCACTTCCGCCTGGCCGCCTGCAAGACATCGCTGATCAAAAAAGCACTGGTCAAGGCGGGTTTCGATGTTCTAGCGGCAATCGACTGAAGGTGCGTTATCCCGCCCCCCCTGGCTGCTTCTCCGGTAAAGACCCATCAGCCCGTATATCCCGAAAGACCAGATGATGCTGTTCAGCGCCATGGGAACATAGAGCCAGTTCCCCGGAAACCACTGCCGCGGATAGAGCGCCAGCGTGACCAAGGGAAAGTAAAGCAGTTTAGTCAGGCGTACCAACAGCGTAACCGCCGTGCCTGGGCCGTCGGGCGTTCCGGCTGCCCGAGCTGTCAGAGCAATGGTGACGAACAAAATAAGCCGGCTGCAGGCGAAATGAGCCCCGGCGAGCCCCAGCAGCGTCAATACCTTGCGTCGGAATGACATGGATCTCTCATCTTTCTAAGGCGTCCGGCGTCTCTGCCGCGCCTATCCGGTATTGCCCACCAGCGACACCGGCAACAGCGGAAGGGCCGGCCCGCTGGAACGGATACCCGAAGCCGCAAATCCCAAGGCCAACACCACGGCCGTTCATCTCGAGGTCAGCCAAGGGATAATCGACACGCCCCGGCCGTCCGTGACCAAGCGGATGGCGCCGTCCCGGTCGGTGCGGTAGCTTCGGATGTTTAGGCTCTCATAACGCTGCAGAATGAGAGGATGAGGAATTCCGGATCCCGGCCGGTCGGCACAGGAGATGAGCACTGATTCCGGGCCCACGGCCTTCAGGAACTCCTCGGAACTGGACGACCGACTGCCATGATGGGGTGCGATCAGCACGGTGCTTTTAAGATCGTCACCGGCCAAAGCCACGAGCTCTTTTTCCGCCGGCCGCATGATATCGCCGGGTATCAGGATCGATGTCTCGCCCCAAAGCACCTTGGTCACCAAGCTGT
>JBLMXM010000050.1:0-3587 GCA_050257775.1 Hyphomicrobiales bacterium
CTTTGCCGGTAGCCCAGATATAGTAGACTTTCTTATAGGGACACCCGGAGATGCACATCCGCTCGGCCCGGCATTTATCCTGGCTGACCAGGACATTTCCGTCTTCGGCCCGCCTGTAAATGGCACCAGAGGGGCACGCTACCAGGCAGCCGGGATTCAGACAATGATTGCAGATTCGAGGGAGATAGAGGAGAGCCAGCCTCTCGATCGCGAAAAGCTGCTTGCGCTCCTCGAAGCCGATGGCCCGCAGGTTCGAGTCGTGAGCGGCATAAGTTGAGGAGCCGCCGAGATCCGCATTGCAGTTTGGCCCAGCTTGGATATCGGTGTTCTTCTCGGTGATCAGGGAGACGGGCCTGGCCGTCGGCTGGTCATTCGCCTGGGGGGCGTCTAAAAGGTCACCGTACCGGTAAGTCCAGGGCTCGTAATAGTCGTCCAGAGTGGGCAAGTAGGGATTGAAAAAGAGGTTCGTGAGGGTGCCGGCGCGGTCCGCCAACCTGAACTGGAGACCGTCGCTTGCCGGTTTCCATCCCCGACGATATATCTCCTGGTCTTCGTACCGAACGGGGAACCGGTGCCGGGCTTGGTTTCTACGTTGTTCCACCACATGTACTCCGTTCCCCGGCGGTCGGTCCAGATGTTTGTGCAGGCTACGCTGCAGGTGTGGCAGCCGACACACTTGTCCAGGTGAAAAACCATCGAGACCTGAGCCCTGACGTTCACAGAGATCCTCCTTGCGGAAAGGCGGCGTCAATAGACGTTTTGCGTTAGAAAGCTCCCGGTTCCATTCCCCGCATCCCTTTCGAAGACTACACTCCAAACCCAGTCTGCGGGTCCTCGAGTTCACCTGTAGTTCTTGCCGCCAAGCCTTTCGTTGCCCTCGTCAACCGGATTTCCAGATCACTGAAAATATCTTGCCGACCAGCCCCATAGGAAGGTCACTGGAGGGGAGCAGCTTGTCCAGGGACAGCAGAAAGAGGACGACAAGGGCGTAGGCATTCAACCGGATGAAAAAATACTTCATATTCCTTTCTCGATTCGTAGGGCGGATCAGAGTCAGGGCTTTCCCGACAAGCCAAAGGGTGACCCCAAGCAGCGATAGGAGAACTCCCGGAAGCCGGACAGGCAGAAACAGCGGAATCAAAAGACAGGCCGTGCCGGTGGCCAAAATCCAGATGAAAACGATCCCCTTCATCTGGTCCGCCGTCAGCCGGTTGGTCAGGCAGGGGTATCCCGCTCGCTTATAATCGTCGGCGAAGGCCATGAGGAGAAGCAGGAAATGGGGAACTTGCCAAAGAAAGAAAAAAAAGCCGAGGGCTCCCAGACGAGGATCGAAAAGACTCCCCCCTGCCGCCACCCATCCCACGGCCGGAGGGATCGCCCCCACCAAGGCTCCCGGCAGCACCGCCCAGACGAACCTGCGCTTCAGGTAGAGATAGACGCCGTTGTACCACACCATGGCGAGGAGCCCGAGTCCACACGCCAGCCAGCCGGCGGACAGAAGAAGGGCCGCCGAACCGGAGCCGGCGAGCAGCGCCGACACCCGCAGAGCCGTTGCGGGAGCCATCTTTCCGGCCGGCAAAGGCCGTCTCCTCGTCCGTTCCATTTTCGCGTCCGCCTTCCTCTCCTGATACTGGTTCAGCGCACAGGCGCCGCAGGAGAGAAGCAAAACCCCGAACGCCGTGCGGAGCATTTCGCCCGAAACCCGTTCTCCGGCCAGGATGAAACCGGCGCAGGCCGAAAGCGCGACAAAAAGTGAAACCTTGAACTTGGTCAACTGCGCGAAGATGCCCGGAAATGAGAACATCCTCACGGCCTGCGAAGTCTCTCGTGCGCCTTGCCGGTTGTCCATTTCAGCCTTCCAGTGACTTGACGTATTTCACAAGGGCGTCGAGCTCTGCATTCGTCAGGGGTATGTGCGGCATGATGGGCGGATAGCCCTTCACCACCCAGACGTCGAGATCGGTTATCATGAATTTCAGGTATTTATCATCCACGGTTTTTGACCATAGGCTTCCCATTTACGATTACGGTCGTCTTTTTGCCGTATATTCCCTTCCAGCTTGGCCCTACCAGTGGTTTTGCCCGTCGTGGTATGGCAACTCAGGCATCCCTTGCTTTTTATGATCGCAAGCTCCTCGCCTGCGTGCAATGCCGCCTGGGCGAGGGGCCCGGAGGGCCGGACAGCCGACTGCTGTTTGCCTGTCGCAAAGCCGGGTTTTTTCCGGGTCGACAGAAAGTCCAGCAGGTTTTCGGTTTCCGCGGTAGAAAGGATGCGGCCGAATACCGGCATGTTGTACGCGCCGTTCATGATGCGCAGGGTCAGCTGGTCGCGGGTCAGCCGGTCGGCTATCCAAGTCAGATCAGGTCCCCTCTTTCCTCCATGGCCCTCTATGGTATGGCAGTAAAGGCATGCCATCTTGTTGAAAACCATTGCCCCTTCATATACCGGACCGGAAGAAGCCCCGATAATGTCCGCAGTCAGGGGAGAGGCATTGACGCGGGGTGACCAGTTCTCATCCCATCCGGCCACGGTCAGCGCGGCAATTCCCGAGAAGATGCATACCACGGCAGCCACTGCCAGAGGTCTTCGCGCCGGGTGACGCTCTCCGCGGTTGCTCACCAGCGGGACCGAAAGTAGGACCAGACCGATCAGCAAGGGCGTCAAGACCATGAAATAGTTCTCGAGAGCGTGCGGCAGCAGGGCAAGCAGGGCGAAAAGCCACCAGAAATACCAGTCCGGGCGGGGGTGCGCGTTAATCAGCGAAGGATCGGGCGGATGGTCAAGCTCGGCCGGACCGACCACCCAGGCCAACAGCAGCACAACGAGAACCACGCCGAGAGCGAACATGAAATCGCGCAACACGACCGTCGGCCAGAAAGGGACGCCTTCCTTCCGCAGCATGTCGTGATAATCCGAACGGTACGTCGCGGGGTCCACCCCGCGGCCCGGCACGGGCGGTTCGGATACGCCGTTGTGCAGCACCAGGTACACGTGCAGGCCAATCAGGGACGCGAGCAGGATCGGCAGGACAAAAACATGCAGGTCGAATATACGGCTCAGGGTGTAGGTTCCCACCACATCCCCGCCTAGGATGAAGTGAGCAAGCCAGGTGCCGATCAGCGGAACGTGTCCGGCCATCTTTGCGGCTACCACCATCCCGAATACGGCGTTCTGGTCCCAGCGCACGATCTGACCGCAGTACGCCATCGCCAGCGTGGTCGCCATCAGCAATACGCCACTGATCCAGTTCAATTCCCGCGGAAACTTGAAGCTCCCCATCAGGAATACCCTGAGGAAGTGAATGATGAGCAGGGTGACCATCATCGACGCTCCCCAATAATGCATGCCTCTCAGCAAAGCGCCGAGCGGCGCCTTGTGGGTGATATACTGCAGGCTTGCATAGGCCCTGCCCGTCGAGGGGACATAGGTCGTCAGCAGGCCGATGCCGGTGGCCACCTGCATGATAAAAGCCGTCAGGACCGCACTGCCGAAGACATATTTCCATTTAACACCGGGCGCAGCCGGATGAGCGGCAATCGATTCGATCGGTTTGACGAGGCCGGTTCGATCGTCCAGCCATTGCAGG